>JBGPGG010000021.1:0-33166 GCA_041483715.1 Thermoanaerobaculia bacterium
GCCGCGCATGCCGGGACGGCCTTCGACGGCCAGCACCTGTTTCAGATCGCCGAGGGTCGCATCCAGAAGATCGATCCGCAGACCGGCCGTGTGCTTGCCACGATCCCGGCGCCGGGCGGCGGCGGTGACTCGGGGCTCACGTGGGCCGAAGGGACGCTCTGGGTGGGGCAGTATCGGGACCGGAAGATCCATCAAATCGATCCCCAAACAGGGGCGATTCTTCGCACGATCGAGTCCAACCGCTTCGTCACCGGGGTCACCTGGGTCGACGGAGAGCTCTGGCATGGCACCTGGGAGGGTGACGAGAGCGATTTGAGGCGAGTCGATCCTCGAACGGGAGAGGTCCTGGAGAGGCTCGAGATGCCGCCCGGAGTCGGCGTTTCGGGGCTCGAGTCCGATGGCGGCGATCAGTTCTTCTGCGGAGGAGGAAAGAGCGGAAAGGTGAGGGCCGTCCGCCGGCCCAGGCGCACTACTTCGGCGTCGGCGTCACCTTGAGCCGATCGAGTCTTCCCTGCGCGCTTTCCCGGATGAGCTTGTGCCGATCTTCCGGCTCGTCCGGATCCGAGTCGACGAGCTTCAGCGACCTCTCGGATGCCTCGCGCGCCTTGTCGCGCTGGTCGTCGGCGAGGTAGGCGTCGCCCAAACTGTCCCAGGCGTTGGAGGAAGTGGGTCGTGCGTCGACGTTCAACTGCATGAGGGCGATGGCGTTCTTCGGGTCGCCCGACTGGATCGCCTGATAGCCGAGAAAGTTGACGAAAGGGGCCGCGAGGATCGGCGACTTCGGGTCTTTCTTGCACTCCGCGGTCAGTGTCTCCAGAACGCGAGCGAACCCGCCGGGCTCGTCGGTCATCATCAGAATGCGGACCCTGGGCGAATCCCGGCGAGCCTGGTTCGGCGTGGAGGCCGGTTTTCCCTTGCCGGAGAGCGTCGCCTCGTACCACGCGACGATCTCGCCCTGGAGCTCGGGGTGCGGCTTGAACAATTCCGTGCCGTGGCCGCCGGTCTTGTACTCGACGAACCGGTTGGTGGGATTGCCCGACGACGCGTCGATCCAGGCCATGACCTCGACGATGCCGTCGTCGTCGTCCGCGGCCGCAATCATGAGGGGCGGCGAGGACTTGGAGGTCAAGTGCTGACGGCCGGCCCGGTCGGTGTTGCCCGACAGCAGGACGAGGGACTTGACCTCCGGGTGCCGGCGCGAGAGCTGGATCGACTGGTTGACGCCGCAGCTCGCTCCGCCGGCGCCGTAGACCTCTCGGACTCCCGGCTGGGCGCGCAGGTACGCGAAGGCGGCGTCCACGTCGCCCGGCCAGACTTCGGTCGTGAGCCTGACCCGGTCGTTGTCCGGGAGATCGAGATGGCGCTTCCCGCCGCTTTCCCCGTAGCCGCGGTAGTCCATCGTGAGGACGTGGAAGCCCGCGCGGGCGAGCTTTTCTGCGAGAGTGTTCCAGGAAGATCGGTCCTTGTTGCACTGGTGGAGAAGCAGGACCCCCGGCCCGGGCTTTCCGCCGGAGTAGTAGGTCGCGGCGAGCTTCGTGCCGTCGGGCATCGAGATGCTCGCGGGCGTCCCGGTGACGGGTTCGCCGGTGGCAGGCTGGAGGGCGGCGACGAGAAGGATCAGAGCACAGACGGCGTGGCGCATTGGGGCCCCCTTTATCGTCCTACGAGGGCGGGAGCGAAAGGTTTGAATCGCTTCTCGCTACGGCTGCGCTGGATCAGTCCGATTTGCTGACTCGTCCTAGGAAGGGTGGGCTGCGACACGCTGCGGCCGGGCCCCCCAGATCAAGAGCCAGAAGATGATCGGCAATTCCGCGAGGGTAAGAATCCTCGCGACCTGGCCAATCGCAGGCGCGTATTGCGGGAGAACCAGCTCTCCAAAGGAGCTGGCCAAGTAACCCGGACCCGCGATTATCAGCAGGACTCCCAGGATGCGCGGGATGAAACCCGACCGCATGACGCAGATCCCGAACGGAAACAGCCACAGCCCCCAAAAGATCTGCGCAACCATGTTTCCGTCGTCGTGCAAATTGAGGAACAGGTATGCCAGAGCATCGCGCTGATGCGCGTCGATGACCGACAGGAAGTTGGCGCCACCGCCGGCGAGGTCCAACGCGGCGATCTCGTTGAGGACGTTGAGAAACGAGATGGGGGCCGAAACCAGGAACAGGACCATCATCGCCAGAGCGTGTCTCTCGCTCACCGGCTTGAACAGGCGGTAGAGGACCAGCGCGACGAAGATGAAGACGGCGAAGCCGAGCAGCTCGGCCCCGATGCCCATGCGGAGAAGGGTCTCGGAAGCCCGAATGCGATCGGCCGTCGCCGTCGCGTCTCCTGTCACGATCACCTTGCTGGGGACGTACAGGAGCGCAAAGGCGCCGGGGATGCTAGCCAGCAGGTAGAGAAGTCCGGCGAGCCGGGCGGTCTTCTTGGTCGAGTCCATGTCCTGATTCTTCATACGTTACGGCGGGGATCGGGTTCCTTTAGGCCGGCCCCCTCACCCCGACCCTATCCCCCTTGCGCGGGGGAGAGAGTTCGGCGCCGACGGGGGAAGTATTCCTTGACGGCCGAACTTTCACCTGCAAAAAGGTGGAACTCTCGGGCTCCAATGCTCGTATGTGTCTCCATCAGGAAGCGTTCTGGCGTAAGGAGAACCACGTATGACTCGCACGACGAACGCGAGAGTCGCCGGATTCACGTTCCTTTTCTACATCGCAGTCGCCTTGACCGGAATGA
This sequence comes from Thermoanaerobaculia bacterium, assembly GCA_041483715.1. Taxonomy (GTDB): domain Bacteria; phylum Acidobacteriota; class Thermoanaerobaculia; order UBA5066; family Gp7-AA6; genus DAHUXD01. The sequence goes on from JBGPGG010000021.1 coordinate 2,734, forward strand.
TCCTGTCCAGCAGGGCGGCCAGCGGGGTAGGTACCGCCGCGAAACTCGCGGGCATCGCCCAGCATGCGTCCGACGTGCGCTTGGCCTTCGTGCTCGAGCTGCTCAGCTGCTTCTGCGCGCTGGTCCTTGCTGTGACGCTGTACTCGATCACGCGCGACCAGGATCCCGACCTCGCGCTGCTGGCCCTGACCTGTCGCGTCGCCGAGGGCGTGATCGGTGCGGTCTCCTTGCCGAGGACGCTGGGACGGCTATGGCTCGCGACGGCCGCCGGAGCAGATGCACCGGACCCCGCGGCAGCGAACGCGCTCGGCGCGGTTTTGCTGAGGCTGCCGAGCTGGGACTCGGACATCGCCGCGACCTTCTTCGCCGTTGGCAGCACCCTCTTCGCCTATCTCCTCTTGCGCGGCCGGATGGTCCCCGTCGCACTGGCGTGGCTCGGCGTGCTCGCGTCGATCCTGGCCGTGGTGGGCCTTCCGCTGCAGCTCGTGGGGATCCTCCCCGGCCCAATCGCGAAGCTCATGTGGTTTCCAATGCTCGCCTTCGAGGTGCCGCTCGGCTTGTGGCTGCTCATCAAAGGCGCCGCCATGCCGCCGCGCAGGCTATCGGCATGACATGGGGCGCACGCTAACCCTTTCTCCGGCAAGGGGCCTGCCGAGTTCGGGGTCCCTCGCTATCGCTCTAGGATGACAGATTGGCCAGTGCCCGATTTCTCCCCTTGCTTACCGAGGGGAGCCTGTCGTATACTCCCCTAGGAAACCGATATGAGTAAACCGACCGACCTCGTCCAGGGCACCCTCGACCTGCTGCTTCTCAAAATCCTGGCGCTGGGGCCCCTGCACGGGTGGGCCATCAGCCTTCGCCTGACATCGATCTCTGGAGATGTGCTGCAGGTCAGCGAAGGATCTCTCTACCCGGCATTGCACAAGTTGGAGCAGGAGGGCTGGATCGAGGCCGAGTGGAAGCAGACGGAAAACAACCGGCGAGCGAAGTTCTACTCGCTCACCCGCCTGGGACGAAAGGAACTCGAATCGGAGACGGCGAACTGGCAGCGGCTGTCGTCTGCGATCTCGCACGTCGTCCAGCTTTCAGAGGCTTAGCACCATGCGAATCGAACACTGGTGGTTCACGGCGCCTTTGCGGCTCAAGTCCATCTTCCGCCGCCGCCGGGTGGAGCGCGAGCTGGAAGACGAGCTCCAGTTTCACCTGGAGCAAAAGATCGAGGAAGGCATCGCTGACGGGCTTTCCTCGGACGAGGCGCGGTACCGGGCCCTGCGCGCGATGGGCGGGCTCGATCAAAAGAAAGAGGAGATCCGGGACGCGCGGCGCATCCACTGGTTGACGGATTTCGTCGACGACGTGCGCTATGCCGTCCGGAGCCTGCGCCGCACGCCCGGCCTGACAGCGATCGTGGTGATCACGATCGCCCTCGGGATCGGAATGACCGCGACGCCCCTCAGCATGCTCGATGCGCTGATCTTCCGGCCCTACCCGGTGCCGCACCCGGGCGACGTGGTCACGCTGGTGAGTACTTCCCGCGACGACGGCTTCGAATCGTTCTCCTATCGCGAGTACATCGACATCCGCGAGAAGACGAAGAGCTACGACGGCGTGATCGCCAACGCGCCTCTGGCCACTGTCGGCTTCAGCGCCGAGCGCGAGGCCACGCCGCTCGTCCGCGGCGGAATGCTGGTCTCCGGCAACTACTTCCGTGCGCTCGGCGTCGAGCCGCGGCTCGGGCGCGGGTTTCGGGCGGACGAAGACGAGGCGCCCGGCCGCGACGCCGTGGTGGTCCTTTCATGGGACTTCTGGCAGCGCGAGTTCGCGGGCGCCCCTTCCGCCGTCGGCCGGATCGTTCGCTTGAACGGAAAAGACTTCACCATCATCGGCGTGGCGCCGGAGACGTTCACGGGGCTGTACATCTTCGACCGTCCCGACTTCTACATCCCGCTGGCGATGGCGCGCGTGTTCTCGGCCAGCCCGCAGAAGGACTTTTTCGTGGACCGCGACGAGCGCGGGTTGACGGTGAGGGGGCGCCGGAAGCCCGGCACCACGCTGCGGCAGGCGCAGAACGAGCTCGCCGTGGTCGCGCGGGATTTCGAGCGCGAGTACCCGAAGGTGAATCGCGAGCGCGGCGCGGCCGTGCGCACCATGTTCCAGATGCGGACCCAGGACAGCGACGCCAACTGGAAGTTCAGCGTGATCTTCACGACCCTCGCGCTCGCCGTGCTGCTGGTGGCCTGCACGAACGCCGCGGGACTGTTGCTCTCCCGCGCGCGCACGCGGACGCGGGAGATCGCCATACGCCTCGCGATCGGGACGGGGCGCTTCCGGCTGATCCGGCTTCTCCTGACCGAAAGTCTCGTCCTCGCGCTCCTCGGCGGATTGGGCGGGATCGCAGTCGGATACCTCGGCATCTCCGCCATGCAAAACTTCAGCATTCCGGCCGAGCTGCCGGTCAAGATCCCGTTCCGCATGGACGGGCGCATGCTCCTGGCGAGCCTCGCGCTGTCGGTCCTGAGTGCGCTCTTCTGCGGTCTCGCGCCGGCGCTGCAGAGCACGCGCACGAACCTGGTGAGGGGCCTCAAGGCGGCCGAGGGCGACGAGCCCGGCGGCGGCCGCAGGCGCCTGTGGGGCCGCAACGCGCTCGTTGTGGCGCAGATCGCCATGTCGTTGATGCTGCTCGCGGCGTCCTTCCTGATGATCCGGGGTTTTCAGCACAGCATCGGCGAAGGCGCCGGCCATGCGACGGACCACCTGCTCATGGTGCGGTTCGACCCGCGCCTCGCGCAGTACGACGCGGGTCAGACCCAGCGCTTCTACGAGCAGCTGGCCGAGCGCGTGCGCGAAGCTCCGGGAGTCGTGAGCGCGGCGTTCACAGAGAACCCGCCGCGCGGCCTGGGCGATTTCGACCGCGTGGCCTTCGTGCCGGAAGCGTTCCAGATGCCGCGCGATCGCGAGCACCTGACGTCGACGATGGACACCGTCGACGAAGGGTACTTTGAGACGATGGGAGTCCCGATTCTGCGCGGGCGCGGCTTCCGCGCGTCCGACACCGCGACCGCGCCGCGCGTCGCCGTCGTCAACGAACAGTTCGGGAAGCACTACTGGCCGGGCGCCGATCCGGTGGGCAAGCGCATTCGGCTCGATGGCGCCAACGGCGCGCCCGTCGAGGTCGTCGGCGTCGCAAAGACGATCAAGTACGGGAGCGGGTCCGGTCTGGCTGCCGAGGATTTCGTCTACATGCCGCTCGCGCAGCATCCCGTGGCGCGCATGGTCCTCCTGCTGAAGTCGAGCGGTGACCCGCTGGAGCTGATGAGGCCCGTCAAGGACGTCGTCCGCGCGCTCGATGCGAACATGCCGATGCTGGAGACGAGGACGTACGAGGATCTCTACCGGTACTCGACCGTGGAGGGACCGCGCGTGGCGGTGAGGCTGGTCGGCGCCCTCGGCGCCGTGGGCCTGCTGCTGGCCATCGCCGGCCTGTACGGCCTGGTCGCGTACAACGTGAGCCGCAGAACGCGAGAGATCGGCATTCGCATCGCGATCGGCGCGAGGCCCGCCGACGTGCTCCGCCTAATGATGGGCAAGAGCCTCGTGCTGGTCGCAGTGGGAACCGTGATCGGCCTCGCGATGGGCTTCGGTCTCGAGCGCCTCATGAATTCCATGTTGTTCAACGCCGGCGGAGTCGACCTCGTGGTCTACCTCGTCGTCGTGCCGGCGATGCTCCTGGTGACGATGCTCGCGGCCTACGTGCCCGCGCGAAGAGCAACCCGGATATCGCCAACCCTGGCGCTGCGATGCGAGTAGTTCTGGGGTCAGTCCTGATTTGCTGAATTCGTCAGGCCCTTTCAAATCAGGACCCTTCGTACCGCTTTTGCGTCCGGGGCGACTCGAAGCGCTATTCGCGCAGTCGGTCTTCCGGATGGCGCGCGTGGTGCCGCCGAAGAGCCCGTTCTCGCTGCTGGAAGCGCGGCCGGTGTAGAAGGGCTCAGGCCCGCTCGACCCGGAGGTCGTAGCAGCCCGCCTGCGTGTCGCGGACGTGGAGGTAGTCCACGTCGTCGCGGGCGAAGAGGCGGGCAATCGCGTCCTCGATTCCGTCACCCGAGACGCGCTCCTCGGCCCTCTGGAGGCGCCCGCGTTCGTACGCGAGGACTGTCAGGTCGTGTGACTTGAGGTCTGCGGGAAAGCCCCCGTGCTCCGGGTGGCGGTCGCATTCCGATTCGTGGATGAAGACCGGACCCGGCAGCGGGAACGGCTCGATGCCGTGGAAGGGGTCGAGCGTGAAGAGCAGGCGCCGGTCCACGCCGATGCGAAAATCCCGCAGGCAGAGGCGGCATGGGCCGTAGCCCGTCGCGACCTCGGCGTGGACCGGATGGCCGTATCCCGGTGCCTTGCGCACGCTGCGCACTTTCTCCGCGAGCCCTTCGCTGATCGCCAGGACCTTGTATGCCGGCATGCGTTCGCCTCCTCGTCCACCAAAACACGCCCGCGCGGCGAAAGGTTGCGATTCGCGTGCGATAATCGCGGGTGGTCGTCACGCCCTGATGAGCACGAAAAGACACGTCCCGACGAAGCCGTCCGATCCCTTCCCCGCGGACGAGATCGAGACGTACCACTCGCCGGAGCCGTGGACCCAGGACGGGCGCTACATCCGCGACGCGAAGGCGGCGATTGTCGTGCGCGGCCGGACGCTCGCCGACGCGCGCCGCATCGTGGCGGCCATCAACGCCACCCGCGACGTTCCGACCGACGCGCTCGAGCACTGGCTCGTCCAGGACGTGTCGGACCCGGTCGGCCGGCCGGACCTGGAAGTGGCGATCACCGACGAGGTCGAGAACTCGCCGTTCGCCGTCCGTCCGCCCGACGCCGCGCCCGGGCCGTTTCCGATTCCCATCGAGGCCCCGGCGCCGACGCGGGGGCCCAAGTCCTGGCCCTACACGCTCACTTCTCGCGAGCGCCGCAGGGGCGACCGCCGCCGGGGCGAACGCCGGTCGCCGGGATCGACCGCCGCGCCGAACGCGCTCCTCTTCGATCGCCGCGTGATGGAGCGGAGGTTCGGCGACCGGCGGGGCGACTCAAGCGAAGCAGGCTAGCTCGACCTATTCGGACGTAGTGTTTGCAGCCCCCTTTCGGGCGGCTCCTGTCATAACCTACCCCCATGAAGCGCCTCATGGACCTGACGGTCGAGGACCTCGCGGCGAGCCCGGTGTGGCGCTACGAGGGAGGAAGCGGCGCCGAGGCGCTCGTCGCGCCGGCGGACCGCGCAGCGTTGTCCCAGGAGGACGACGAGATTTTCCTCGCCGCGACGGAGTTCGAATTGTTCGATTCGACGCGGCACGCGGGGTTCTGCTTTCCGGCGGAGAGCGGCGGTGTCGACTACCTGCAGCCGGTGATCCTGACGCCCTCGGGCCCCGTCTCCCTCTGGTTCGATGAGCCGCCCGCGCCCGAAGCGATCTCGGAGCAGTGGAGGGCGCTCGCGAAAGAGCCGTCCGCCATCTTTCCGATCGCCTTCCGTTGTCTCGTGCCCGTGGACGACCGCGTGGTCAAAGGACGGATCGACGGCGTGGAGTTTCCGTACGAGCCGGCGGCCGCCTCGACGCGAAACGGCCCGCCCGCGCCGGCGCGCCGCGGCGGGATCGGGAAGCGGGAGACGCGCACCGTTCGTCGGCGCAAGGCCGAGATGACGGTCGAGTTCAGCCAGGGCGCCCTGCAGGGGGCCGGCGTCACCGGGGACATCTCGCGCCGGGGAATGTTCGTACGCTCGAACCTGGCGCCGGGAACCGGCCCGGTGGTGCGGATCACCGTCAATCTTCCCGGCGGGCGAAAGCTCGCGCTGACCGGCAGGGTCGTTCGCAGCGTCGAGAGCGCGCCGACCGCCCCGACCTCTTCCGGCTTCGGGCTTCGCCTCGTCGATGATTGGCCGGAGTACGAGGCGCTCTTCGGCCGCCGCGACGGTGCCCACAAGAAGTAGAGCGGCGCAGAAAGCGCCAGCTCTGGAAGGAGCGTCATGAAAAATACCCGTGAGTTTTTCGCCGAATGCTTCCAGGCCGAAAAGCCGAAGTTCCTCCGGGTCCTGCAGGCCGTGCCCGCGGATCAGGCGGGATACCGTCCGCACCCGACGAGCAATTCCGCAGGCGGCATCGTCTGGCTGCTGGCGAGCGAGTGGGGCGACGCCTGCGAGCTCATCGACAGGGCCCAGGTGAACTACCTCGCAAGGCCCGCCCCCGCAAAAGTCCAGGAGTCGGTCGCCGCCTTCGAGAAGAACGCCGGCGAGATTGAGAAGCGGCTGAGCAGGCTGGACGATGCGGCCTGGGAGAGGAAAGCGCAGTTCCTCATGGACGGAAAGGTCGCGTGGGAGTCACCGCTCGGCGACATGCTCTTTGGATTCCTCTTCGACGCGATCCACCATCGCGGCCAGCTCTCGAGCTACCTGAGGCCCATGGGCGCGAAGGTGCCGTCCATCTACGGACCGTCCGCGGACGACCCGGGCGCGTAGGAATTGTCATCCCGAGGAGCCCTTCGGCTGCGCTCAGGACAGGCTCCGCGACGAGGGACCCCGGAATTGACCGCCACCACCGCTCGTCAAGTGCGGGGTCCCTCGCTCCGCTCGGGATGACGCTCTATCTCACCTTCGCAGGCTTCTGGTACTTCCAGTTCCGCGACTTGCCCTCGGCGATCCAGCCGACGGCGATCGCGAGGCGTTTGTCACGGGTCGCGTCGGTTTTCGCTTCCAGGATCCACTCGGAGTATTCGCGCTGCTGGCTCTGGCTGAGGTTCTTGAACCGAGCCGTCGCGCCGGTCCTCTTCTTGAGCGCGGCCGTGAGCGCGGGCGGAACCGAGAGCGGCTTCTTTGCTTTGCGGATCGGGCCGACCTTGACTCCGCTGTCGGCGAGCCGCCTGGCCTGCCGGACATAGCCCAGGATGACCGCATCGCCCGGGAGGTCCGAGAGGGCCGTGATGCGGCCGAACTGGCCTATCGCCTCCTCGTTCTTGCCGATGTTCATCGCGCGGTTCCAGAAGCCGAAGGTGCAATGCGTCTTGAAGGCGGCCATGCCGCAGAGCATGCCCCCGTAGTTGAAGTGGGGCATGCCCCACTTGATCTCCTCCACGACGCCCGGACAGCCCTGGTGCACGAGCTTGCGGAGGCGCCGGAGGATGGGCTTTGCGAAGTCAGCGGACTTCGCGATGTAGGCGTCGACGCGGGGGTCCTTCTTGCTCATGTCTCGAAACTCCTTCGCCTCGCTCAGGCGAAAAGCGGGCTGTCTATTCATCGCCCTCGACCCGGCCGCGCCGCGATTTGATGTGGGCGCGCTGCCCCTTCGCCTCGAGGCGCCGTTCGCGGGCGGCCCGGGTGGGCCGGGTCTTCTTGCGCTTCTTCGGTCGTCTCGCGGCCTGCTGGATCAAGGCCGCCAGACGAGCGCGGGCCGCGGCGCGATTCTGGGCCTGCATGCGGTGCTCGCGGCTGTCGATGAGGAGCACGCCGTCGGCCGTCATCCTCTTCCCGGCAATGGCGATGAGCCGCGCCTTGACATCCTCGGCCAGCGCTGACGCGAGGACATTGAAGCGCAGCTCCACGGCAGTGGACACCTTGTTGACGTTCTGGCCCCCGGGGCCGGACGCGCGCACGAACCGCTCGTGCAGCTCGTGCTCGGGAATGGAGAGAGTGGGCGTCACTGGAAGCATCGGCGTTGGCTCGGGAACGATTGATTATAGAGACCCCGTCCGGAATGCTGGACATGGACTTCGGCCACTTGCCTGGCCGGCCTTGCGGCGTTCGCTGTATCGTCGCTTGCAACGGAGGGCTGGCCATGCGTTCGAATCCAGCAGGAAGGTCGCTGCGGATTGCCCTGGCTGCCGCTCTGATCCCGTTCGCGCCCCCGCTGCCCGCATCCACGAAGCCGGTCCTTCACGGGAAGCACTGGGTCGCGATCACGGGCAAGCCGCTTGCGGCGACCGCCGGCGCGATGACGTTCCAGAAGGGCGGCAATGCCGTGGACGCGGCGTGCGCGATGCTGGCGGCGACCACGACGATGTTCGACACGCTGTCGTGGGGCGGCGAGACGCAGGCGCTGATCTTCAATCCGAAGACCGGAAAGGTCATCGCGGTGAACGCGCTCGGCGTGGCGCCGACCGGGGCGACGCCGGAATTCTTCCGCAGCCGCGGCATGGCGTATCCGCCCGAGTACGGTCCGCTGGCGGCTGTGACGCCGGGAACGCCGGGCGGGCTGCTCCTGATGCTGGCGGAGTACGGGAAGCTCTCCCTCAAGGATGTCCTCGCGCCGGCCATGCAGATGGCGGAGGGATACCCGATCGAGCAGGAGCTCGCGGACGCGATCGAGCGCCAGAAAAAGCAGATCCAGCAGTGGCCATACTCGGCGAAGCTCTTCCTGACGCACGCCGGCGAGGCGCGCGAGGCGCCGCGGCCGGGCGAGATCTTCCGGCAGCCGGATCTCTCGGCGACGCTCCAGAAACTCGTCGCCGCGGAACGGACGGCGCTCGCGGCGGGCAGGAGCCGGAAGGACGCGATCCTCGCCGCGTACGACCGGTTCTACAAGGGCGACATCGCGCAGGAGTTCGTTCGCGGGTCGAAGGAGCAGGGGGGCCTGGCGACGATGGAGGACCTCGCGCGCTGGAGGCCGAGGTTCGAAGAACCCGTCATGACGACCTACAAGGGAATCGAGGTCTACAAGCTCGACGTGTGGACGCAGGGGCCGGCGATGCTCCAGGCGCTCAATCTCATCGAGCAGATGGACCTGCGCGCCATGGGCTTCAACAGCGCGCGCTACATCCACGCGCTGTATCAGGTCATGAACCTCGCGTTTGCCGACCGCGACTTCTACTACGGCGATCCGGATTTCGCGCCCGCGGAACCGCGCCGGGGGCTGCTGTCGAAGCAATACGCGGCGGCCAGGGCGAAGGGGATCGACTGGACGAAGAACGACGCGAACGCAAAGCCGGGCGATCCGTATCCGTTCCAAGGGGACAGGAATCCGTACCTGGCGATCCTTGCGAAGTGGAAGAGCGATCTGCCCGCGGCGTTCGCGACACCGAGCGCCCCGCCCGATCGCGTGAGCGAGCGGCGCTCGTTCGTGGAGGGCTTCCTCGCGGGTACGACCTCGATCGAGGCGGCGGACGAGGAAGGCTGGGTGGTCTCCGTGACGCCGTCGGGAGGGTGGAACCCCGTCTGCATCGCGGGCAGGACGGGGATCGGAATGAGCCAGCGCATGCAGAGCTTCGTGCTCGACCCGGCCGAGAATCCCTTCAACGTGCTCGCGCCCGGCAAACGTCCGCGCGTGACGCTGACGCCGTCCATGGCGCTGAAGGACGGTAAGCCGTACCTTGCGTTTGCCGTGCAGGGCGGAGACACGCAGGATCAAAACCTGCTGCAGTTCTTTCTCGACGTCGTCGAGTTCGGCATGAACGTGCAGGAAGCCGTCGAGGCGCCGAACATCAACAGCTACCAGATGCGCAGCTCCTTCGGCGAGCACGAATCGCGGCCCGGGCTCATCGAGATCCACGAGTCCGTGCCGCAATGGGTGCGCGACGAGTTGAAGAAGATGGGCTACCGGATCCGCGCAGAGGCGAAGACCTCGGGACCGATCAACGCGATCTTCTTCGATCGCGAGCACGGCACGATGTGGGGCGGCTCGAGTGACTACGGCGAGGACTACGGCGTTGCCTGGTAGCGGGACGTCAGGATCGGGGCGCGGTTCCGGGTCCGCGCCATAGCGAGGCTTTGGCAGCCTGCTAGGCTTATGCCGTGTCCGGTACGTCGAAAGTCGCGAATCCCGAGGCGCGGTGGCCTGTCCTGATCGCGCTCGTGGGAGTTGCGGGCATCTCGCTCTCCTTGCCGCACTCGCTCGTCGTGGGCCCGCGGTGGCTGTTGCTCGCCGTCGTCGTGGCGCTAATGATCCCGGCGACGCTGGCGCACCGCGCGGGCAATCACGAGATCGACGCCCTCTTCGGGTACGCCATTAGCGCGGTCGTGACGCTGGCCCTCGCGGGATCGCTTGGGCTTCTGATCCTACGGCTTCCGTCCAAGACCGATTCGGCCGCGTCGCTGCTGCGCTCGGCGACCATGCTCTGGATCACGAACGTCCTCGTCTTCGCGATCTGGTACTGGCGGCTCGACGCGGGCGGACCCCACGAGCGCGAAAAGAGGGGCCGCCACACGGCCGGCGCGTTCTTCTTTCCCCAGATGATGGACGGGGCCCCGATCGAAAACCCCGAGACCTGGACGCCGCGCTTCATCGACTACGTGTTCCTCGCCTTCAACACGAGCACGGCTTTTTCACCGACTGACACGGCGATCCTCTCGCGCTGGGCGAAGGCTCTCTGCATGCTGCAGTCGCTCATCGCTCTCTCGGTCATCGCGATCCTCGCCTCCCGCGCGGTCGGGATGCTCTGAGCGCGCGCCCCTCCCGGGGATTCAGCGCGGGAAAAACAGGGCGAGCGTCAGGGCCGATCCGATCGCGAGCGAGACCCAGGCGTTCGTGACGAAGTAGCCGTAGGCCATGAGCGCGATGCCGAGGAAGAGCGGCCTCGGCTCATGGTTCTTCTTGCCGTACCGAAACGCGGCGAACCCGACGAGACCGAAGAGGACGGCGAGGAGGATCGTCGCGAGCGAAAACCCGCCGAGCAGTCCTTCGAGATCCAAGCCTTCCATCGAATCCTCCCCGGCGTCCGACTACGGAGAGGCGTGGTATCTTGTCATGCGCGGCTTTCTATCAGGGAAGCGCCTGTCTTTCTTCGCTCCCGTGCCGAAAATCCGTCCAAAGGGTCAAAGTGTCCCACTCCCGCGCGCGGGCCGAAGCAGATACGATGACTCCATGAACGATCGCGAGTTTTTCGTCCAACGCTGGAAGCTGGAGTTACCGGCCACGGTGAAAGTGCTCAAGGCGCTTCCCGAGGGCAAGCTCGATTACAAGCCGCACGAGGCGTCGCGGACGGCCGGCCGCATCGCGTGGGGAATGGCCGAGGAGGTGCGGTCGCTCGGCGAGATCATCGCGACGGGGCAGAGCAACTACGAGCTCACGCAGGAGCCCGCCTCGACCGCCGAGATCGTGAAGGCGTTCGAGAAGCACGCGGCGCGCCTGACCGAGCTTGCGGAGAAGCTGGACGACGCGAAGTGGCAGTCGCCCGGCAAGTTCCTGGCGGGCGGCCAGGTCGTCTTCGCGGGCCCGATCCGGGACCACTGCTTCTGGATCCTCTTCGACTGCGTGCACCACCGCGGGCAGCTCTCCACGTATATCCGCCCGATGGGCGGCAAGGTGCCGGCGATCTACGGTCCCTCGGGTGACGAGCCGATGGGGGCGTAGGAAAGCGACCAGCGTTCGAAAACACGGAAACCGTTTCATTGGGCTGATGCTCCTTATCGTGGGGCGCCGGACCCATTTCGCCGGGCGCCCTCCGTCGTAGGAAGAAACGAGCCGGGGCCCCTGGCGATTACGGGGAGCGCCGCGGCGTCCCGCGGAACCTTTTCCGGCTCCAACCGTCATCAGGAGTGTCCGGGCTCCGCGAGAGGGGTGTGCCCGGAGGAGGCGGCATGGAAATCCTCATTCAGGACATCCGCTATGCGCTGCGCGGGATGCGGCGGGCGCCGGGATTCACGGCCGCCGCGATCCTGACGCTCGCCCTCGGGATGGGAGCGACGACCGCGATCTTTTCGGTCATTCGGGCGGTCCTCCTCTCACCTCTGCCGTACGTCGAGCCCGAGCGGCGAGTGATGATCTGGAGCCGCTGGAAGGACTTCGAGAAGACCTGGGTCGCCGATGGGGAGGTCATGGACTACCGGCGGCTCGTCCCGAGCCTCGAGAGCGTGGCGGCCTGGGGGACCGACGAAGCGAACCTGACGGGGGGTGGGGCCGAGCCGGTGCGGGTGGGAATGGCCGCGATCACGGCCAACACGTTCGCGACGCTCGGCGCGCGGCCGCTTGTCGGGCGTGAGTTCACGGACGAGGAGGACCGTCCGGGAGGCGCACCGGTCGCGGTCCTCGGCTACGGGCTCTGGCAGAACCGGTACGGCGGCGATCCCGCGGCGCTCGGGCAGATCATCGAGCTCGACGGTGTGGCGCGGCGGATCGTCGGCGTGATGCCTCGAGGCTTCGCCCTGCCGACCGATTACACGGTCAGCGCGACCGAGCCCTCGCAGGTCTGGATTCCGGCGCAGATCGACCCCAAGGAGCTCTCCCGCAACCACGGCTACTATGCGGCGGGAACGCTCGTGCGTGGGGCGACGGCGAAGCAGGCGACCGCCGAGTTGAGAGCACTCGCGGCAAACCTGACGCGAGAGGGCGTCTATCCCCCCGAGATGCGCTTTGCGCCCTTCGCGGTGTCCGTCGACGCGGACATCCGCGGCGAGGCGCGACGGGCGCTGCTGCTCGTCTCCGGCGCGGTCGTCTTCCTGCTGCTCATGGCCTGCGTCAACGTCGCGAACCTCCTGCTCGCGCGGGCCGAGGGGCGCCAGCGGGAAATCTCGGTGCGCGCCGCGTTGGGCGCCGGCAAGGCGCGCCTGGCACGCCAGCTGCTCACCGAGAGCCTGGTGCTCGCGGCCGCGGGCGGGGTGCTCGGGCTCGTGTTAGCGTGGGCGGGCGTGCGCGTGATCGCCGCGCGCGGGGCGGCCGGGCTGCCGGCGCTCGCGCCGCTCGGCGTCGAGCCCCGGATGCTGCTCTTCGCCGCCGCCCTTTCGATCTTGACCACGCTGCTCTTCGGATTCGCGCCGGTCTTGCAGACGCTGCGCCTGAACGTTGCCGGGTCTCTGAAGGACAGCGCGGTGAACACGTCGGCGGGGCTCAAGCGCCAGGGTCTGCGCGGAGTGCTCGCCGCCGTGCAGATGGCGCTGGCCGTGTTGCTGCTGCTCGGCGCGGGGCTGATGCTGCGAAGCCTCGACGCCCTGATGCACATCGACCTCGGTTTCGAGCCGCGGCAGGTTCTGACGCTCCAGATCCGGCCGCCGGAGGCGAAGTACGCGAAGCCGGAGTCGGTCGTGGCGTTCTACCGGGAGCTGCTCGAGCGTGTGCGGACCCTTCCGGGCGTGCGCGCGGCCGGGATCATCCGTTCGCTCCCGCTCGCGGCCGAGATCGGCGACTGGGGCCTCGACCTCGAGGGATACGAAGAGACCCCGGGACACAACGCCAAGGGGGACTGGCAGGTCGCTTCGGACGGGGCGTTCGAGGCGCTGGGCGAGCGGCTCGTGCGCGGCCGCACACTCGCGGCTTCCGACACGGCGGACGCCCTTCCCGTCGTTCTCGTCAACGAGACGCTCGCGCGGACGTACTGGTCCGGCCAGGACCCGATTGGCAAGCGCCTGCGCATGGGATCGAAGGAGGGGCGCCCCTGGATGACCGTCGTCGGACTCTTGAAGGACGAGCGGCACAACGGGGTCACTGCGGCCATCAAGGAAAAGTTCTACGTTCCGTATGCTCAGTTCCCGCGGGCACGGGACGGCGACGCGGCGCGCGGGATGACGATCGTCGTGCGCGCCGGCGGCGATCCGATGTCGCTCGTCGGGCCCATCCGCGCCGAAGTGCGGCGCCTCGACCCGAGTCTTCCGGTCGCCAACGCGCGGCCCATGACCGAGGTCGTCGATGCGTCGCTCGCGACACCGCGACTGACCGGGTCACTGCTCTCGATTTTTGCAGGGTTGGCGCTCCTTCTGGCGGGCGTCGGCGTCGCGGGGGTCCTGTCCTATCTCGTCAGCCGCCGCCGGAGGGAGATCGGAATCCGCCTCGCCCTCGGGGCCTCGCGGGCGAACGTGCTCGGCCTCGTGATCCGCCGCGGCGTGGCGTATGCAGCCGCGGGCATCACGGTCGGCGCCGTGGCCGCGCTGTTCCTGACGCGCCTCATGGAAGGGCTTCTCTACGGCGTCGCGCCGCGGGACCCCGCGACCTTCGCGGCCGTCACCGGGCTCCTCCTCGCGATCGCGGTTGCGGCGAGCGCCATCCCCGCGCTGCGCGCCGCGCGCGTCGATCCGCTCGAGGCGCTGCGGTCGGAGTGACGTTTCCAGCCTCGCTGGGGCTCCGGAGTTTCGACGGGAATCCGCAGTGCGTCGCGGCGTCCCACAGGCGGTGTCGGGCGGCGCTGTGGCGGGATGTCACAGGCTCCATATAATCGCCGCCTCCGAAGGAGGTGCCGAGTGGTGCATCCGCCTCGTCGATCTCTTCTGCTCGCGAGCTTCGCCATCGCCGCGGCGCTGCCGCTCGCTTCCCAGCCGTTCGACCCGAGCCTCTTTTCCGGAATGCGCTGGCGGCTCGCGGGACCATTTCGAGGAGGGCGGGTGCTCGCGGTCACGGGAGTTCCGGGGCAGCCCAACCGTTTCTACTTCGGCGCGGTCGGCGGCGGCGTGTGGAAGAGCGAGAACGCCGGGCGCACGTGGGAGCCGATCTTCGACGGACAGCCCATCGCGTCGATCGGCGCCATCGCCGTGGCGCCCTCCGACCCGCGGGTCCTGTACGTCGGCTCGGGTGAGGCCGACATGCGCTCGAACATCTCCCACGGCAACGGCATGTACCGGTCTTCCGACGGCGGTAAGACCTGGACGCGCATCGGGCTCGAAGACACGCGGCAGATCGGGCGGGTCGTCGTGGACCCGCGCGACGCGAACCTCGTCTACGTCGCCGCCCTCGGCCACGCCTACGGCCCGAATCCCGAGCGCGGAGTCTTCCGCTCGAAGGACGGCGGCCGGAGCTGGTCGTGCGTCCTCTTCCAGGACGAGAACACCGGGGCGATCGACCTCGCCCTGGACCCGTCGAACCCGAAGACGATCCTCGCTGCGCTCTGGCAGACGCGCAGACCGCCCTGGAACACGTACCCGCCTTCGAACGGGCCCGGCGGCGGCCTTTACCGCTCCGACGACGGCGGCGACACCTGGAAGCCGGTCTCGGAAAGCTTCCCCTCCGAGAAGCTCGGGCGCATCGGCGTCGCGTTCGCCCCGAGCGATGCGCGGCGCGTGTATGCGCTCGTCGACGCGAAGGAGGGCGGTCTCTACGCCTCGGGAGACGGCGGCGTGACCTGGACGCGCGCGAGCGCCGATCGGAGGATCTGGGAGCGCGGTTGGTACTTCGGCGGTGTGACGGTGGACCCGAAGGATCCGAACACGGTCTACGCCTGCGACGTCACGCTGTACCGTTCGACCGACGGGGGAAAGACGTTCCTGCCGTTGAAGGGCGCGCCGGGCGGCGACGACTACCACCAGCTCTGGATCGATCCCACCGATCCCCGGCGGATGGTGCTCGGCACCGACCAGGGTGCCGTAGTGAGCGTGGACGGCGCGAAGACGTGGAGCTCCTGGTACAACCAGCCGACCGCTCAGTTCTACCACGTGGCCACCGACGACCGGTTCCCGTACTGGATCTACGGCGCGCAGCAGGACAGCGGTGCGGCCGCCACGCCTTCGCGCACCGACTATCCCTCGATCACGCTGCGCGACTGGCGGCCGATCTCCGTGGGCGGCGAGAACGGTTACGTCGCGCCGGACGACCGCAGCCCCGAGGTCGTCTACGGAAGCGGCGTCGGCCGCTTCGACTGGAGGACGCTGCAGGAACAGGACGTCGACCCGACGCTCGCGTATCCAGGAGACTACCGCGGGGAGTGGACGCTGCCGCTCACGAGGTCGCCGCGCGCGCCATTCGCGCTCTACTTCGGCAACCAGTTCGTCTTCCAAACGGCGGACGGCGGACAGCACTGGGAAAAGATCAGCCCCGACCTGACGCGCGAGGCGCCCGGCGTGCCGCCCACCCTCGATTCCGCGACCGCCGCCGACAGCGCGACGGCCGGGCCGCGGCGCGGGGTCGTCTACGCCATCGCCGCCTCGGCCCTGGCCGACGGGCTCCTCTGGTGCGGCACCGACGACGGGCTCGTGTGGCTGACCCGCGACGACGGCAAGCACTGGGAAAATGTCACGCCTCGCGAGCTTTCGGCCTGGTCCAAAGTCGCGATCCTCGAGGCGTCGCACTTCGACGCCGACACCGTTTACGGGGCGGTCGACCGGCACCGGCTCGACGACCTCGCCCCGTACATTTACCGCACGCGCGACGCGGGGAAGACCTGGACGCCGATCGCGCGGGGGATTCCGGTCGGCAGCTTCGTCAACGTCGTGCGCGAGGACCCGGAGCGCCGGGGGCTTCTTTACGCGGGAACCGAGACCGGAGTCTTCGTGTCCTTCGACGACGGCGGCCACTGGCAGCCGCTCCAGATGAACCTGCCCAACTGCTCGGTGCGCGACATCTCCGTGCGGCGGGGCGACCTCGTCATCGGGACCCACGGGCGCTCGTTCTGGGTGCTCGACGACCTGTCGTCGCTGCGGCAGCTCGACCCGAAGACGGCGGCGGCGAACGTGTGGCTCTTCGCGCCGCGCGACGCCGTGCGCCTGAACCCGGCGGGATTCCAGGGCACTCCGGAGCCGAAGGACGAGCCATCGGCCGAGAACCCGCCGAGGGGCGCGGTCCTCGATTACGTCCTGAAGGCGTCGGGCTCGCCGGTCGTCATCGACATCCTCGACGCGAACGGAGGCCTCGTGCGCCGCTACGCCAGCGACGACAAGATCGAGCCTCCGGACCTGCAGAAGATCCAGGTCACCGAGGACTGGGTCCCGCCGCCCGAGCCGCCCGCGGCCTCGGCGGGAATGCACCGGTACGTCTGGGACCTGCACTACGAGGTGCCGAAGGAGCTGTCGCGCTCGCGCAGATCCCGAGTCGCCGGTGTCTGGGCGCCGCCCGGGCGCTACACCGTGCGCCTTTCGGCAGACGGGCGCACGCTGACGCAGCCTCTCGTCGTCGTCAAGGACCCGAGGGTCCCGGCGTCGGACGAAGACCTCGTCCGGCAGTTCGGGCTCGCGCGCCGGATCGAGGCGGAAAGGGCCCGCGTCGCCGCCGCCCTCGGGCAGGCCGCGGCGCTGCGCAAGCAGGCGGCGGTCTTCTCGGAGAAGGCGCCAGGAGATGGCGCGGCGGCGCTCGCCGAATTAGAAAAGACGCTCGAGTTGGTCGCGGGGCCGGCCGTGAGCCCCGAAGAGTTCTACAACCTCGTTGAGGCGCCGCCGACGAGCCTCTTGCGCCTGACGGTTTCGCTCGCGCGCTTCCAGGGCTCGGTCGAGAGCGCCGACGCCGCCCCGACGGCCGACGCCGTCACAGGCTTCGGGCAGCGCCAGGTGGCCGTCGAGCAGGGGCTTGCGCGCTGGAAGGCCTTCCTGCGGACCGGGCTTCCGAGGGCCAACGCGGCCCTGGCGGCCGCGGGGCTGGCGCCGATCCGGCTCGAATGACGGGGGGGCGGGCGACCGCGACGACGGTGGACATCGGAAGCATCCGCAACGGGGTTCCGGAGACCGTTCGGGTTCCCGCGGCGCATTCGGGGGTCGGCCCGATCCTGCTCGGGCGCACTCCCGTGACGAACCGCGAGTACGCCGCATTCCTCGCCTCGGGCTGCGGCGCGGCGCCGCCGTGGTGGACGGATGCCGACTTCTCCGCGCCCGGACAGCCCGTCGTCGGAGTGAGCTGGTACGACGCGATGGCATTCTGCGCTTGGCTTTCGGAGGCGGCCGGCGGGCGCTGGCGGCTGCCGACGCAGGCGGAGTGGGAGCACGCCGCATGCGGAGGGCTCGTGGCGCCGACGACGTCCTGGGGCGACGCGATTCCCGACGGCGAGATTCCCTCGGGTCCGCTCGGCGGTCCCTGGGAGGTCGGCCGCGGGACGCCGAACGGCTACGGGCTTTGCGACATGGGAACGATCATCCACGAGTGGTGCCTCGATTGGGATCGGCCGGGGCGGCGCGCGAGCCGCGGCGGCTCGTGGCGCCATGCGGTGCGCTGGTCCTCGCCGTCGGCGAAGAGCAGCCTCGCGCCGGACGCGCGTTACTCCGACTACGGATTTCGCGTCGCGATGGACGTCGAAGCGGGGCCGGAACTTCTTGACCCTCCCGGCGCAGGCCATGTTATAAATAGGTGAAGCTGCGATCGACCCGGATTCATCGAAGGTTGAAGGGAGCGCAGACGAGCTTGGAAGCAAGAAATCGGATCGTGAATGTGGCGCGGGCGCCGAGCGGTGCCCGCTTCTCTTTTTGCGCCTTTGCGGCGCGGCGGGCATAGGGAGGCAGCGACATGACTCTGAAACCGGCAGGCCGCCCGTCGAACTATCGCATGGCCCGGCGCCTGGTCCAGGTCGCCGGCTTCGTCTTCTACCTGCTCTCGGTCCAGGCCCTGGTGACGGCCGGGGTCGGCGTGCACGTCTTCTTATCGGGGGGGAGCGCCCAGGACCTGCTGCTCCCGTCCATGTCGGGGATCCTGGCGTGCTGCTACGCGCTCGTCGGTTTCCACCTGCGCCGTTACCGGCTCTGGGCGCGCAACTTCGCCTTTGCGTTCGCCGGCATCAGCCTTTTTGCCTTCCCCATCGGGACGGGGCTCGGCCTCGTGATCGTGGGCTGCGTCGCCGGCGCCAGCCGTGCCCGGGTCTTCCCACAACTGCGTCGGCGTCCGGCCGCCTCCGAGGAGGAGTGGCCGCTGCTGCGTTTCGAGCCGGAGCTCGCCCCCGAGCAGGCCGGCTAAGCTGCCAGGCGGACGCGCCGGGTGGCGCGAGGGGAGAGCGAATGCTGAACAAGGCCTTCATCACGTCTGCGCTGGATCTGCCGGGCTACCGGATCTCCCGGAACTTCGGCATAGTGCGGGGGATCGTCGTCCGCTCGAGGAGCATCGTCGGGACCATCGGCGCCGGGATCCAGAGCCTCTTCGGCGGCAACATCACGCTCTGGACCGAGATGTGCGAGCACGCGCGGCAGGAAGCCTTCGATCTCATGGCGCGGCACGCGGAGCAGATGGGCGCGAACGCCGTGATCGCATTCCGTTATGACGCCAACGAGATTTCGGCGGGCGTCACCGAGGTGCTCGCCTACGGAACGGCGGTCCTCGTCGAGCCGGAGCGGTAGAGCGCGCGATGGGTGGAGGCGAGCAACTGGCGGCCGACTTCCGCGACCCGGACGGCCACGTCCTTTCGATCCTCGGCGTACGCCGCGGTGGGAGGTAGTTCGATGAAAGGCATCCTGATCTGGATCCTGCTCGGCGCGCTGCTCGGGATCGTGGCGGCTTCCTTCATCGTCCCGCCGATGCTCTCCTGGTACAACGAGGCCGGCTACCTCGCAAAGGGAGGCCAGCCGGCCGCGATGGTCAACCTGCCCGAGGTCGTGCGCTACGCGACGACGCGCCTGATGCGGGGGCAGGCGATCGGCGGCCTGACCGGCGCCGCGGTCTTCTTCGTGCTCGGCCTTTCCTTCGGCGGCCGGCGCAAGCGCCGCGCGGGCGATCCCGCGGCGGCCGCTCCGGCTCAGCGCATCCAGTAGATCGTACGCGGCGCGGGCGATCGCGGCGATCGCCTCATCGAACCTTGAGGCGTCTTTAATCCGGACCAAATAGTGCAGAAGGATCTCCTGGTCGAAGGCCCCGGTGACGCAGCGCAAACGATCGTGCTCGCG
The DNA here is from genome assembly GCA_041483715.1 of Thermoanaerobaculia bacterium. GTDB lineage: Bacteria > Acidobacteriota > Thermoanaerobaculia > UBA5066 > Gp7-AA6 > DAHUXD01. The sequence goes on from JBGPGG010000021.1 coordinate 22,187, forward strand.
CACGGAGCGGGCGCGGCGATGGACTCGCCCTTCATGAACCGCGTGAGTGCCGGGCTCGCCGCGCGCGGGATCCGCGTCGCCCGCTTCGAGTTTCCCTACATGGCGAAGCGTCGTAAGGAAGGCAAGCGCGGAGCGCCGGACCGCGAGCCCGCACTGCGCGCGCGCTGGAAGGAAGTGATCGAACGGTTCGGCGGCGGTCCCCGCGTCGTCGTCGGGGGCAAGTCGCTCGGCGGTCGGATCGCGAGCATGGTCGCCGACGAGGTGAAGGCGCGCGGACTCGTGTGCCTCGGCTACCCGTTCCATCCGCCCGGCGACCCCTCGCGCCTGCGCACGGCCCACCTGGCGGACCTTCGCACGCCGGCGCTCATCGTCCAGGGCACGCGCGATCCTTTCGGCACGCGCGAAGACGTCGCGGGTTACACGCTCTCTGGCGCGATCCGCATCGCGTGGCTCGAGGCCGGCGACCATTCCTTCAAGCCGCCGGCGCGGTCGGGCCGGACGGAAGCGCAGAACGTCGAGGAAGCGATCGCGGCGGTCGCCGGGTTCGTCCGCGACCTTCCGGCCTGACACCCTCGCGCGTCTCTACTCGGGGTCTCTACTCGGGGAGCGCGAGGAGCGGCTTGGCGAAGGGGCATACGAGCCGGCGGAGAATGCTTCCGGCGGGTTGGCCGCGGGAGAGAGTCTTAAGCCGCAGGATCTGCTCGACGGCGAGGCAGCCGACCGGAAAGAACCAGAGGACTTCCGAGCCGATCCCGCCACCGGTTCCGAACGCGGCGAGCGAGACGATTGTGTTGAGCGCGCACGCGGTCAGGATGGCGGCCGCCGTGATCCGGCCCCAGCGGATCGGATCGAACCCGAAGCGGCCGATGAGCAGCTCCTGTTCGGCCGGCGAAAGCAGCGCGAGCACGGGCTCGAAAACGTGAAAGCGGTCGCCCGCGCCCTCATCCCCCGCCCCAAAGGCGGCGGCGACCGGCCGCCGTCGTCTCCGTCTTCGATTGCTGCGCGGCGCGCCAGACCGCGAGCACGAGCGCCGCGGAAAGCGTTCCCATCGGCTCTCCCCCCGCGATGGCGCTCGCGAGGCGCAGAGCGGATTCGCCGAAGAGGTACGCGGCGATCGGGAATGAGGGAGCCAGCCAGCCGGGGAAGGCCAGGGCGCCGCCCGCGCTTCCCACCATGAATCGGAAGAGGCCGAGAAAGCCGACGACGAAAAGGGGCAGGGCCGAGACGACCGTCATTCCGAGGGCGGGCGCGCCGAAGTCGCGCTCCATCTTCTTCTGGATCTCACCCGGCAGGAGCCCGGCCAACGGCGCGAGCAGGATCGCGAGGCGCCGCTTGCCGAGGTCGCGGCTGCGGTCCCTCCTCTCGCCCTCGCGGATCGACTCGGTGACCTCGTCATACCGTTCCATGCGGCGGATGGCGTGGCCTTCTTTCCAGGGTCCGAGGTGGTACCGCATGCCGCCCCCCGGCGTCGGGTCCGCGCGGAGGACTTCGAAGAGGCTTCCGTCCCATTCGACAGCCGTGCCGGGATACTCGGCGGTCGTGAGCGTCCTCTCCCCGCGCGGCGCCCAGGACTTGGGCGCAGCGCAGACCAGGATGATCGTCTCTCCGGCCCCGGTCTCGGTCCGGTCGGTGCCGAACGCGCGCATCGTCATCCGCGGCCGTTCCCTCGCCTCGAGCTTACTCCCGGGCGTGGCTGCGGTCCCGCCCGGGTTGGGTGTAGGTTAGAAGCATGGCTCGCGGGTGGGGCAGGAGCGAAGAGGATCTCGGCGCCGAGAAGGAGCAGGCCCGCGAAGCGGCGGAGAAGGCCGCGGCGCGGCCCTCCCGGGCGCACGCGGAGGAGCTTGTGCGGCGCCGTTCGCTCGAGTTGTCGCTCGCGCGCATCGAGGATCTGCTGACGAAGACGGATAACCCCACCCGGCGCGCGGCGCTCGAGACGGCCCGCGTCGAGCTGCAGGAACGGCTCGCGACGGGCGGCCCCGGCACGGCCCCGCGATGAGGGTCGCGACCTGGAACGTCAACGGGATCCGCGCCCGCGAATCCCAGGTGCGGGAGTGGATCGCACGCGACCGGCCCGACGCCGTATGCCTGCAGGAGATCAAGGCGAAGCCGGAGCAGGTGCCGACGATGCTCTTCGAATCGGAAGGCTACTGGTGCTACTGGCACGGCGCCGGCGGCTATTCCGGCGTGGCGCTGCACGTGCGCAAGCAACTGTGCCCCGAGCGGCCGGCCTTCTCCCACCCCGAGTTCGATCACGAGACCCGCATCGTCACGGCCGACATCGGCAGGATCACGGTGGCGTCGGTCTACGTGCCGAACGGCGGAAAGGACTATCCGGCCAAGCTGCGCTTCCTCGAGGCACTCGAGGGCTACGCGCGGGAGCGCCGCGCGGCGGGGCGCGAGTTCCTGATCTGCGGCGACCTGAACGTGGCGCGCACGGACCGCGACGTGCACCCGAAGGAAAGAAAGGCCGGCGTGATCGGGCAGCGCGAGGACGAGCGGGCCCTGTTCGAGAAGATGATGGCGCACGGCCTCGTGGACGTCGGCCGCTCGCTCGATCCGGACAACGAGGGCCTCTTCACCTGGTGGCCGCCCTGGCGCAACATGCGGCAGCGCAACATGGGTTGGCGGATCGATTTCATCCTCGCGAGCGAATCGCTCGCGCAACGCGCGAAGTCGTGCGTCGTGCGCCCGGAGGTCGGCACGAGCGACCACGCGCCCGTCATCGCAGACTTCGACTGAGGAGGTTTCATGAGGCAATTCCAAACCTTGCTGGGTTACCGGGCCGGCGGCGTGGCGCGCGGGACACCTGCGGCGCGCTTCGGGCTGAGCACGAAGACGTTGGCCGGGCTTTCGACGTGCGGGTTGGTCCGCGTGGTGGTCATCCAGCGGGAGAGGGACACGGCGCCGAGGACCGCAACCAGGGCGCCGAGCAGGAAGAGCGCTTTCATGGACCGCCGCAGGGGTCGCCCGTCGCGGAGGAGCGCCGCGCCGGCCACGATGAGGGGTGTCGCGAGTGCCACGAGCGGGAGCCCGAAGCGGCTCTCGACCTCCACCGGCAGATAGAGCGCGAGGCAGGCGCCGGCGACGAGCACGGTGCTCAGGACGACGAAACCGCCCGGGTCCACGTCGCGGCGCCGGATCATCCGGAGAGCGCCGACGAGGATCCCGGCGAGGGCGACGTAGACGAGCAAGAAGCTAGAGACGCCGAGCGGCCAGCGGTACCAGGGCTCGAGGTCCGTCACGTAGGTGAACGGCAGGTCGGGGTCGATCATCCCGAAGCCGTGCAGCGCGAGGGTCGCGAGGTAGTGCAGCGGGTGATTGCGCAGGAACAGCGCCGGGGTCGCGTCGCCACGGTAGAGCGGGTTTCCGTAGACGAGGAAGGGAGAGTGATCCGGCTGGACCAGCGTGGCGTATTTCAGCGCGGCCATTCCCCAGATCACCTGCTGCCGGTACAGGTCTTTCTCGATGAGGGGATTCAGGGTCCCGAAAAGACGGTGGTTGATGAGGACCTGGGGGATGAACGGCGGAATGAGCCCGGCGAGCGCGGCGCCCGCGCCCGCGAGGCCGACGTCGCGCCAGCGCAGCGCGCGCACCGCCCAGACGAGGACGAGCGCTGCGACGATCACGATGTTCGCGGGCCGCACGGCCACGGCGGCGGCGGCAAAGAAGAAGGAGAGAAAGATCTGGCGGACCGGCGCGCACGGCCGCTCCCGGCCGGGCGCCTTCCACGAGAGGGCGACGCTGACGAGGATGAGCACGGCCGAGAGCAGGTCGCTGAGTGCCTCAGAGGCGTGGAGCAGGAGGATCGGGTTCAGCGCGCCGATCGCGTAGGCGAACACTCCCAACCCGGGGGATTGGAAGACGTCCGCGAGCTTGCGGCCGACGTAGACGCAGGCGCCGAGGTAAATGACGAGCTGCACGACGAAGACCAGCAGCCGCAGCTCCTCCTGGGGCACGGCGCGAAACCCGGAGACGACCGCCAGGAAAAGCGGATACCCGTAGGTGCGAATGTCGGTCGGCCATGCCGAGAGACCCTGCGTGCGAATGACCTCGCTCAGGTAGTAGTAGCCCCAGGAGTCGTAGATCGCGGTGGGATAGCCCTCGACGAACCAAAAGCACGCGAGCGCGACGGATGCGACCGTCGCGCCGAAGACGATCCGCCTGTGCCTCCCGTCCGCGGCCGCGCTCACGTCGCGATCGCCGCGATCTCGCGTGGGCCGCGAAAGCGCAGCAGCCGGTACCCGTACGCGCCCGTGCGGTAGAGGTCCCGGTAGGCCGCGCCGCTTTCGAGCAGGCCGTCGAGCTGTGCGGCGGTCACCGCGAGCTCCCGCGTCAGGATGTTTAGGAGCACGTTCAGGGGAAAGGGGAAGTCGCGGTACCGCAACACAGGCGACGAATCTTACCGGAACGACCGCCAAGCGACGATCGACGCGCGGGCCCGGGATAAGCTTGGCGGCGCCGCCGATGATTCCCCTTTCCGAGATCCGCGCCGCGGCCGAACGGCTCGCGGGACGCATCCACCGCACGCCGCTGCTTTCCTCCGCGCAGCTTGGGCGAAGCAAGGGCGTGCGGCTCTTCCTCAAGTGCGAGAGCTTCCAGAAGACGGGCTCCTTCAAGGCGCGGGGCGCGCTCAACAAGGTCCTCTCGCTCTCGGACGCCGATCGGGCGCGCGGCCTCGTCACGGTCTCGGCGGGTAACCACGCGGCGGCGGTGGCCTGGGCGGCGCGCTCGGCGGGCTGCTCCGCGGTCGTCGTCATGCCGACCGACGCGCCGCGGTCGAAGATCGAGGCGGTCCGGGCCTACGGCGCCGAGATCGTGCTCCACCCGGACCGGCCGACGCTCTTCGACAAGCTGAACGAGGTGAAGGAAGGGCGGGGCCTGACGTTCATCCATCCCTTTGACGACGCGGTCGTGCTCGCCGGCGCCGGCACGGTGGGACTCGAGATCGTCGAGGATCTTCCCGATGTCGAGCTCGTGATCGTGCCCGTGGGCGGAGGAGGGCTTTTGGGCGGCGTGGCCTCGGCGGTCCGGCAGGCGCGGCCGGGGGCGCGCGTCGTCGCCGTCGAGCTCGCGGCCGGCCCGGGCCTCGCGCCGGCGCTCGCCGCCGGCAAGCCCGTGCCCGTCACGCGGCCTGCGACGCTCGCCGACGGCATGACGCCGCCCTTCGTCGGCGCGCTGCCGCTCTCGATCGCGCGCGAGGCCGTGGACGAAATCGTCACCGTGACCGAAGAGGAGATCCGCGAAGGGATGCGCCTGCTGATGACGCGGGCGAAGCTCTACGTCGAAGGATCCGGCGCCGCGGCGACGGCCGCGCTGCTCGCCGGCAAGATCGCCGTGCCGCCTGGAACGCGCGTCGTCGTACTCGTCTCGGGCGGCAACGTCGATCTCGAAAAGCTCGCGTCGCTCCTCTGACCGGGCCGAGCGATGCGGCTCTTCCCCTCTCCCGGCGGGAGAGGGTTGTTTCAGGTTTCAGGTTCCAGAGGGTCAACTCGTGGCGGTGCGTTGTGCCCGGTACTTCTGCGTCGCGTAGCCGACGATGGCGCCGACGAGGGCGCCCGGGAGCATTATCTCGAAGTAGTAGTGCTTGCCGTTCGGGTCGGGCATGGCGGCGACGACCCACGCGAGCACGAGCCCGACGGCGAGGCCGAACAGGACCCCGAGCGGCAGCGAGCTGACCTTGCGCGCGAAGAAGCCGATCGAGAGCCCCGCCACGAGCCCCTTGAAGGTCGACCCGATGACGATGCCGACGAGTTGATTGCGGGCTTCCGGCGTGAAGTACGCTGTCAGTCCGTCGAAAATCCCGAGCACGCCCCCCAGAAGCAGTCCCAAAAGCGGTTTGCTCATCGTTCCTCCACCCTTCTATTCAACAAGGGTCCGGGGTTCCTTTAGCCGCGAGCGAAGAAAAAAAGGATCGTCCGGGCGACCAGGTAGGCGAGCACGAGCAGGATCGGCGTCCGGTAGCGGGAGAAATAGCGCTCGGCCCGCTCGAAAAGGCCCTCGCGGTGGGAGACCACACGCTCGCCGTCGAGGAACCGCGCGACCTCGGCGGCGACGTCGGAGGCCGCCGCGTAACGCTCATGCGGCTCGGCCGCCATGGCCCGCAGCACGATCGCCTCGAGCGGACGCGGCACGTCGGGGTCGATCCGCCGTGGAGGCGCCGGCGCGAGGCGGGCCTCTCCGCGCGCCCGGCGCTCGGCCGCCTCGGCGTCGAAGGGCGCACGCCTGGCCAACAGGAAATAGAGGATTGCCCCGAGCGCATAGATGTCGGCGGGTGTTCCAACCCGGTCGGTCGACCCCTCGGCCTGCTCCGGGGCCATGTACGCCAGCGTGCCGACGATCGTCCCGGCGGCGGTCGAGGAAGACGAGGGCGCCCAGGTCGGCGAAACGGAAGATTCCCCCGCGCCGTCCGCCAGGACTTTTGCCACGCCCCAGTCCATGACGAGCACTTCGCCGAAGGGGCCGATCATCACGTTCTCGGGTTTCAGGTCCCGGTGCACGACGCCGTGCGCGTGGGCGAAGGCGACGGCCTCGCAGATGCGCTGGAAAACGCGCAGCCGCTCCGGCAGCGCCATCGCCCGGGCGAGCTCGTCCAGCCGCTTCCCATCCACGCGCTTCATCGCGTAGAAGACGCGGCCGTCCGGGAGCATCCCGGCATCATGCACGGGCACGATGCCCGGGTGCTCGAGCCGCGCGATGACCCGCGCCTCGGCGCGCATGCGCTCGACGATCTCCGGGCGCGCGGCGGCGGTCGAGACGACCTTCAGCGCCACCTTGCGGCCGAGGACCGTATCCTCGGCGAGGTACACTGTGGACATCCCGCCTCGGCCGAGCTCTTTGAGCGGGCGGTACTTCGTCTCGCCGAGGTCCGGCCACTCGGCGACGCGCTTCAAGTGGCGGACGGTCTTGTCGGAGAGCCACCTCATTCCGAAACACCGAGCAGACTCTTCGCCTCGTCGCGAAATTCCTGGTCGCTCGTCGTGATCTCGCGCAGCTTCTCCAAGACGATGCGGCGGAACTCGCGCCGGGCGAAGGCGAGGAAGTTCGTCACCTGCGTGACCGGCAGGTGCAGCTCTTCGGCGAGCCGCTCGTAGGTCAGGCGCTCCTCCGGATCCAGGTCGAGCTCGTAACGCTCGAAGATCCGGAAGGGGAGGTCCTTGCCGCGCAGCGCGCACTCCTCGCGCAGCGTCTCGACCGAGAGGGCGAAGAGGCTGCGCACGAACTCGTCGTGGAAGTACTGCTCCATCGTCCGATCGGCGGCGGGTTCGGCGCGCGCGAGCTCGCCCTCGGCGAGCTCGAAATCGAGCGGGACGACCGGGGCGCCGGGCGAGCGCTTCTGCCTGAGCGCCGCTTTCTTCTCGTTCGCGACGAAGCGGTCGAGGCAGGTGCGCAGGTACGTGCGGAAGCTCCCCTTCTCCGGGTCGTACGCCGCGAAGAACTCCTTCTCGAGCGCGCGAGCGAAGAAGCCCTGCGTGAGGTCCTTGGCCTCCTCGTTCGGTTCGCGATGGCGGATGCGCAGGTACTTGTAGATCGGCTTCCAGTAGGCCGCCACGAGGATGGAGAGGCCCCGCTCGCGCTCGATGAGGTTCGCGCTCTGCGCCGCGAGGACGGCGGAATGCCGCGTCGCGGGAAACTTGCCCGATCCCTCCCCGATGTCGGTGTCGTCGACCATGGACGCGGTATATCGTATGAGGGTGACGCCGGAAGCGACAGCGGTGGCCGACGCCAACCTCGCTTTTTACCGCGCCCTCGAGGCGCGCGACCTCGAAACTATGGCGCTCGTCTGGTACCACGACGAGTCGGTCAGCTGCGTCCACCCGGGCTGGCACCGCCTCGATGGCTGGGACGAGGTCGAACGGTCGTGGGAGAACATCTTCAGCAACTCGCGTCCCTGGGCCGTGTCCTGCGAGGACATCCGGATTGCGCTTGCCGGGAACCTGGCCTGGGTCACGTGCGTCGAGGTCATCGTTCCGTTCGGCGCGGAGGAGGAGCCGGAGGCCGCCCGGATGCAGGCGACCAACCTCTTCGGCCGCGTGGACGGCCAGTGGCGCCTCGTTCACCACCACGCTTCGCCGTCCCCGACCGGAGAGGGGATGCCGGAGGAGCCGGTCAACTAGATTGTCGCGGGCGAGAAGGAGTTTCGATGAAAGTTCTGAAGGTTCTCGGTTGGATCGTCGGGCGGTCGTGCTCGCGGCGGGCAGCGGTCTGGCGTGGCTTGCGCTGCGCCCTCCGGACAGGCGGCCGGCATCCACCGAAAAGATCGAGGCCACACCGGAGAGCCTGGCTCGCGGCAAGTACCTCATGCACCACGTCGCGGATTGCCTCGCCTGCCATTCCGACCACCATTTCGATCGGTTTGCCGTGCCGATGAAGGCGGGCACGGAGGGGCAGGGCGGATTCCCGTTCGACAGCAAGCTCGGCGTACCGGGCCTCGTCCAGGCGCAGAACATCACGCAGGACCCCGAGACCGGCCTCGGCGCCTGGACCGATGGCGAGATTCTCCGCGCGACGCGCGAGGGAGTGAATCGCAAGGGCGAGGCCCTCTTTCCGATGATGCCGTACGAGTACTTTCGCTCCATGAGCGACGAGGACGCGCGATCGATCGTCGTGTACCTGCGCACGATGAAGCCCGTGCCGCACGCCGTCGCGAAGCGTCAGCTCGACTTTCCCGTGAATCTTCTGATCAAGTTCTCGCCGAAGCCGCTCACGGGCCCGGTGTCGTCGCCCGACCCGAAAGACACGGTCGCCTACGGCAAGTACCTCGTCACGATCGGGACCTGCCGTGACTGCCACACGCCGCACGACGACAAGGGTCAGGCCATCGCGGGGATGGATTTCTCGGGCGGATGGGAGATGCCCGGGCCGTGGGGCCGGGTCGTGACGGCGAACATCACGCCCGACCCGGACAATTACATGGGTCAGGCGAGCCGCGAGGAGTTCATCGGGCGGTTCAAGTCCTTCGAGGGTATGGACGGCGAGAATGCGCCGGTGGCGCCTCCCGGCAGGAACACCTTGATGGCCTGGCCGCGCTACGCCGGTATGACGCCGGAGGACCTCGGCGCGATCTACGACTACCTGAAGACGGTCAAGCCCATCAAGAAGAAGGTCAACCCGTTTCCGGACGCGAAGAACAGAGGTAGAGGCGCGTCGTGAAGGCCGTTCGCGTCCACGCTCCCGGCGGCCCCGAGGTTCTGCGCTACGAGGACGTCCCCGACCCGCGGCCGCAGCCCGGCGAGGCGGTCGTGCGCGTCGAGGCCGCGGGCCTAAACTTCATCGACGTCTACCACCGGACGGGGCTCTACAAGGCGGCGCTGCCGGTCACGCTCGGGCAGGAAGGCGCGGGCACGGTGCTCGCGGTCGCGCCGGACGTGAAGGAGCTCGCGCCGGGCGATCGCGTCGCGTGGGCGGGTGTCTTCGGTGCCTACGCCGATCAGGCGGCCGTGCCGGCCGAGCGCCTGGTGAAGCTGCCCGACGGTCTCGACGCGCGCCAGGGTGCCGCGGCGATGCTGCAGGGCATGACCGCGCACTACCTAGCGTGCACGGTCTACCCCTTGCAGCCGGGCCACACCTGCCTTGTGCATGCCGCGGCCGGCGGCGTCGGTCTCCTGCTGACGCAGATCGCGAAGCTGCGCGGAGCCCGCGTGATTGGCACGGTCTCGACCGAGGAGAAGGCGCAGATCGCCCGCGATGCCGGCGCCGACGAGACGATCGATTACACGAAGCAGGACTTCGTCGCGGAGGTGCGGCGGCTCACAGGCGGCGGAGGCCTGCAGGCCGTCTACGACTCGGTCGGCAAGGCAACCTTCGAAAAGGGCTTGGGCTGCCTCGCCCCGCGCGGGATGATGGCGCTCTTCGGCCAGTCGAGCGGGCCCGTCGGGCCATTCGATCCGCAGGTGCTCGCGCAGCGGGGCTCGCTTTTCCTGACCCGTCCGAGTCTCTTCCACTACATCGCGACCCGCGAGGAGCTGGTCGCGCGCGCGGGCGAAGTGCTGTCCTGGATCCGGGACGGCCGGCTCAAGTTGCGGATCAGCCGGGAGTTTCCGCTGCGCGACGCGGCCGAGGCCCACCGGGCCCTCGAGGGACGCCGGACGACCGGAAAGGTTCTGCTCATCCCCTGAACGGGTCCGCCTTCCGGGTGTGAAATGATTGCGGACGTATCCACGCGCCTTTGACTCCATCGAGGTGATGCACCGTGATCCTCGTGACAGGCGCCACGGGAAAGGTTGGACAGGAAGTCGTCCGCCAGCTCGCGGCCGCGGGTGTGCCGGCCCGGGCGCTGGTACGCGATCCCGCGCGCGCCTCGCACATCCGCATCCCGGGAATCGACATCGTCGTGGGGGACCTGGGCAAGCCGGAGACCCTGGCGGCCGCCTTCGCCGGCGTCGAGCGCGTCTTTCTCTTGAGCCCCGCCGCGCCCGACCAGGTCGAGCTCCAGGGCAACGCCCTCGCGGCGGGCCTGCGGGCGGGCGTCCGGCAGATCGTCAAGGTGTCGGTCGCCGGCGGGCCGGATGCCGGTACGCAGATCGGACGATGGCACTGGGCCATCGAGAAGCAGATCGAGGCCTCCGAGCTCGACTTCACGTTCCTGCGCCCGACGCTCTTCATGCAGCTGATGTTGGCGTACGCGCCTACGATTGCGGCAAGGAGCACGTTCTCGGCCCCGATGGGCACGGGCGAGATCGCGCTCGTGGACACGCGGGACGTGGCGGCGGCGGCCGTCTGCGCGCTCATGGAGGATGGGCACGGCCATCGCATCTACGATCTGACGGGGCCCGAGGCGCTCTCCTTTGACGCAGTCGCCGACGCGATCTCGCAGGCGATCGGAAGGAAAGTCTCCTACGTCCACATCCCGCCGGAGTACGCGAAGAAGCAGATAATCGCCGACGGCGTGCCGCGCTGGCTCGCGGACGACATGATCATCCTCTTCGCCTCGTTCCGGGAAGGGTACGGCGCCACGGTGACCAACACCGTCGCCGAGGTCAC
>JBGPGG010000022.1:0-31734 GCA_041483715.1 Thermoanaerobaculia bacterium
CCCACAGCGACCTCGGAAAGCGGCACCTCGCGCTCGACGCCATCCCGCACGAGCCGCGCCCCTTTCGGCGCGAGGTCGAGCAGCTCGCGGACTGCGGCGGACGTTCGGCCCCGCGCGCGGGTCTCGAGGTAGCGCCCGAACAGAATGAGCGTGAGGATCACGCCCACGGCCTCGTAGTACACGTGCCCCATCGGTCCCGACGCGACGGCCGCGAGCTTCGCCGGGAAGAGCGTCGCGGCGAGCGAGAGCGCGAGGGCCGCCGTCGTGCCGATCGCGATCAGCGTGTCCATGTTGGCCGTGCGGTGGGAGAGCGTCCGCACGGCTCCCGAGAGAAATGGCGCGCCGGCCCAGAGATAGACCGGCAGCGTCAGCGCGAGCAGGGCGAAGTCGCGCCCGGGAAACATGAGGTCCGCCATCGAGATGACGACCACCGGAACGGTAAGGGCGGCGGCCACGAGGGTCCGCCGCAGGACATCGCGCGTTTCCGCTCGCGCCCGGAGCTCATCATCGTCCGCGCTCGTGTCCTCGACCGGCCGGGCGTCGTAGCCATTCGCCCGTACGGCGGCCACAAGCCGCGCCGGATCGAGGTTGAAGCCGCGCACGTCGGCCCGCGACGTCGCGAGGTTGACCGAGGCCTCCTCGACGCCGGGCACCAGCGCCAGCGCCTTCTCGATCGTCGTCACGCACGAGGCGCAGTGCATGCCCTGGAGGGCGAGGGAAACGCCGGGAGGGTCGTGAGTCGTGAGTCGTGAGTCGTGAGGCGGCGAATTCTCGCGATCCGCCCGGATCACGACTCTCGAGGGAAGGCGCGAGGCCGGTGCCGCGGAGTGCATGTACCGACCCGGCTCCCGGTCGAACGCCGCCGCGCACCCGGACGCGCAGAAGAAGATCTCCTGACCCTCAAACGTGCGGCGGGCGGCCGCCGACGACGGCGCGACGGCCATGCCGCAAACGGGGTCCCGGGATGCCAGGCTGCTCTCGGTCATGGAGGATGCGGTATCGTGCCAGATCCAAGTCTATCCGCTCCGAGCGCGCCGCATGAGCCAGCCCACCCGCTATCGAGCCACGATCGCCTACGTCGGGACGGGGTTCCACGGCTGGCAGCGCCAGAAGAACGCGCCACGCACGGTGCAGGCGGCGCTCGAAGAGGCGCTGCAGCAGCTCGCGCGCGTTCCCGTCCGCATCGAGGGAGCCAGCCGCACCGACGCCGGCGTGCACGCGGACGGGCAGGTCGCGCACTTCGACCTGCCGCGGCGCCGCGACCCGCGCGCGGTCCGCGAGGCGGTCAACGGACGGCTTCCCGAAGACGTGCGCGTGCTCGCGGTCGAGGAGGTCGCGCCGGACTTCCACGCCCGCTTCGACGCCGGCTGGAAGGAGTATCTCTACCGCTGGAGCCGGGCCGAGGTGATTCCACCCCGCGACAGGCCGTTCGTTGCGAAGATCTCTTCCCGGGCCGACCTCGAGCGGATGCGGGAGGCCGCCCGCGTCGTGCCCGGCGAGCGCGACTTCCGCATTTTCGCGGTCGCCCCGCCGGCGGGCAAGTCCACGGTTAGAAATCTCCACTCGATCAACCTCCGCGAGGACGGGGCGGAGCTCCAGGCCCTCTTCCGCGGGGACGGATTCCTGCGCGGCATGGTCCGCTCGATCTGCGGAGTGCTGTCCGACATGGCCAGGGGCCGGGTCCCGCCGGACCGCATGGCCCGCCTGCTCGAGACGGGCGACCGGCAGCTGCTCTCCCACAAGGCCGCCGCGCAGGGGCTGACCCTGTGCCGTGTCTTCTACGAGCCGGCGGCCGCCCGGCGCGCTAGTATTGAGCCGTGATCGATCTCGATGTCCTGGCCCCGGCGGGCACTTTCGAGCGCCAGCTGCTCGACGAGATCGATCTCGCCCGGCTTCCGCGCCACGTGGCGATCATCATGGACGGCAACGGCCGCTGGGCGAAGCAACGGGGCTCGCCACGGGTCGAGGGCCATCGGGCCGGGATCGCGTCGGTGCGGGAGGCGGTCGAGACGTGCGCCCGGCTCGAGCTCGACGCCCTGACGATCTACGCCTTCTCCGTCGAGAACTGGAAACGGCCGCGCTTCGAGATCGTCACGCTGATGTCGCTCCTGAAGGAGTACCTCGCCAGAGAGCTCTCCAATCTCTTGAAGAACGACATCCGGTTTCGCGTCGTGGGAAGGATGAACGAGCTCGATCCCTCGGTGCAGAAGGCGCTCGCGCAAAGCCTCGCTGCGACGTCTTCCTGCCGCGGCATGACCTTCAACATCGCGCTCAACTACGGCGGCCGGACCGAGATCGTCGACGCCTGCCGCTCGCTCGCCAACGACGTCGTCTCGGGCCGGCTCACGCCCGAGCAGATCGACGAGGAGACCCTCGGCTCGCGCCTCGGCACGGCGGGGCTTCCGGATCCGGACCTGCTCATACGCACGAGCGGCGAGATGCGCGTCTCGAACTTCCTGCTCTGGCAGATCGCGTACAGCGAGATCTGGGTCACGCCGACGCTGTGGCCCGACTTCCGCAAGCGCCACCTCTTCGAGGCGATCCTCGATTACCAGAAACGGGAGCGGCGCTACGGCGGCGTGATCAACGAGGGGAGGCCTTCGGACGCGAAGTCGGAGGCAAAGGCCGAAGGCGGGCGGCGCTGAAGCGCGAGCTTGCGGCGGCGGTCGCCATCCCGATCGTTCTGGCGGCCCTCTTCCTGGCGCCTCCGATCGTCTTCAATCTCCTCGTGGCTTTCGTCGCGCTCGGCGCGCTCTGGGAGTTCTACCGGATGGCGGAGAAGACGGGGCACCCGGTGTCGAAGACCGCCGGGATCGTCTTCGGCGGCCTCGTTCTCGGCGATGCGGCGATCCTCTGGGGACCGATCCGGTTCATGACGGGGGCGGGCCTCGTCGAGATCACCGCTCGGGAGCGGCCGGGCGGATGGTTCGGTCTGATCCTTCTCGGGGTCGCGCTGTCCGCGTTCGCGCCGCTCTTCGCGCGGGTCGCGCCTGCGGCCGCGCTCGCGGGCGCGGGCTCGACGGCGTTCGGCGTCCTGTCCGTCGCGCTTCCGGCGACGACGCTCTGCTTTCTCCGGCACTACTCGCCCCGCGCCGTGCTCTTCCTGCTCCTGCTCGTCTGGGTCTGCGATTCCTGCGCCTACTACTTCGGGAGGCGTTTCGGCGCCCACCGGCTCGCCCCCGTGGTTTCTCCGAAGAAGTCCTGGGAGGGATCGATCGCGGGGCTCGTCGGGGCGACGGTCTTCGGCGCCGCGGCGGGGTCCTGGTGGTTCCTGCCCGAGCTCGGGCCCGCCCTCGGGGCCCTCGCCGGCGCGCTCGCATCGACGGCGGGCCAGCTCGGCGACCTCGTCGAGTCCCTCTGGAAGCGGGGAGCCGGGGTCAAGGATTCCGGGACATTTCTGCCCGGCCACGGCGGGTTCTTCGACCGGATCGACTCGCTGCTCTTCGCGGGGCCGGTGGTGGCGGCCTTTGTCGCCTGGCGCTAGTGTTCTGGCGGGTGTCGTAGGGGCGGCCCTTGGGGGCCCCAATATAATGATCCGTTGGTCATGAGATCCGTCTCGATTCTCGGCTCGACCGGTTCGATCGGCCGGTCCTCGCTCGACGTGGTGGCGGCCATGCCGGACCGGTTCCGGGTCGTGGCGCTCGCCGCCGGGCGCTCGATCGAAAAGCTCGCCGAGCAGGCCGCGCAGTTCCGGCCGAAGCTCGTCTCGATCGAACGTGCAGAGGACGTGCCGCGCCTCGAGCGGCTCCTGCCTGCGGGGCTCGGCTGCCGGATCGTCTCCGGCATGGAGGGCCTCGACGAGGCCGCCTGCCATCCGGACGCGGACACGGTCGTCGGCGGTTTGGTGGGCGCGCTCGGACTGCGCTCGGCGTACGCCTCGGTGCGGGCCGGCAAGCGGCTCGCGCTCGCGAACAAGGAAACGCTCGTCGTCGCGGGGGAGCTCATCCTCGCGGAAGCGAAGAAGAGCGGCGCGGAGCTCATCCCGGTCGATTCCGAGCACAGCGCGATCCACCAGGCGCTGCGCTCGGGCGCGCCCGGCGAGGCCCGGCGCCTCGTGCTGACGGCCTCCGGGGGGCCCTTCCGCGAGCGGCGCCTCGAGACGTTCGACGCGATCACGGTCGAGGACGCGCTGGCGCACCCGACCTGGAAGATGGGACCGAAGATCACGATCGACTCGGCGACGATGATGAACAAGGGCCTCGAGGTGATCGAGGCGCACTTCCTCTTCGGCCTGCCGGGCGAGCGGGTCGACGTTGTGATCCATCCGCAGTCCCTCATCCACTCTTTCGTCGAGTTCGTGGATGGCTCGCTCGTCGCGCAACTCGCGAAGAACGACATGAAGTTCCCGATCGTCTACGCGCTGTCCTTCCCGGAGCGGCTCCCGAACGACTTCGGCAGGCTCGATCTCGTGGCCCTGTCGCGCCTCGATTTCTTCGACGTGGACCCGCGCCGCTACCCGGCCCTCGGCCTCGCGCGGCAGGCGCTCGACTCCGGGGGAGCCATGCCGGCCGTCCTGAACGCCGGCAACGAGATCGCGGTCGCCGCCTTCCTGGAGGGGAAGATTTCCTTCACGGACATCGTTAGCGTGGTCTCTGGAACCATGGAATCCACCGGCCGCACGGCCGCCCCCGCCAGCCTGGAAGAGGCGCAGGACGTCGATCGCGTGGCGCGCGAGGCGGCGTCGAATCTCGTCCGCCGCCGGTCCGCGGCGGTTGCCGCTCGGTAAGTTCTCTCTCGAAGGAGTCTTTTTTGACGATCCTCAGCAACACGCTCGCCCTCATCGTCGTCCTGTCGGTGCTCGTCGTGGCCCACGAGTTCGGCCACTTCGCCGTCGCCAAGTGGTTCCGCTTCCCGGTCGAGGTCTTCTCGGTCGGATTCGGCAAGCGCCTCTTCGGCAAGAAATGGCGGGGGACCGACTACCGGGTGTCGGCGATTCCGCTCGGCGGCTACGTGCGGGTGATCGGGCTCGGGCCCGACGAGTCCACCGTGACCGAAGGCACGTCGCGGAAGGCGCCTCCCGTCGGGAAGCGCTGGCAGCGCGCGCTCGTGCTGCTCGCGGGGCCGACGATGAACCTCGTTCTGGCGCTGCTGCTCCACACCGCGGTTTTCGTGATCGGCGTCCAGGTGCCGAGCTACGAGCTCGCGCCCGCCGTCATCGGCTATGTCGAGCCCGGCTCTGCCGCCGCGGCGGCAGGGATCCGCGCCGGAGACCGCTTCGTGACGATCAACGGGACGCACACTCCCCGCTGGCGCGACGCCCAGTACATCCTCGCGATGAGCGCCCGGGAAAATCTGGAGGTCGAGGTCGACCGCGCCGGTTCCGGCATTTTTGCGAGCCTCACGCCGCGTCCGACGGGCAAGTACGACATCGGCGACGCCGGCGTCTATCCGGAAGTCGGCAAGGACCTGCGCGGGCGCATCGGCATGGTCGTCGCCGGAGGCCCGGCCGAGGCCGCGGGATTGAAGCCCGGCGACATCATCCTGTCCGTGGCCGGACGGGATATCCGGGGCGGGCCGACCGAGATGCAGGACCGCTTCATCGCGACCGTCCAGGAGAGCGCGCCGGGGCCATTTCCGATTCGTTACGAGAGGGGAGGCCGGCAGGGCACGGCGTCCGTCCAGCCGAGGAAGGAAGGCGACGCGTGGCGTGTCGGCGTCAAGGTCGGCCCGGATCTGCCCGAGGTGCTCGAGCGGTTCCCGGTCAAGCAGGCCTTCGTCGAGGGCTGGCGTCGCGTGGACACGGACTTCCGGATGACGATCTCGATCCTCGGGCGGCTCTTCCGCGGGCACGCCAGCATGAAGTCCATGTCGGGCCCCCTCGACATCGCGAAATTCTCGGGCGAGGCCGCGCGCAGCGGCGCCGTGCCGCTCGTGGCGCTGATGGCCGCGATCTCGCTGCAGCTCGGGATCTTCAACCTCCTGCCGATCCCCGTGCTCGACGGCGGACACCTCTTCCTGCTCGGCCTCGAGAGCATCGTGCGGCGCGACTTCTCGCTGAGGGTCAAGGAGAGAATTCTGCAGGTCGGGTTCGTGATGATCCTCGCGCTGCTGGCAGTCGTGCTCTACAACGACCTCGCCAAGAATCTGCCGACCGGGTGGTGGCCCTTTTGAGTCTGTAGTCTGTAGTGGGTAGTCGGCGGTCGCTCTCGAGACCACTGACTGCTCGTTCGGGGATACGCCGCTGAGATTCGAAGTTCTCGCGCTGTGGCTGACGTACGCGGCCTCGGTGTCGCTCGCCGTCTGGCTCGCGCGGCGCTACGTCCAGCCGGTTTCGGTGCGCACCGGCCTCCTGCTTGCGCTTCTGCCCCTGCTCTTCACGGGCAAGGCCATGCTCCTCGGGCAGCTGTACGGTCCGTCGGACCTCTACTTCACCGCGGACCCCTGGAAGCCGATCGCCGCGCCGCGGGGCACGGGAGAGCCGCAGAACCCGATTCTCTCGGACCTCGCCTTCGCCAATCTGCCCTGGCGGGCCGCTGTCCGTGAAAGCGTGGTGCACGGACGCCTGCCGCTCTGGAACCGGTTCGTGCTGGCGGGCAATCCGTTGCTCGGGACGGCGCAGGCGGGCGTTTTCCATCCGGCGACGTGGCTCGGGCTGTGGTTGCCGCTGCCGCTCTCATGGACGTTCTCCTGCACGTTCACGCTCTTTCTCGGGCTCTTGTCGGGGTTCCTGTTCTTCCGCGATTTCGGGCTCGGCACGCGCGCGGCGCTCGTGGGCGCGGCCGGCTGGGGCTTTTCGACGTACATGGTCTTCTGGAACGGCTGGAGCGTCGGCCCCTCGACGGCAACGTTTCCCTTGCTGTTGCTCGGACTACGGCGCCTCGCGCGCGAGCCGGGACGCCGCGCGATGGGCCTCATGGTCGCGGCGCTGTGGCTTTCGTTCTGCGGCGGGCATCCCGAGTCCTTCTTTCACTCGGCCGCGGCGGGCGGCGTGTACTTTCTCTGGGAGCTCGCGGGCGCCGCGCGCAGGCAGCGTCCGCGCGCGATTGGCTTGGCGCTCGCCGCGGGGGGCCTGGCCCTGCTGCTATGCGGACCGCAGCTCTTCCCGCTGCTCGAGGCGATCCCGCACTCGGCGGAGTACCGCGCGCGGAGCCAGGGCCTCGCCGCGGGCGCGGCCCGGCAATCGGTTCCCTTCGGCGCGGCAGCTTCCCGGCTCCTTCCGGACGTGCTTGCCTTTGCGCACGGCATCTACGGAAAGAGCCCCGTCGACACGAGGCGCAACGATGGCTCGGGCATGCCCCTCGGGTACGCGGGCGCGGTCCTCTTTCCGCTAGCGTGCATCGCGTTCGCGCCGAGACCGCTCGCGCGCGGGAGCTGGATGTTTCTCGCCTTTCTTCTGGCGGGCCTCGCGTACGGCGCGAGCTTTCCCGGCGTCATGGATCTGACAGCGCGGCTGCCCGGGTTCGCGCTCGCTCTCAACTACCGGCTGGTTTTTCTCGCCGGCCTGGGGATCGCGGGTCTGGCCGCGCTCGGAACCCAGCAGCTGGAGGTCTCGGGCGGAGCGCGCGCGCTCGTGTGGGCGTGGGCGTGGGCCTGCGGGCTCTTCGCCGTCTGTCTGGTCTCGCAGCGAGTCTTCTCATCGAGAGGGCTTTCGCCGGCGTTCACGTGGACCCAGCTCGCCTTCGAGATCGGGCCCCTGGTCGCACTCGGGTTGACATGGCTCGTCTGGAAGCCGACCGGGCCCCGCATGGCGGCGGCCGCACTCGTGCTGCTCGTGGGACAGCGGTTCCTGGAGATGCGCGGCACCTATCCGACGCTGCCGGCGTCCGCTCTGGCGCCACAACTGCCGACGCTCGCCGCGCTGCCGCTCGGCAGCGATCCGGCGCGCATCGTCGCCCGGGGGGATGTCTTTCGCCCGAACGCCGCGGCCCTCTATGGAATGGAGGACGCACGCGGCTACGAGTCGCTCGTGCTCGACCGGTTCGCCGACACGTTTCCGCTGTGGTCACATTCCCAGCCGGCGTCGTTCAACCGCGTGGACGATCTGGCGTCGGCGCGGCCCTTCCTGTCGTTCCTGAACGTGGGTTACGCGATCGGTGCGCCCACCGACCCCGTGCCCGAAGGCTGGCGCGAACAGGCGCGCGGCCCGGAGATGGCCCTGTTCGCGAACCCGGGCGCGCTGCCACGCGCGTTTATTCCGCGCGCTCTGCGTCGCGTGCCCGATCCCGCCGGGCGCCTGGCCGCGATGGCGGCCGAGCAGGACTTTGCGGGCACAGCGTTTCTCGGCGGCGCGGGGGCCGCCGAAGAAAAAAACGGCGAGGCCCGCCTCCGCGTGCGGGAGGCCGGGCCCGATATCGTCGTCGAGGCGTTGGTTTCCGCGCGGGCCTTCGTGGCGACGTCGCTTTCGGACTGGCCCGGCTGGATCGCGGAGTCCGACGGGCGCGCGCTCCCGCTTGAGACGGTCAACCACGCCTTCGTCGGGTTCTGGCTCGAGCCGGGAGAGCACACGGTCCGACTCCGATACCGGCCAGGGTCATGGGCGCTCGGCGTCGGAGCCTTCTTCGCGGGCGTCCTCGTCTCGGTCTTTCTCGCTGCTTCGCGCCGTTCGCGCTTCTGACTCCGACGCCCGCCGGTCGGGCTGCGGAGGAGATAATGCCAGTCGATGTGGCCAGCGCTTTCCACGCTTGCGGTCTACGGTGCCACGGCGGCCGTGGCCCTCCGGCTCGCGCACCGATTCGTGCTGCCGATCCCCCGGCGCGCGGCCCTGCTGCTTGCTGCAGCGCCACTTCTCTTCACCGGCCGCGCGATCTTCACGGGCGGTATCCTGGCCCCGCTCGACATCACCTACCAGGCCGAGCCCCTTCACTCGGTCGCCCGCGAGTACGGAACCGCGCACACCGTGAACCCGCTCCTCGTGGACGTCGTCTCGCAGATGCTGCCCTGGCGGGCCGCCGTCCGCGAGGCCGCCGCCGAGGGTCGCTTCCCGCTCTGGAACCGCTATGTGCTCGCGGGGGAGCCACTGCACGGTGTCGCCCAGCCGGCGATCTTCCACCCGGGAACCTGGATCGGCCTCCTGCTGCCGATGCCGCAGGCCTGGAACTTCGACATCTCCCTGCGTATGCTGATCGCACTGTCCTCGGCGTACCTCTTCTTTCGAGGGATCGCGGCCTCGCAGGTGCCGGCGTTCCTCGGCGCGTTGGCCTGGGCCTTCTCCGCCTTCTTGCTCTTTTTCGTGGGCTACCCGGTGACGCCGAGTGTGGCGCCATTCCCGCTGCTGGCGCTCGGGCTGCTGAAGCTCGTGAAGGAGGGCAACCGTCGGGCCGTCGGCCTGACGGTGTGCGCCCTCGTTCTCAGCGTCGTCGCCGGCCATCCGGAGACGCTGCTCTTCTCCGTGTTCGGCGGTGGTCTTTTCTTCCTAGGCGAGCTCGCGGCGGTGGGCCCAGGCCGGCGGCTTCGCCCGGTGCTGCTCTCGCTCGCGGCCGGCGGACTCGCCCTCGGCCTGGCGGCGGTCGTGCTGCTGCCCTTCCTCGAGATCCTGCCGCAGACATGGCAGTACGCGCTGCGCGGGATGCCCCAGCTCGTTGGGAGGCGCTCCGAGCCGCTCATCGAGTGTCTGCGCAGGCTGCTGCCGAGCATCGTTCCCTACGCTTACGGGGTGCTCGGCCGTAGCGACGTGGTCGGTCGCCTGATCGTTCCGGCCGGGTACGCAGGCTCTCTGCTCTTTCCTTTCGCAGCGGCAGGCCTGTCTTCCGGCTCGCGGCGCCGATGGGTGTTTCTTGGGCTCGCGCTGCTCGGCCTCGCCCTGAACGTCCGTTTTCCGGGTGTGGCCGGTCCCGTCGCGAAGCTCCCCCTCTTCGACATCGCGGTCAACGACTACCTCATCTTTCTGACGGTGTTTGGTCTGGCCGGCCTCGCCGTGCTGGGCGCCGAGGGTCTGCTGCAAGGCGAGGGAGCGCGGCCCTTCCTTGCCGGGGCCGTGGTCACGACGGTGGCGCTGCTCGCCGTCACGTCCGCGAGGGCGGGCGGGATGATCGGGCTCGGCATGAGCAGCGACTACCTCCGGTACAGAGTCCTTCTGCAGATCGTTCCGGTTCTCGGCGCGGCGACCCTCGTCGCCGTTCTCGTGCGGCGAGGGCGCCTTGGGGCCCCGGCGGTGGTGCTGTTGTCGGTCGTCTTCGTCGGCGAGCGTCGCCTCGAAGAGGCCGAGATGTATCCGACCTATCCCGAGCGCGCCTTCTATCCGCCGCTCAAGCTGCTAGACCCGATCCCGCGCGGCACACCGGTGCGCATGGTGTCCCTGTTCCACTCCTTCACGCCGAACATCGGCGCGGTGTACGGGGTCGAGGACGTCCGGGGCTACGAGGCCATGACGTTTGGGCCGTTGGCCGACACGTTCGACATGTGGTGCGTGCAGATGCCCGCCTACTACAACCGCGTGGACGATCCCGCCTCGCCGTTCCTGGCGTTCCTCGGGGCCCGCTACGTGCTTTTTCCGCCGGGCACCGAGGCCCCGGCCGGCTGGCGCGTCCTCGCCGCGGAGCTTGGCTCGCGGCTCGTGGAAAATCCGCGGGTGCTGCCGCGGGCGTTCCCGCCGGCGCACGTCGCCTGGGTCGGCGACCCGAAGGGCGCCTTCGAGGTCCTGCGGACGATACAGAACTTCGCCTCCGACGGCGTCGTGGGCAAGGCGCGACCCGGGCCGCCCGCGTGGCTGCCGAACGGCCCTGCCGACGTCAAGGTCGTCTCGTATTCCTCCGACCGGATGACACTTGGCGTCGAGTCGGAGGCGCCCGTGTTCATCGGGACTTCGGTGACTGCATGGAAGGGGTGGACGCTGAGGCTCGACGGCAAGCGGGTCCCTCTGCTGCCGTTCAACCATGCGTTCCTCGGCTTCGAGGCGCCGGCCGGCCGACACGAGGCCACCCTGCGTTACGAGCCCGACGGCTACCGGTACGGCGCCGCCATCAGCGGGGCGACCCTGCTGCTCTTCGGTGTGTCTCTTCTGGCGGCGCGCCGGGCGCGTGTGGTGCGAGGGCGAAGAGGATAGCGACAGGAGCGAAGACGCGCGCGGCGGACCACGCGATCCACTGCGCGGGATCGTTCGCGTGGTGCAGGTACGCGAAGACGAGGAACACGGCGAGCGCGGCCGCGGTGCCGAGCGGAAGCACCGCCATCCTCCCGAGCCGTCCGGCGCCGATCATGCAGAGCAGCGGAATCAGATACGGCAGCCCGCGGCCGGTCGAAGCGAACGCGCGCAGGATCTCGGCCGCGATCCTGGGCCCGTTCTCCGCATGGATGTCGAAGAACCGCCCGTACTCGGAGTACTCGTAGAAGAGCTTGCGCGACACGCCGAAGGCAAACCACGCCGAGAGCGAGAGAGCGGTCGGCGCGAGCAGGCGCAGGGCGGCCTTCCCGCGCTCGGCCGTCGGGCCGCCGCGCAGCACCAGCGCGAGGGCGGTTGCGGAAAGGACGAACGGCAGTCCCTCGACCTTGGCCGACGCGGCCGCCGCGAAAAGGATTCCCGCTAGCAGGTCTCCGGAAGCGTTCGCCGAGTCCGGCCGCAGCAGCAGCGCCATGCCCAGCGTCTCGAACAGGAGCAGGGGCATGTCAGCGTTGCCCGCCATGTCCGCCTGGCTACCGATGCACGCGAGCGTCGCGACGACGAGGGCGGATGTCGCGGCGGCAGCGCGTGCGGGCATCCCCCCGCGGAGAACCCCCGGCAAGCCGGCCGCGAGGGCGCCGAGGGCCAGAGGAAACGTGAGCGCGGCCGAAGTCCAGACGAAGCGCCCGGCGGCCATCGTCGCGAAGGAGAAGAGATTCACCACGAGCGGCGGGTAGTAAGCATGCATGTATTGATGCGCCGCTTCGCGCAGGAACGCCGCATCCACGCCGCGGGCCGCGGCGAACTGCTGGGCCTTGGCTCCCCAGAAGAAGACCAGGTCGCTCGAGGTGGCAGCCCCTCCGAGCGTTGCGCCGAGGGCCGCCAGGACCGCGATGCCCGCGATGGCATTGGCAAACGACTCCGCCGCGCCCGCGCGGACGGTCTCGAGCGGAGCTTCTGCCGTCTCGCCCCGAAGGAAGATGCGCGATCCCCACGCTAGAAGCGCTGCGGCGGCTGCGATGGGTGCGATTTCCCAGCGCACTCCGACGAGCGTCAACAGCGTCATCGCCAGGGATACGAACGCGGCGCCGGCGCCGGCCGCAAGGACCGCGCGGCTGGCGAAGGGGAAGCGGCCGAATGCGGGATGGGCGAGCAGGGGCGCTCCCACGGCGGGGAGAAGGACGAAGGCTGCGAGCCAGGTTACTCCGGTCATCAGGAGCGGCTGCGCAGCCAGACGGTGCCGTCGGGCGTTTCGAGAAGCAGTCTGCCCGGCTCCGGGCGGGGTCTCGGGCCGACGACGACGAGGTACTCGGCGTCGCGCCAGACCTCGGGCGCGGTGAACGTCCCGTACGAGGCGGACGGGAGCGCGCGCCGGCCCGGCAGGAGCGCGACGGCGAACCGGTGGTACCAGGTCTCCATCGTGGCGTCGGGAGGCTCGGCGCGCACGACGACGGAGGCACCCCGCGGGATCCCCATCGCGGCCGCCCTCAGGAGCGCGTACGCGGGGGCGACGGCGCGCGCGCTGCTGTGGTCGTAGAGCGTGCGCGGCCGGACGAACCCCTGCTTCCAGGGAACGTGCCAGAGCGCGAGCGCGGCGAGGAGGGCGGAGCCGAGGAGGGGTATCAGGACGCGGTCGGCGGTCGAGCGACGGCGGAGCAACAGGGGGATTGTACCGATCAGTTGGGGAGTTGACGACTTCTCACGACGGCTCCTCTTTCCCCTCCCAATGATCCAGCAGCTCCTGCCCGATCGTCTTCGTCACGAAGATCTGCTTGAGGTAATTGAGCGTCGTCACGGCCAGAGGCACGCCGGCCGCGGAGAACGGTGCGCCGAAGGCGGCCAGGGCGAGATGCCGGGCCTTCTCCGCGCCGGAGAAGTCCGGGTTCTTCCAGTCGAGGACGCTGCCGTAGTACTTGAAGACCATCCGGTAGACGTCCGAGAGCAGCATCCGGAAGCCCATCTCCATTCCCCAGACGAAGCAGGCGCCCGTGCGAATCTTCGCGAGGAACTCGGGGACGCTCGCGGCCTCGGCCACCGTGTACACGCGGGCGAGCGGCGCCAGGGTGTGCGCGTCGGAGCCGGCGACGAGCGAGACCGCGCCGCGCTTTTCCCGAACGACGGCCATGAGGTCTTCGACGAGCCGGTTGTGCTGCGAGGTCATCGCCCCGTTCTTGACCTCGAAGATGTCGAACATCCGGAGCATCTCCTCGAAGTAGCGGCGGGGGGAGTTGCGCATCCGGTAGTTCTGGAACATGTGGTTGGCCGACGCGATGATGCTCTCCTCGCGCAAGTATTCGTGCAGGTCGTAGATGTTGCGCCGCCGGCGCTGGATCTCGTCGTGCTGCTTCTGGTTGATGTCGAAGACGTTGACGTGGATGCGCTGGCGGGTATCCGGAAACCAGGTCTCGACCTCCTCGGAGATGAAGAAGTCCTCGAGGTCCGGATAGCGGTCGTAGAGCGCCAGGCACCCGTCGATCGAGTCGTGGTCGGTGATGGTGACGAAGTCCATCCCCCGCTCCTTGGCGAGGCGGTAGACCTCCTCCGGGCGGTTGTACGAATCGCGCGTGTTGGCGATCCGGAAGTACTTGAAGGTCGAGTAGACCGAGTGGCAGTGGAGGTCCGCCTTGCGGAATCGCCGGTCGGCGAACCATGCGGGCTGCTCGAAGTCCGTTTCGTTTTTCGACGACACCCCGTCGGCTCCCTCTCGCGCGCGCGGTAGACCCACGGGCGGCGGTGTTTCTTGGTCCTCTTGAGGGTACCATCCCGTGTTAACTTCCCGCTGTCATGCGGCTTCTGTTTCGCCTGTTTTACGGTGCCCTGCTGGCGGCGGTTTTCGTCGGCGCCGTGTGGTTCGGCTTCCGGCAGTCGATCGTCGGCCGTTCCGTGACGGTTCCGGACCTGACGGGCAAGACGCCGGACGAGGCGTTTCGCGCCGCCCACGCCGTCGGCCTCCAGCTCGAGGAGCAGAACAGCCGGGCGCGCTACGACGAGCGCATTCCGCGGGGCCGCGTTCTGCTGCAGCAGCCCGAGGCGGGCTCGCTCGCCAAGCCCCTGCAGGCCGTGCGGATCGTTCTTTCGCTCGGCGCCCGCGAGCTGCGCGTTCCCGAGTTGACGGGCCTGGCGCCCCGGGCCGCGGCGCTGAAGCTCTCGCGCGAGTCGCTCGAGCTCGGCCCCGTCTCGTGGTATCGCGATCCGGCCGCGCCGCAGGGGATCGTGGCCCAGGATCCCGAGGTCGAGGCCCCGGCGACGAAGGGGGAAGCCGTGCGGGCGCTCATGAGCCGCGGCGCGCCCGACGCCCGCATCGTCATGCCGGACTTCGTGGGCGAGGATGCACAGGCGGTCAAGGAGCGGCTGGAGAAGTTCGGCTTCCGCGTCGGCAGCGCCCGCTTCGAAGCCTACGAAGGCGTTCGCCCGAATACGGTCCTGAAGCAGTTCCCTCCGGCGGGCTACCCGCTCTCGAATCGCGAAGTGGTCTCCCTGACCGTCTCGCGGCCGGCCGAGGCCGCGGGGCCCGCGCCCAGGTCATGAAGGTTCGAATCGCCCCATCCCTGCTCGCGGCGGACTTCACGCGCCTGGCGGATGCGCTGGCGATGGCGGAGGCCGGCGGAGCGGATCTCGTGCACGTGGACGTCATGGACGGCCATTTCGTGCCGAACCTGACGATCGGGCCTCCCGTCGTCCGGGCCCTGCGAAAGGCCACGCGGCTTCCCCTCGACGTCCACCTCATGATCGAGAACCCGGAGCGCACGCTGCCGGAGTACCTCGACGCGGGCGCCGATTGGGTCTCGGTGCACGTCGAATCCACCCACCATCTCCAACGGTGCCTGGACGCGATCCGCCGCGGCGGGGCGAAAGCGGGCGCCGCGCTCAATCCCGCCACGCCGACCCTGATGCTCGCGTCCGCCTGGCAGGACCTGGACTACGTGGTCGTGATGTCGGTCAATCCCGGGTGGGGAGGCCAGTCATTCCTCGCGCCCTCGGTTGAAAAAGTCAGGCGCCTTCGCTTCGAAGCCCGGGGGGCCGGGAGCGGTCTCGCGATCGAGGTCGACGGCGGCGTCGACGCGGGCAACGCCGCGCCGCTCGTAGCGGCGGGCGCCGAGGTCCTCGTCGCCGGGTCGGCCGTCTTCGGTCAGGCCGATCCGGCCGCCGCGATCGGGCAGCTCCGGGAGGCCGCGGGCATCGCGGCGCGGGCTTGAGGACGCCGATGCCGATGACCAGGTCAATGAGGGCGGGAGTCGCCGCTGCCGTTGCGCTCGCGGCGGTTCTCAGTGCGGGCTGTTCCAGTTCCGGGGGAAAAAAGCCCGACAAGATCACCCAGGAGCTTCTGACCGAGCCCAAGGAGGCCCTGTTCGCGAAGGGCAAGGCGCTGATCGCGAAGAAGAAATACGACGAGGGCCGCAAGTACCTGAACTACGTCTTCGAGACCTACCCCAATGAGACGGTGGGCCGGGAAGCCCTGTTCATGGTGGCGGACTCCTACTTCCAGCAGAAGACGACCGCCAGCTATACGGAAGCGCGCTATCGCTACCGCGACTACCTGAATCGCTACCCGGGGGCGCCCGGCCGGGACTACGCGCGCTACCAGTTCGCCCTCTGCTCCGACAAGGAGCACGAGAAGCCGGACCGGGACCAGACTTCGACGAAGGAAGCGATCGACCAGTACCGGGCCCTCATCCGCGAGTTCCCCGATTCGGGCTACGCCGGGGCCGCCCGGGAGCGGATCCGAAGGCTCACGGACCTGCTTGCCGAGCACGACTTCGGGGTGGGCTATTTCTACCTGCGCAAGGGCTCGACGGCGGCCGCCCTGTCCCGTTTCATCCAGGTCGAGCAGCGTTATCCGGACTACGGGGCAAAGGACAAGCTCTACTACTACCAGGCGATCGCTCTCGACCGGCTCGGGCGCAGGGAAGAGGCGCGGAGCTACTTCGGGCGGGTGGTGGAGGAGTTTCCGCAGAGCGACTACGCCAGTAAGGCGAGGTCAAAAATGGGCGGAAAGACGGTGGAAAACGCTCCCGCGGCGGCCGCGGTGGTTGACACAAAGCCTGAAAGCCAGTAGATTTTAGGCTAGAAACCGCGAATATCCGTATTTTTTAAGGAGTCGCCATGCGTCTCCCCGTTCGCTTTGCCGGTCCAATGGCCCTTCTCCTTACGACAGGGGCGGCCACTCTTCTCGCTCAGCAAGCGCCGGAGCTCGCCGGCGGGGGACTTGCTCAGGCCCCGCTCGGGATCACTCGCATCGAGGCGACGGCGCCCCAGACGACCGAGGCGGCGCCGCAACCCCTCGGCTACGAGGACGAGGTTGCCTGCTTCGGCTACATCGGACCGGCAGACGAGAAGTTTGCCGCCAAGGTAATCGGAGCCGAAAACGTCGCGGAGCAGGAAGACTTCACGACTCACAACCTGCTGTACCTCGACGGCGGCTATGACCGGGGCTTTAAACCGGGCGACGAGTTCTGGATCGTCACCCCGGGCGACGTCGTGTACCACCCCATCACCAGTGTCCCCATGGGCCGCTTCTACCAGTACCGGGGGCGGGCCGTCGTGGAGTGCATAGAGGGCCGGACGGCGACCGTCCGGGTCGCCATGGCCTGCACCGACATCCCGATGGGCTCGTTCCTGAAACCGTACGAGCCGGTCCCGATCCCCCTCGGGCGCCGCCTGCCGAGCGCCGCCTTCTGCGATCCGCCGAACGGCAAGCCGCACGGGCGCATCGTCATGACCCGCGACGGGGTTTTCGCCATCGGCGGCGGGACAGACGTGTTCATCGACCTCGGCTTGGCCGAGGGCCTTCAGCCGGGCGATCAGCTCTCGATCTTCCGGTACGCCAGCGGATCGGACTACGGCCTGCGTCCCCAGGGCTCCTACTGGATGTACAAGCCGCCCCCGTCGGGCGTCACGGTCCCGCGCACCCAGCTCGGCGATCTCGCGATCCTCTACGTGGGAGACCGGTGGGCCGCCGCCCGGGTGATCGATTCGAACCGGCTGATCGAGATTGGCGACCAGGTCGAGTTGAAATAGGGTCGCTCCCACTTTTTCCGGAAAAAATCAGGAGAGGCGCCACGCGCCTCTTCTTTTTTTTGGCGCTGGCCTCGCGCCGGTTTGTGCCGCGAAGACCGGAAGCCGCTGGCACGGAAAATTCTCACCGCGGAGGCAGAGGCGCGCGGGCGGACGGATTCGTGCGCACTACCGCTTCCTTTTTCCCTTTGCTAAGATGCGCCCCTCTTCTGTTTCGCATTCGTTGATTTCGGGGAGGGGTATCGTGAATCTGGATGGGCAGCTCCAGGAAATCATCGACGAGCTCCTGACGCATGGCATCTCTCTCGATCTCGCCACGAAGGAGTTCGAGAAGAAGTACATCGTCGGAGCAGTGAAGCGATCCTCCGGCAACCTCGGCCGCGCCGCGAGCTCCCTCGGCATTCACCGCAACACCCTCCGCAACAAGGTCGGCATCCTCAACATCCGCCTGCCCCGCGAGAGAGTCCGCGTCGCGCCGGAGATCTCCAAGAAGAAGTAACCGCGCGCCGTGAAGCGCGAGGGATCCCTTTCCAGTCTCGGTGCAGCTATTGAGAAGGGGGAACCCGGCTACTGCTTCGGCTTGTCCTGCGGAGGGTCGTCACCCTTGATGGAGTCCTTGAAGTTCTTCAAGCCCTGGCCGATACCCTTGCCGAGTTGCGGGAGCTTGCTGGCCCCGAAAATGATGATGACGATCAGCAGGATGACGAGAAGCTCCGGAAGACCGAGTGAGCTGAACATCGTTATCTCCTTCGTGAACCCTGTCCCGCAGCCGTCAGCTTAACAGACCGAGGCGGGAGCGGGACTCCAGGACCTCGCCGAAGCGGCGGTCTTCGGACGAGTCCCCGAGCAGGCGCCGGACGAGACCGAGCTCGCCAGGCAGATAGCGCCGGTACGTGTCCCCCTTGCCCTTCACGACGGCCCGGGCGAACGTGCCGCAGACCTTCCATGCGCGCTGGAGGAGAACCCGCTGCATTCGTGCTCCGAGCGCGGCCGCGTCGGCACGGCGTCTCTCGGCGAAGCGGGCGACGACGGCCGCCGCCTGTGCGTCGTCCATCCAGTCGAGTGTCGTCCGTTCCCACAGGAAAGACGCGAGGTCGTACGAGTCCGGTCCGCGGCGCAGGTCCTGGAAGTCGATGACGGCCACCCGATCGCTCACGGCAAAGAGGTTGTTGCCGTGAAAGTCGCGGTGGCAGAGCGCGAACGGATGCCCGAGGATCTCGTTCACGAGCGCGTCCGCCCAGCCGTCGTGGGCGTCGCGGTCCGCGGGGGAGAGGGGCGCCGCGAGGTACATTTCGAAGACGGCCTCCCGGGCCAGATCGAGCTCCCGCCGGAAGAGCGTTGCGTCGAAGGGCGCATTGATACCCGGGTCGGCCAGCTTCGCGATGGCCGCGGCGGCGTCGGCCGCGCGCTCGAGCCAGGCCGGTCGTTCGGCGGGCGAGGCCGCGCAGCGGGCCGCGAGGTCGTCAAACCCGAGGTCTTCCACGATCTGGTTTCCCCGGCCGTCGTCGGCGATCAGCGCGGGCACGCGCACTCGAGGTTCGAGCACCGCGCGCGCCTTGCCCCAGCGAAGCCGGGATTCGTCCTCCTCGGCGGGATAGACGACTCCGAGGACAGATCGGTTGTCGGACAGCGCGATGCGGAAGTAGCGGCGCCGGCCGACGTCGCCGGCCAGCGCCTCGATGGAGACGGGAGAGAGGTGCGTCTGACGGGCCAGCTCTTCGACACCGGCGACGTCGGGAGAAAGCAGGGTGATCCCTAGCTCGCGCTCTTCGCCTGCGAGAGCAACACCTTCTTGATGTGGACCGGCTGGTTCGGCCGATCGTTCGCGCCCCGGGGCGCGGCGGCAATCTTGTCGGCGACATCCATGCCGGAGATCACTTCGCCGAAGGCCGAGTACTGGCCGTCCAGGAAATTTGAATCCTTGACGACGATGAAGAACTGCGAGGAGGCGGAATTGGGGTCCGACGAGCGGGCCATGGACACGATGCCGCGCTTGTGCGGCGTGTCGTTGAACTCCGCCTTGATCTTGTTCGTGCCGTTGCCGCCCGTGCCGTACGGGTGGGACGGATCTTCGGGCTTCTTGGTGCTCGGGTCGCCGCCCTGGATCATGAAGCCCGGGATCACCCGGTGGAAGAAAGTCCCGTCGTAGAAGCCCTTCTCGGAGAGGTCGATGAAGTTCTCGGCGTGCTTGGGGGCCTTGTCGTAGAAGAACTTGATCTGGATGTCGCCCATGTCCGTCTGCAGCGTGGCGATCGTGTTGGCGTAGTCGCGGGCCACTTTCTTACCCTTTCCTTTCGCTGACTGCGCGGCGAGCGGGAGGGCGCAGGCGAGCATGAGAGCGATGGCGGTGTATTTTTTCACTTCGGCTCCTTTCCGAATCGGGCGAAACATAGCATGGGGTTATAGAATTTCCCCGTGTACACGGCCCTCGCGCGCGCCGTCCTCGACGAGACGGACCGGGAGCGCGTTGCGCAGGAGGTCAGGCGGCTCCGTCAGCGGCATCCGCGGGCCTCGCGCGACGAGCTGGCGGGCCGCCTCATTCGCAAGGCCGCGCTGCGGTGCGCGGCGGCCGGGGGGCTCTTGACCGGCCCGGCTGCATTCTTCGGCGCGATGCCTTTCGGGGCCGACCTGGCGTACCAAGCCGTCGCGTTGAACCGCCTCGTCCTGTCGCTCGCGGCGCTCTACGGCCATCTGCCCTCGGGCCGCGACCGCGCGGCGGGAATCGGGGCCGGCGCCGGCGCGGGCGTCGCTTCGGAGCTCTTGAGGCAGGGCATGGTGCGCCTGCTGCGGCGTGTGTTCCCGAGGCGTCCCGGCCTGAGGACGGTCGCCGGGGCGCTCGTGGGCGGCGCACTCGGTTACGGCGCGGCCATGGCCATCGGACGGTTCGCGCGGGACGTGTTTCGCGGAAGAAGCCGCCTCGGGCTTCCCCTGCGGCTTCCGCGATGAGCCCGGAACGGACCGACGTCCTCATCGTCGGCGGTGGCGTGATCGGCTGCGCCCTTGCGGCGGAGCTCGCCGCGCGCGGCCGGGCCGTAACCGTGATCGAACGCGCCGAGCCGGGAGCGGAGGCATCGGGCGCGGCCGCCGGGATGCTCGCACCGCAGGCCGAGGCGCGCGCGCGCGACGCGTTTTTCGACCTCGCGCTCGAGAGCCGCGGTCTCTATCCGGCCTGGGTCCGGACGCTCGAAGAAGAAACCGGCGTCGACGTCGGCTACCGCCGCACGGGCCTCTTGCACTGCGTCTTCGCGGGCAGCACCGCGGGACGTCTCGCGGCGCAGGTCGCCTGGCAGCGGGCCGCGGGCCTCGCTGTTGGAGAACGGCGCGCGGACGAGCTCGCGGAGGAGGTCGGGGGCCGCCTCTCGCCCGAGGTGGCAGGCGCCGCGTTCTTTCCCGAGGAGGGGATGGTCGATCCGCGCCGGCTGACTCGGGCCGCCTGGCTCCTGGCACAGCGACGGGGCGTTCGCGTGCGAACGGGAGTTGCGGTTCTCGGGTTTCGCATCGAGGGCGGCGCCTGCCGGGGCGTCGAGACCGAGACCGGAACGATTCTCGCGGATTCGATCGTGGATGCGGCGGGCGCCTGGGCCGCATTCGATCCCTCTCTGCCGCTGTCCGTCCCGGTGCAGCCCGTGCGCGGACAGATCGTAGAGCTTCGCCTGCGAGAACGGCCGCTCGAGACGATCGTGTCCTGCGACGATGTCTACCTCGTTCCCCGGCCGGACGGGACCGTTCTCCTCGGCTCGACCGTCGAACACGTCGGATTCCGCAAAGAGGTCACCGCCGAGGCGGTGGAGCGCCTGATCGCCGGAGCGGTGCGGCTGGTGCCGGAGCTGCGATCGGCCCGGTTCGTGACGGCCTGGTCGGGCCTGCGCCCGGGCACGCCCGACGGGCTGCCGGTCCTGGGCCGGTGCCGGGTGCCGGGTCTCTTCTTTGCCGCGGGCCACTTCCGCAACGGGATCCTGCTGGCGCCGGTGACGGCACTCGCCGTCGCCGACCTGCTGACGGAAGGCGCATCCCGCGATCTTTCGCCATTCTCGATCGAGCGCTTCTCCGAGGTCCCCCGAACGGCGTGACGGGCTGGACAAGGATCCTCCGCCCCGCGATTTCGGCTAGAATCGGGCTACGGATATTCCCTTTTCGAGATTGAGGGGCGCACGCAAACCAGAACGGCGGAAGGAAAAATTTCCAAAATGAGAAGAGTGGTGTATGCGGGGGTGCAGCGCGCGGCCGATTCACTCTGGCGTTTCGCGCGCGCGGTCGATCGGCGGTTTCCGGAGCGGTCGTTCCAGCCGAAGTGGGCGCCCGCGCCGCTGCTCAAGCAACGCGAGAAGACGTTTCCGCCGCTCGGTTTTCCCCGCAAGACCGATTCGCTCTGTCCGCGCTGCGTCTCCGAGGTGCGCGCCCAGATTCTTTCGGGCGAGGCGGACTGGAAGGTCCTGATCGAGGGCAAGCCCGGCGAGATTTCCGCCGAGATCGTCGAGGAGGGCGGCCGCATCCTCATGAAGAAGGACTGCCCGAAGCACGGGCACTTCGAGGACGTGATGTCCACGGACCCGGCCTTCTTCAAGCGGCTCGAGTCCATGTACCCGGGCCGGGACTTCGTCATCCCGAAGGACGGGCTCCACGAGCACGGCACGTCTTCCATCAAGTACGGCCGCGGCGCCGTCTTGACGATCGACCTAACCAACCGCTGCAACATGATGTGCGATCCGTGCTTCATGGACGCGAACCAGGTCGGCTACGTCCACGAGCTCGAGTGGGACGAGGTCCAGAAACTCCTCGACGACGCGGCCTCGATCAAGCCGCGCCGCCAGCTCTCGGTCCAGTTCTCCGGAGGGGAGCCGACGCTCTCGCCGCACTTTCTCCCGGCGATCCGCCACGCCCGCAAGCTCGGTTACTTCTCCGTCCAGTGCGCGACCAACGGGATTCGCTTCGCGCAGGACGAGTCCTTCGCGAAGGAGGCGGCGGAGGCCGGGCTGCGCTTCGCGTACCTGCAGTTCGACGGCGTGGGCAACGAGGCCAACCAGCACCGCAAGGTCGGCAACCTCTACGACGTCAAGCTGCGCGCGATCGAGAACCTCAAGAAGTACGCGATCGACGTCACGCTCGTCGTGACGATCGTCAACAGCGTCAACAACGACCAGGTCGGCGATATCCTGAAGTTCGCCATCGAGAACATCGACAAGATCAACACCGTCGCGTTCCAGCCGGTCTCCTTCACCGGCCGCGACGAGGACATCGACGACGAAACGCGCAAGAAGCATCGCTACACGCTTTCGAACCTCGCTCACGACGTGAAGACGCAGGCCGGCATCGGCGAGGTCATGCGCGACTGGTACCCGCTCTCGGCGTCCGGGCCCTTCTCCGATCTGAAGGACCTGCTCGGGGGCCTCGAGTCCGAGTGGGGATCGTTCAAGTGCGGCTGCCACCCGAACTGCGGCATCGGGACGATGCTGCTCGTCGAGGAGAAAACGAAGAAGGCCGTGACCGTGCCGTCGATCCTGAACGTGGACCGGATGCTCGCGGACATCAAGTCGATCACCGACTCCGGGCGCCAGAAGAAGTGGACGGCCGTGCAGGTGGGCCTGTCGATCCTGCGCAACCTCCGCCCCGAGGGCATCCCGGCGGGGCTCTCGCCGTGGAAGGTCGCCAAGATCATGGACGGCCACACGGGCGGCAAGCTCGGTTTTGCCGAGAAGAACCGCTACCCGTGGCGCGTGTTCTTCATCGGCGGCATGTGGTTCCAGGACCTCTTCAACTACGACTTCCGCCGCACGGAGATGTGCATCATCCCGTACGCGACGCAGATGGGGGAGATCTCCTTCTGCGCGTACAACACCGGGGTCGGCTGGCGCAAGATCATCGAGGAGATGTTCCAGACCGCCTCGCTCGCCGAATGGTACAAGTCGAACGGGCGCCATGAGGTCTACGCGCGCGGGCGCAACGTGCCCCTTCCGGTGCTGCCGGGCCAGACCGTGCCGGCAATGCCGTCCGCCCCGCGCCCGACGCTTGCCCCGTCGCTCGGCACGCTCCCCGTCTATGGCGCCTCGAGAGGGGTCTGACCCCGTGATGGGTCTGACCCCGGCTGACTAGCCCCTCCGCCCCCAGCGGGCCTGACCGGACGGAGCCGGGCCCGAGGGTCTCGCCCCCAACGTGGGTCTGACACCACCCACCCCACCCGCAGGACCCCGTGGATGAGGGGTCTGACCCCCGGAGGGGGCCTGACCCCTGCCACCGGTCCGCTGCGGCGCGCGCGCCCTCTGAGCAGTCTCGTGCGCGTTGCGGCGTTCCACCTTCTCTTTCGCGCGCTTCCTTTCGTCGGCCTTGCGGGTGCGGATCGCGGCGATGCGCTCGGCGATGGGAACCTCGAAGCGTTCGGCCGGAGCCTTCGTGTAGTCGAAGCCCGGCACGGTGATGCGCGGGAGGCGCTTGCCGATCTCCCGCTCGATCGCTGCCAGATCGGACTGCTCCTCGGGCGCGACGAACGTGAAGGCGTCCCCGGTCATCTCGGCGCGTGCCGTCCGGCCGACCCGGTGGATGTAGTCGTCGGGGACGTTCGGAACGTCGAAGTTGATGACGTGCGAGAGGGCCTCGACGTCGATGCCGCGCGCAGCGATGTCTGTCGCGACGAGGACCCGGTGGCGGCCCTCCTTGAACCCCGCGAGCGCCTGCGTGCGCTGCGCCTGCGTGCGGTTGCCGTGGATCCGCTCGCAGGGCACGCCCTTTTTCAGGAGCGTCTCGGCGAGGCGGTTGGCGCGGTGCTTGGTGCGCGTGAAGACGAGCACGTTCTTGATGTCGCCGCGCTTCAGGAGCTCGAGCAGGAGCGGGGCCTTGAGGTTCTGCGGGACGGGATAGACCGCCTGCGTGATGCCGACGGCGGGCGCGGCCTTGCGCTCCTGGTTGACCGTGAAAGGATTCTTCAGCATCTCTCGCGTCAGCTGCGCGATCGGCGGCGGCATCGTCGCCGAAAAGAAGAGCGTCTGGCGCTTGACGGGCAGGTGCTTCAGCACTTTCCGGATGTCCGGGAGAAAGCCCATGTCGAGCATCCGGTCCGCCTCGTCGAGCACGAGCACCTCGAGGTGGTCGAGCTTCGCATAGGGAAAGCGGAAGTGGTCGAGCAGGCGCCCGGGCGTGGCGACCAGGATGTCCGCACCCGTGCGGAAGGCGTGCTCCTGCGGTCCCATGGACACGCCGCCGAAAACGGCGGCGGAGGAGAGGGCCGTGTGCACGGTCAGCTCCTTCGCGTGCTCCTGGATCTGCGCAGCGAGCTCGCGGGTCGGCGTCAGGATGAGCGCGCGCGTCGCGCCGCGCTTCTTGCCGATCAGACGGTGGAGAATCGGGAGCAGGAAGGCGGCCGTCTTGCCGCTGCCGGTCATGGCGCAGGCGAGCACGTCGCGCCCTTCCATGGCAGGCGGGATGGCGTCGTTCTGGATCGGCGTGGGGCGCGTGAAGCCCATTTCGCGCACGCCGCGCAAGAGATCCGGATGGAGCCCGAATTGAGTAAAAGGCAAGGGAATCCTTCTCGAGGAAAAAGTCCGGCTGGTTTTTCTTGGGGAACGGAGGATTCGCCGGCGAGGCCTACGTTCGATGCGGGCGGCCCTTGGGGGGCAGGCCACGAGAGCGCGCAGGTTGTCACAGTCGGGCTCGAAAGGCAAATCGAAAGGGGTCAGGTCTGAAATCTTCGGACTTTCAAACTCCGAAGAAACCAGACCTGACCCCATCAGAGATCACGCGGCAGCAGGCGCGGATTGCCCTGGATCGGCACGGCGCCGAAGTGTCTAACGTCGAGCGTCGCGATAGCCTCCGCGCCCAGGCGCTCCGCGACCGCGATCACGACGGCGTCCACGAGGCCGAGGCGCAGGGAGCGGTGCTTTCGGGAGATCCTGTTCGCCTCCACGAGGTCCGTCTCGGAGCCCCATTCGACGCGAAAGCCGTCGTCGGCGAGATCGGCGAGGAAGGCCTCCTGCGCGGCGACGCTCACGTGCGCGCCGACGAGATAGTCCACCTCGGGCAGGATCGCCCAGGGGAGCAGCCAGGCGCCGGGATCCTTCTCGAAGACGCGTCGCAGCTCGCGATGATGCCGGTCGTCCGCGTCGATGAGCGCGATGATGGCGCCCGTGTCCGCGACGATCACCGGCGCTTCCCGAGCCCTTTGAGCAGCTCTTCGGTCCGCTCGGAGAGATCCCCGCGCCCGCTGTGACCCGATCCGACGCTCCGAGGCTTGCGCTTCCTGCCGTACTTCTCGGCGAACTCCGCGACCGCCTGGCGCACCAGGGAAGCCGGCGCTGCGCCGCGCTCTCGGGCGATCGCCTTCAGCCGCCGGTAGTCCTCAGCGTCGAGATAGACTGTCGTCTTGAGCGCCATATATGGCAACCATATACGGCACTCCTCGGCGCGTCAAGGGCAACGCGCTGAGTACGATCGCCGCGGCCTGGGTCTCCTCGTCGCCGCCGTCCGCCTCCCCGCGGTCACTCCTTCGCCCAAACGGCCGAGAGGCGGCCGGTCGCGATTGCGGCAGTGCCGGAGGGGGATGGGGAGTAGTGGGAGATGTCGTTGTAGAGCGAGAGCCGCGCGTGGGAGACATCTTTGAAGTCGAGAATGTTCAGCGAGGCCGGGCTCTGGTCGAGGTGGTCGCGGTAGCGTCGCAGGTCGAACCCGAGGAGCGACCCGATCAGCAGGCGAATCGTCGCCTTGTGCGAAGCGACGAGGACCTGCGCTCCGGGATGCGCCGCGACGACTTCGAGCAACGCCGGCAGCGCGCGGGCCGTGACGTCGAGGCCCGTTTCGCCCTCGGGCGGCGCGAAGGAGAAGGGGTCCGCTTCCCAGAGCGCGTATTCCTTCGGGTGCTCCTTCTCGACGGTGGCCCGGGTCTTGCCCTCCCAGTGGCCGTGCGAGATCTCGCGCAGGCCCTCCTTCGCCGTGACGGGTCTGCCGTGGGGCGCGGACAGGATCCGTGCCGTTTCCATCGTGCGCCCGAGCGGGCTCGCGTAGAACGCGGCAATCGGTTCGCCGGCCAGGCGCGCGGCGAGCTTCTTGAGCTGCTCGCGCCCGATGTCGGAAAGCGGGACGTCGGTTTCGCCGGCGAAGGCGTCTTCGGCCGAAAGTTCGGTCGCTCCGTGGCGAACCAGGAAGATGCGCGTGGCCGTCATCCCTTCACCAGAAATCCTTTCTTCGCCAGCAGCTCCCGCAGCCGTTCGCGCTGGTCCCCCTGCAATTCGATCCTATTTTCGCCGGTGGAGCCGCCGGTGCCGCAGGCTTTCTTGAGGTCGCGGCAGAGCGCGTCCAGAAACGGCCGGTTGTCGGGCAGCCCGTCGACGACCGTCACGTTCTTGCCCGAGCCGCGGTTCTCGACGCGGAGCTCCGCCGTAATTTTCTCCGGAACGGCCTCGTCGCGCGCCGGAAGGTTCTTCGAGCAGCGGCAGTCGTCCTGCGGCCAGCCGCAGCCGGGGCAGATGCGCCCCTGCCCGCTCGAGTAGACGACCCGGCCGAACGGCGCCACTAGAGTTCCGTAACCGAAGTTCTCATTGCGCGTTCGGTTCGTAGGGGTGGGACTTGTCCCGCCCGGGCGGCCCAGAGGGCCGCCCCTACGACACCAAAACGCGCTCCGTACGAGAGCACTATCCGCTTTCCCCGAGCAAGGCGAGCAGATCCTTGCCGTAGGCCTCGAGCTTGGCCGGGCCGATGCCGGGAATCTCGGAAAGGGCGTCGAGCGTCGACGGCCGCGCGGCCGCCAGCGCGGCGAGTGTGCGATCGTGAAGCACGACGTAGGCGGGCACCGAGCGCCGCGCCGCTTCCTGGCGCCGCCACTCCCGCAGCGCGTCGATGCTTGAGCGATCCGCGGGCCCGTCCACGGCTGCCGCGAGGGCCTTCGACGGTCTCTTCCTCTTTGCCTTCGGGCGCGGCGGCTCCGGCAGGGTCAGCGCGACCTGCAGCGTCCGGCCGGACATGACGTCGCGTCCTGCCCGGGTCAGTGAGAGCGTCCGATAGACGTCGTCGGTCGCCGACAGGAGCCCTCCTCCCTGTGCCGCGTCGATCCAGTCCGCCACGGTCCTGGGGCTCTCGCCCGCGAGGATTCCGGTGGTCGACAGGCGGGAAAGCGGCTCGGGCAGCCCTTCGAGGTCGCCCGTCAGCATCGCCACGACCCTGCGTTTGCCCCAGCGCTCCCCGCTCCGGGTCACGCCGGACAGGATCTTGCGCAGCCGGAGGAGGTCCTCGGCCGACAGCTCGCGCCGGCGCGTGCAGTTGCCGCAAAACCCGCACTCGGGCGGCGTCTCGCGCTCGCCGAAGTAACCGAGGATCGTCGCGCGGTAGCAGCCGGACGAATCGGCGTACGCGATCATGCGGGCGAGCTTGCTGCGGTCGAGCTCGCGCCGGCGTTCCCTGTGCTCCGAGTCGCGCCGGGAGGACGGCGCGCCCGGACCGCGTTCGTCCGTCTGCTCGATCAAGAACTCCCGCGTGCGCACGTCCACGTAGTTCCACAGCAGCGTGGCGTCGGCGCGGCGGCCGTCGCGCCCTCCGCGGCCGATCTCCTGGTAGTAGGCCTCGAGCGAGCCGGGGATCTCGAAGTGCACGACGGCCTCGACATCCGGCCTGTCGATGCCCATCCCGAAGGCGTTCGTGGCGCACACGACGCGGACGGACCCGTCCGCGAACCGGTCCTGCACGCGGGTGCGCTCGGACTCCTCCATCCCGGCGTGGTACGCCTCGGCGGCGAGCCCGGACTGGCGCAGCGCGTCGGCGGCGCGCCCGGCGCTCTTCCTGGTCGCGGCGTAGACGAGGGCCCGGCGTTGCCCGACGAGATCCGGCAGAAGCGCGCGCTTCTCGATCTCGCCGGAGACCTTGCGGACGTCGAGAAAGAGATTCGGCCGGTCGAACCCCGCGACGAAGACCTCCGGATCCGAGAGGCCGAGCAGTAGGACGATGTCCTGGCGAACTTCCGGTGTGGCCGTGGCGGTGAACGCGAGGATCGGAGGCCGGCCGGGAGCGCCGTCGGCGCGGCGGCAACGCCCGGCCGCTTCGGCGAGGGCGCGATAGTCGGGCCGGAAGTCGTGGCCCCACTCGGAGACGCAGTGCGCCTCGTCGACCGCGAACCGTGCCAGCGGCACGTCCGCGAGGAGGCGCCGGAAGGACTCGGAGGCGAAGCGCTCGGGCGCGACATAGAGAAGCCGCAGCCGGCTCTCCCGCATCGCGGCCTCGGCCGCCCGCCGCTGTCCGGGCGAGGCGAGCGAGTGCAGCGCCGCGGCCGCGATGCCCTTGCGGGTGAGCTCGTCCACCTGGTCCTTCATCAGCGCGATGAGGGGCGAAACCACGAGCGTCGGCCCATCCAGGAGCATGGCCGGAAGCTGGTAGCCGATCGACTTCCCCGAGCCGGTCGGCATGACGACGAGCAAGTCCCGGCCCGCGAGCGCCGCGCGCACGATGTCTTCCTGGCCGGGGCGGAAGGAGCCATGGCCGAAGTGGCGTCGGAGCACGGCGCGAGGATCCATGGACGGCATTATTTCTCAGACGGGTGACAACCCGACTCGACTCGGTATACGCTCCGCGGTTCTCATGAGTGCCAGCGACCCGACACCAGAGCCTGCCCGCCGCGCCAACCGGCGCGCGATCGCCATCGTGGCGCACGTCGACCACGGCAAGACGACCCTCGTCGACGCCCTGCTCAAGCAGTGCGGCACGTTTCGCGTCGGCCAGCACGTCGACGAGCTCGTCATGGATTCGGGCGAGCTCGAGAAAGAGCGCGGCATCACGATCCTCGCCAAGAACACGTCGGTCCACTACAGGGACGTGATCGTCAACATCGTGGACACGCCGGGCCACAGGGACTTCGGCTCGGAGGTCGAACGGATCCTGTCGATGGTGGAAGGGGTGCTCCTGCTCGTCGACGCCTCGGAGGGGCCGCTGCCCCAGACGCGCTTCGTCCTGAAGAAAGCGCTCGAGGGCGGCAAGCGGCCGATCGTTCTCATCAACAAGATCGACCGCCCCGACGCCCGGACGATGGAGGTCGAAGAGGAGATCCACGACCTCTTCCTCTCGCTCGCGACCGAAGAGCAGCACCTCGAGTTCGAGGTCCTTTACGGGTCGGGGCGCCTCGGCTACGTGTCGCGGGACCCGGAGGCGAAGTCGGGCGACCTGCGGCCCCTGCTCGACGCGATCCTGGAGCACATCCCGGCGCCGGTCGTGGGCGACGCGCCCTACAAGATGATCGTCGCCAACATCGACTACTCCGACTATCTCGGGCGGCTGGCGGTCGGCCGCATCTTCTCCGGCAAAGTCTCGAAGGCGATCGACCTGGCCGCCGTGCGCCCGGACGGCTCGATCGTCGAGAAGGGCAAGGCCGGCAAGATCTACATGTTCGAGGGGATCGTCCGGGTCGAGGTGGCCGAGGCCTCGGCGGGGGACATCATCGTGCTCTCCGGCTTTCCGGACATCGAGATCGGCCAGACGATCCTCGACCTCGCCGACCCGACGCCGCTCTCCGGCATCCGCGTGGACGAGCCGACGCTTTCGATAGAGTTCCGCATCAACGATTCGCCGATGTCGGGTCTCTCGGGCAAGTACGTCACGAGCCGCCACCTGCTCGAGCGCCTGGAGAAAGAGCTCGAGAAGAACGTAGGTCTCCGCATGGAGAAGACCAGCGAGTCGGATTCCTTCCTCGTGCTCGGGCGCGGCGAGCTGTCGCTGGCAATTCTAGCCGAGACGATGCGCCGCGAGGGCTTCGAGTTTTCGCTCGGCCGCCCGCAGGTCATCTTCCACCGCGGCGAGAACGGCGAGCTGCTCGAGCCCTACGAAGAGCTCGTCATCGACTGCGCGCAGGAGTTCAACGGTGCCGTCATCGCCGCCGTCGGCGAGCGCAGGGGCGAGCTCAAGCACATGGGCAAGCACGGCGACCGCGTCCGCCTCGAGTTCACCATTCCATCGCGCGGCCTGCTCGGCTTCCGCCTCGAGTTCCTGACGCTCACCAAGGGCACGGCCCTCATGAACCACCTGTTCGACCAGTACGGCCCGCATCGCGGGCCGTTGCCGAATCGGATGAAGGGCGCGATGATCGCCAAGGAAGGTGGAACGGTGACCGGGTTCGCCCTCGATCGTCTGGCCGACCGCGGGATCTTCTTTGCGAAGCCCGGCGACAAGGTGTATGCCGGGCAGATCATGGGCGAGCAGGTCAAGGAAGGCGACATGGTCATCCAGCCGTGCGAGAAGAAGCACCTGACCAACATGCGCGCCTCGGGTTCCGACTTTGCGATCAAGCTCCCGCCCGCGCGCGAGCTCAACATCGAGCAGGGCATCGAATGGATCAACGACGATGAGCTCGTCGAGGTCGTCCCCGCCGCCATCCGCGTCCGCAAGCGCACGCTCGATCACGGCGTGCGCAAAGTGAAGGCAAAAACCGCGGGGTAATCCCCTCACCCGAGTGTGGGCGGGGTCTATCGCGGGGGCGGGCGGTAGGTGGCCCGGTTGTCGGGCCCCTCCCAGACCGTCACCTCGGCCACCCGCGCCCAGCCGAGGGCCCCGGAGGACTGGAGCCGCTCAGCGAAGTGCAGGGCGAGGTTTTCGGCGGACGTGTTGCGGCCGCGGAAGGTCGGGTGGTCGTTGATGTAGCCGTAGTCGAATTCCTTCGCGATCGCCTCGAGCGCGCGCCGGGCCGGCAGGAAATCGACCGCCACGTCATACTGCTGTAGCTTTTCGGCCTCGAGCACGGCCTCGACGCGGTAGGAGTGCCCGTGCAGCGGCTCGGGCCCGCCCGCATAGTCGAGGAGGTTGTGCGCGGCCTCGAAACGCGCCGAGACGGTGACGCGGTACATCAGCCGAGAACGGTGGCTTCGCGCACGACGGACATCGAGGCCTGCGCCTCGGGCGGGATCGCGAGGAGGGTCTCGAGCACCTTCTTTGCGGTGGCGGTCTCGCCGGCGGCCTGGTCGAGGTTCACCTCGAAGCGCA
The DNA here is from genome assembly GCA_041483715.1 of Thermoanaerobaculia bacterium. Lineage (GTDB taxonomy): Bacteria > Acidobacteriota > Thermoanaerobaculia > UBA5066 > Gp7-AA6 > DAHUXD01. The sequence continues at coordinate 30,986 of JBGPGG010000022.1, forward strand.
GGCTCGCGCCGGCGGCGTCGGCTTCGAGCGAGAGGGCGCGCAGGGCCGGCATCGCTTCTCGCCAACCATTGGCGACCGCATCGCCCGCCCGATTCACCTGGTCTTCCGAGTCGAGGCGCACCGTGTAGCGAGCGCCCTTGACGGCTTTCGCGAGCGAGGGCTCCCCGGGCGCCAGCTCGCGCACGTCGAGGATCGAGATCCCCGAGGGCAGCTTCTCGGCGATGCGCGCCGCGGCGTCGGCGGGAAACGGTGCGATCCCCTCGGCGTCAAACACCTCGTGCCGGCTCTCGAGCCCGAGCGCGAGCGCCGGGCCCATCGAGAGCTTCATGTGCGGGTTGAAGCCCTCCGAGTACCGCGCGGGAAGGCCCGCTGCCCGGATTGCGCGCTCGAGGACGTCCATCGTGTTGCGGTGTGAGAGAAAGCGGGCGTCGCCGGTCTTCGAGAAAGTGACACGGTGGCGAAAGACGCGGTCGCCCTGCACAGCGCGGCGGGCGGCCGTCGGAAGATCCGGCATCGCCTTCTGGCGGTACGCGGCGCCCTTGGCCACGTCCCGGTAGGCGGCGGGGTCGCTCGCCGGCGCCGTCGCGGCGTCGAACGTCGACTGGGCTCCCGGCATCGCCTTCGCGAGCATCGTGTCCTCGCCGTTGCCCGGCACGCCGCAGGCATAGCAGTGGCCCCACTTGCAGTCCTCGGTGCGCATCTCCTTCTTCGCCTTGATGAGCTCGATCTGGAGCCAGCGCTTCTTGATC
>JBGPGG010000023.1:0-31539 GCA_041483715.1 Thermoanaerobaculia bacterium
CCCTGCTCCGCGAGCTCGGGTGCGATCTTCGACAGCCGCCCCGGCGAGACGGCCCCCTTGAACTTCTTCGCCGCATAGTCCGAGAGGATCCCGAGCGAGGAGAGCGGCGCCTTCAGCGCCCGGCCGACCTCCTTCAGGTCCTCTCCCACGTCGCGCATACCGGAGAGCGCGATGAGCACTCGCAGGATCTCGTTGGTCCCCTCGAAGATCATGTTGATTCGCGAATCGCGCAGCGCCTTCTCGTAGGGGTAGTCCTCCATGAAGCCGTTGCCGCCCGCAATCTGGAGCGCATCGTTGATGTTGCGCCAGACGGCTTCGGTGCCGAAAACCTTGCAGCAGGCGCCCTCGAGCGAGTAGTCCTCGAGCCCGCGGTCGATGAGACCTGCCGTCAGATACACCATGGACTCGAGGGCGTAGGTCGAGACCACCATCCGGGAGAACTTCGCCCGGATCATCTCGAAGTCCGCGATCCTCGTCTTGAACTGCTTGCGCTGGGTCGCGTGGCGGGCGGCCTCGCGCAGCATCACCTTGGATCCACCGATGCAGCCGGCCCCGAGGGACGTCCGGCCCGTGTTCAGGATCTCGACCGCGATCTTGAAGCCGTGCCCCCGCTCCCCGAGCACGTTGAAAGCCGGCACGCGCACGTTCTCGAGCTCGATGGGCACGGTCGAGGAGCCCTTCAGCCCGAGCTTCCTTTCCTCCTTGCCCGGCGTGACGCCGCCGAGGTCCTTCGTCACGACGAAGGCAGTGATCCCGCGGTGCTCGTCGGCCGCGCCGAGCCTCACGTCGCGGGCGAAGACCGTGAAGAATTCGGCGAACCCGCCGTTGGAGATCCAGTGCTTGGTGCCGTTGACGACGAACTCGTTCGTCTTCTCGTCGAAGACCGCCGTCGTCTTGATCGACGCGGCGTCCGATCCAGCCTCCGGCTCGGTCAGCGCGAAGGCCGCGATCATTTCGCCGGCGGCGAGCTTCGGCAGCCATTTCTTCTTCTGTTCCTCGGTTCCGTACAGGATGAGGCCCTTCAACCCGATCGACTGGTGGCCGCCGATGAGGATCCCGAGCGACGCGTCGGTGCGCCCGATCTCCTCCGTGACGCGGCAGTAAGCCGAGGCTGAGAACCCGTAGCCTCCGTACGCCTCGGGAATCGACATCCCGAAGGCGCCGAGCTCCGCGAGCCCTCGGATGACCTCCGGGCCGACGCGGTGCTCGCGCTCGATCTTCGCGGAGTCGATGTGGTCCTTCGCGAATCCGCGGAACGAGTCGAGAAACGCCGAGACCGTCTCGCGCTCGGAAGCCTCGATCTCCGGATACGGGAAGACCGTGTCTTCCGGGATCTCTCCGGCGAAGAGCGACCTCACGACCGGGACGAGGCGCGCGTCGAGCGGCACGGCAGCCGAGGAGGGGTCCGTCATGGGGCAATCTCCCTGGAGGAGGTTGGGGAATCCGGGTAGAAGCCCCGGCGCTCGTTCGCAAGCCGCTGGAGGCTGTCGGCGGGGGTAAAGCGCGGCCCGAGCCGTTCCGCGAGATCGTCGAGACGGGCAAACACGCGCGCGAGACCGATCGCATCCGCATGACGCAGGAGCCCTCCGCGAAACGGCGGAAAGCCCGTACCGAAGATCATGGCGAGATCCAGCTTTCCCGGGTCGCTCACGACACGATCCTCGAGACAGAACGCGGCCTCGTTGATCATCGGAAGCACGAGCCGCGCCTCCATCACTTCGGCCGGCAGCGGGGACTTGTCCCTCGGTGCGACCCGCAACGCCGCATACGCCTCGCGCGCCGGGCCGCGGCGCTTGCCGTCCTCGTAGTCGTAGAAGCCCTTGCCGTTCTTTCGTCCGAGGCGCCCCGCCGCGGCGAGCGCCCCTTCCCCGCCCATCTTCAGCCGCTCCGGAAACGCCGCCTGCAGCACCTCGCCGCCCCTGGCGGCAACGTCGAGGCCGACGTCGTCGAGCAGGGCGAGCGGGCCGACCGGCATGCCGAACGCCGTCGAGGCCGCGTCCACGTCCTCGATCCGGCAGCCCTCCTGCACCAGCCGCACGGCTTCCGACAGGTAGGGCGCGAGGATCCGGTTGACGAGGAATCCGGGCGCGTCGCGGACGACCACGGGAGTCTTGCCGAGCGTCTTCGCGAGCGCGAAGATCGTCGCGACCGTCTCGTCGCTCGTGCGCTCGCCGCGGATGACCTCGACGAGCGGCATCCGCTGGACGGGGTTGAAGAAGTGCATGCCGGCGACGCGGCCCGGCTCGAGCGCGCCGACCGCGATCTCCGTGATCGGCAGCGTCGACGTGTTGGAGGCGAAGATCGCCGAGCGGGGAACAGCCTCCTCCCACTCCTTGAGGACCGCCCGCTTGACCGCGAGCTTCTCGACGACGGCCTCGATCGTGACGTCGCAGCGCCCGAAGCCCGAGTAGTCGAGCGTTCCGGAGACGAGATCCATCTTGCGGCCCATCTCGTGCGTCGTCAGCCTTCTCTTCCGGACGGCTTCCCTCCAGATGGCGGCGGCCGCGGCGTAGCCGTGGGCGAGCGCGGCCGGCTGGATGTCCTTCATCCGCGCGGGAAGTCCTTTGTCGGCGGCAAGCTGCGCGATGCCGCCGCCCATCAGGCCCGCGCCGAGGACGCCCACCCGCCCGACCTCCCGGGCGCGCACGGCCGGATCGGCGACCCCCGACTCCTTCTTGACCTCTTCGGTCAGGAAGAAAATGTTCAGCAGGTTTCGCTGGACCTCGCCTCCGAAGATCAAGCCGATGTGCCGGGCCTCCGCCGCGAGCCCGTCGGCGACCGGCCGTCCGTAGCCCTGCTCGATCACCTCGAGGGCTTCGAGCGGCGCCGGGTAATGCCCGCCCGTCTGTTTGAGCACGCCCTCGCGCGCCTTCGAGAAGATGAGCCTGCGGCCGATGGGCGTGCCTTCGAGGGCATGGTCCGCGAGCGACATCGACTTGCGGCGCGAACGGGGCTTGCCGCCACCGAGCTTCGAACGCGCGAAGCGGCGCGTCCAGTCCTCGAAGAGGGCCGCCGGCACCGCTTCGTCTACCAGGCCGACCTTCTTCGCGCGGCGGGCGTCGAGCGACTTGCCGGTCAGGATGAGGTCGAGCGCCGAGGCGAGGCCCACGACGCGCGGAAGGCGGGTGCAGCCGCCCCAGGCCGGAAAGATCCCGAGCCGCACCTCGGGAAGCCCGATCTGGGCCTTCTTCGAGTCGGACATGAGCCGGTAGTCGCACGCGAGCGCGAGCTCGGTCCCGCCGCCGAGGCACGCCCCGTTGATCGCGGCGACCGTCGGGTAAGGCAGGTTCGCGAGCTGCTCGAAGAGCGATTGCACGCGCTCGACGGCCATGCGCGCGTCCTCGGGCCGGACGCTCGTGAACTCCTTGACGTCGGCCCCCGCGATGAAGATCTCGGGCTTACCGCTGCGAACGAGCAGGCCGCGGATACGAGCCTCGCGGCAGAGGCGCACGAGCACGTCGCCGAGCTCGGCGATGACCGCGGTCGAAAACTTGTTGACCTTCTCGCCGGGCAGGTCGAACGTCAGAACGGCGAGGCCATCCTCTTCGACCTTGAGTTCGAACGCCGTCATGCCGGCAAGAGCTCCACCACGGCCGCTCCTCCCTGCCCGCCGCCGATGCACATCGTCGCCAGGCCGAACTGGGTCCCGCGCCGCCGCATCTCCCGGAGCAGCGTCGTCACAAGCCGGTTCGCGGACGAGCCGACCGGATGCCCGAGCGCGATCGCGCCACCGTTGACGTTGGTGCGCTCCCAGTCCATCTCGCCGATCGGTCCGCCCGTGCCGTACTTCGCGTGCCAGGCGGCCGACGGGAAGACCTTCGCGCACGCGAGCACCTGTGCGGCGAAGGCCTCGTTGATCTCGACGAGGCCGATGTCCTGCCAGGACAGCCCGGCGCTCTTCAACGCAAGCGGCGTCGCCACGGCCGGCCCCAGGCCCATCCGCTCGGGCTCGAGCGAACAGAACGCGAAGCTGCGGATCTTTCCGAGCGGCCGGTACCCGCGCGCCTTCGCCGCGCTCGCGCTCATCAGGAGGGCCGCCGCCCCGCCGTCGGTGATCTGCGAAGAGTTGCCCGCCGTGACGGTCCCGAACTTCCGGTCGAAGTAGGGCTTGAGCTTCGCGAGCGCCTCCATGGACTGGTTCTCGCGGACGCCGTTGTCCTGCGTCGCGATGCTTTCGTACTTCGGAGGAATCGGCACCGGCACGATCTCCTCGGCCAGCTTCTTGCGGGCGAGCGTCACGCGCTGGTGGGACCGGAGGGCGAAGGCGTCCTGCGCCTCGCGCGTGACGCCGTTCTCCTTGGCGAGCACCTCGGCCGTTTCGCCCATGTTCAGGCCACACACGGCGTCGGTCAGCCCCATCTGCAGGCCGATCTCCGGCTTGAAGTGCCTGGGCCGGAACTTCGAGGCGGCGGCGATGCGGCCGCCGACGTCCCGGGCGGTGAAAACGCCGGTGAAGACTTCCTGGCTCTCGTGCGAGTAGAGCAGCGGGATCCGGGACATGGACTCGACCCCGGCCGCGATGATCGCCTCTGCGTCCCCGGCGGCGATGCGGTAGTACGCGTCCACGATCGACTGGAGGCCCGAGCCGCACAGGCGGTTGACCGTGAACGCCGGCACGCTGGCCGGCACGCCCGCCTTGAGCGCGGCGACCCGAGCGACGTTGACCGCATCCGGGGGCTGGGCGATGTTGCCGAAGATGACGTGATCGAGGCCGGCCGGATCGAATTCCGTGCGCGCGAGCAGCTCGGTGATCACGATGCGTCCCAGCTCCTCCGCCGGGACGTCCTTCAACTCGGTGCCGGCCCTCGAATAGGGAGTGCGGAGACCATCGACGACGACGACCTCACGGGACATGCGACTTTCCGGCTGCGGCGTACATCCCCTCGATCAACGCGTGGTACCGGTTCTCGAGAATGCGGCGCTTGACCTTGAGCGTCGGCGTGATCGAGCCGTCCTCGATCGTGAGGTCGGCGGGCAGGATTGCGAAGGCGCGGATCTGCTCGTGGTGCGGCTTGTCGGCGTTGTACGCGTCGATCTCCCGCTGGTAGAGCTGGCGGACGCCCGGATGCGCGTCGATCGTCGCCCAGGGGACGTCGAGATTGCCCGCCGCCGCCCACTCCTTGAGCCGGTCGAAGTTCGGGACGATGAGGGCCGCGAGGAAACGCTGGCGATCGCCGATGACGATGGGAAGCCCGATGAAGGGAGACTTCTTCAGCTCGGTCTCGATCGGCTGCGGCGCGGCCTTCTTGCCTCCGGCGAGCACGATCAGGTCCTTCTTGCGGTCCGTGATCGAAAGAAACCCGTCGTGCAACTCGCCGATGTCGCCCGTGTGGAACCAGCCGTCCATGTCGATCGCCTCGGCCGTCGCCTCCGGCTTGTGGAAGTACCCCTTCATGATGTGCGGCCCGCGGGAGAGAATCTCGCCGTCCGGCGCGATCTTGACCTCGATCCCCCGCAGCGGCTTGCCGACGGTTCCGAGCCGCCAGCGGCCCGGCCCGTTCACGCAGATGACGGGCGAGGTCTCCGTCAGACCGTAGCCCTCGTAGATCTGGACTCCCGCGCCGATGAAGAACTCCGCGAGGTCGCGCGACAGCGGCGCCCCGCCGGAGACGGCAAAGCGGAATTGGGTGCCGAGGGCGGCCCGGATCTTCTTGAGCACGAGCGCGTCGGCGATCTTCGCCTTGCGTGCGAGGCCGGGCGGCAATGCCTCGCCGCGCTCCATGTAGGTGACGCGCTCACGCCCGACGGCGACGGCCCAGGCGAAGAGCTTCCTCTTGATCGGGCTGCCCGCCTCCGCCTTAGCCATGATCCTGGCATGGACCTTCTCGTAGACCCGCGGCACCGCGCCGAAGCAGTGCGGGTTGATCTCGAGAAAGTTCGCCCCGAGCCGGTCGATCGACTCGGCGTAGGCGATCGAGGCGGTCTTGTGGGTGTAGGCGTAGTCGAGCATCCGTTCGAACACGTGCGACAGCGGGAGGAAGGACATTGCGACCGCGTCCGACGTGAAGGGAATCACCTCGCAGCCAGTGACGACGTTCGAAACGAAGTTCCCGTGCGTCAGCATCGCGCCCTTGGGCTCGCCCGTCGTGCCCGACGTGTAGATGATCGTCGCGACGTCCTCGGGCTTCACGCGCGCTGCGCGCTGCTCGAAGACTCCCGGGCTCATCTGGAGCGTCGGCCGGCCCCGGTCCACGACCGCGTGGAAGGTGGTGTAGCCGGGCTCGCCCGGGGGGCTGCCCTCGATGAGGATCACGTGGTCGAGATTCGCGCACTGCGCCTTGATCGTGAGGATCTTGCCGAGCTGCTCGAGCGTCGAGACGAAGATCGCCTTCGCGCCGCAGTCGTTCAAGAGCGGCGTGACCTGCCCGGCCGGCAGCGTCGGGTAGATCGGCACCGACCACGCCCCCGCGCAGAGGATGGCGTAGTCCGCCATGGCCCACTCGGGCCGGTTCTCCGAGAGGATCGCCACGCGTTCGCCCGGCTGGACGCCGAGGCCGTTCAACCCGAGCGACAGGGCCTTGACCGTGAAGCCGAAGTCGGCCGCCGAGATCGACTTCCAGACGCCGCCGACCTTCGAAACGAGGAGGCTCGGCTTGCCGCAGGCCGCTGCGGTCAGGAAGATGTCGCAGAGTGTGCGCGGCTCGGTAGCCATAGGCTAGCCCTCTGCCGCGATTCTGTCCCGCCGCTTACGGGCCGGTCAAGGATCGTCGCACCTTCCCTCGCGGTTCCCGGGTGCGTTAGTCTCTGCCTCCATGGCGATTGCGCTGCTCGTCGGCACGCTTCTGGCCGTGGCCGGCTTCCTCCTGACGTCCGTCCAGGGCTTCGTGGTCGCCTCGCAGCTGGCGGCGGCCAGCCCGGCCGCGCGGCTGCTCGTCACGAAGCACGTCGCCTACGCGATCCCGACGGTGTTGCTCTCGCTCTTCTCCCAGTCGATGGTCATCTTCTTCTTCATCGGGACCGGCCGGCTGGTCAAGGACGAGATCGCCGGCTACACCGAGACCGACCGCTGGGCCGTCCTCGACGTCCTCCGCGGCTTCAAGCGCGCGACCTCGCCGCCGGCGACCTTCGCCCTGCTCTCGGCGATCACCGTCTTCGTCCTCGGCGGCGCCGTGCACACGAAGGCCCTGCCCTCGTGGGTCCACCTCGCGGCGGCGATGGCGGCCGCCGCCGTGCACCTCTGGGCGCTCTCCGCGGAATGGAGCTCCTTCATCGAGAACGGCAAGCTCATGGCCGACCCCGCGGCCTACGTGCGCAAGGGACCCGTAGCCCTTCCACGGACCGCCTCTTCGCCGTCGCGCCGCTCCCCGTGAGCACAGCGCCGCTGATGGGGAAGTCGGCCCTCGTCACGGGTGCCGGGGTCCGCGTCGGGCGTGCGATCTCAATGGCACTGGCAGGAGCCGGAGCGGACGTTGCCGTGCACTATCGCGAGTCCGCCGCGCCAGCAGAGGAAGTCGCGCGGCAGATCGGCGCCATGGGCCGCCGCGCCATCGCGATCCGGGCCGACCTCGCCCTGCCCGGGGATTGCCGCGCTCTCGTCCAGAGCGCCATCCGGCAGCTCGGCGGGCTCGACCTGCTCGTCCACTCCGCCGCGAACTTCCACCGGGCATCGCTCGCCGAGACGGACGAGGCGCTCTGGGACTCGGCGATGGATGTGAACGCCCGCGCCGGCTTCCTGATGGCCCGCGAGGCCGCCTTGCAGCTGCGCGAACGCCGCGGCCGCATCGTCCTGATCTCGGACTTCCTCGCGGACACCCCGTTGAAGAACTACCTCGCCCACTCGGTCTCCAAGGCCGCGGTCGAGGGCCTGGTCCGCGCGCTCGCCGTCGAGCTCGCGCCGGAGGTCTCGGTCAACGGCGTCGCGCCCGGAACCGTGCTCGTGCCGGAGGGAACCTCTCCCGAGCTCGCGGCCCGCTGGGCCAGGCAGGCGCCGATGCAGCGCAACGGCGACCCCTCCGACGTCGCCGCAATCGTCCTCTTTCTCTGTTCGGGTCCCGCCTTCCTGACGGGTCAGGTCGTCCGCGTGGACGGGGGCAAGTCGCTCACCTGACGCTCGCGCGAGAACTCCTCGTGCTCCGCGCGCAGCTGCCGGGCGAACGCCAGCATCACCTCGCGGCGCGCGCCGGCGAGCCTGCGCCCGGCCTCGGTTCGAAGCGGGACTCCCGCCGCGGCCTCGATCGCCTCGGCCATCTCGAGGATACTCAGTCGCTCCCGGTACGCGTCCGCGAGGCCGTGGGCGATGCCGTAGGCGCCCATCGAGTCGAGCAGCACGGCATCGTGGACGATTTCTTCCTCCCGGGCGGCCGGCTCCGTCTCGAAACGCGCGAGGCCGCGAAAGAGCCGCTGGACCGTGCGCGGCGGGACCCCCAGAGAGGCCAGGAAGATCTCCGTCCGGCTCCGGTGCCCCATCCGCGACACCCACCTCTCCTGACCCGAGAACGCGGCGAGGAGGAAAAGCAGGTCCCGGTCGAGGCCGGACTCGCCCTCGGCGATCGACTCCGCCGCCGAAACCATTCGCTCGACGTCGCCGTAATTCGTGACGCCGTCGAGGCCGACCGCGAGCGGCCGCACGTACTCCTCGATCTTTCGGCGCGCCGGCGACTCCATGAAGGGATACTAGCCTCGTGGAACCGGGGTCGTCGTACGGTTTGGGCTCCATCGGCTAGGGGTTGTCGCCCGGCGGCGGCGACCCCCCGCGCAGGGCCCTGCGGCGTTCCATCAGCCGCTGGCGGTTCTCTTCCCGGAACTGCGAGACCCTCTCGCGCTGTTCGGGCGTCAGGACCTGCTTCATGTCGATCTCCATGAGGGCGAGCTCCTTCTGGAGCTTCGCGCGCGCCTGCTCCCGCGCCTCGATCTTCGCCTCGACGTCCTGACGATCGACCTTGTCGGCGCTCATCACCTGCTCGTAGGCAAACTGCTTCTTCTCGAGATCGGCCTTCAGATCGATCAGCTTCGGCCGGCTCTTCGCGAAGATCTTCTCGAGCTCGGACGACTGTTCGGCCGTGAGTCCGAGCGACTGCACGACGCGCGGTCTCTTCCACCACTTGCCGTCGCCGAGCCCCTGCTGTCCGAGGGCGGTCGAGAGAACCAGGAGCAGAACCGCGATCGCCAGCGCCGTCCTCTTCACAAGCTCTCCTCCGCCTCGGCCTCGGAACCGTCGTCGCCTCCGCCGGCCAGGTAGGACGCCTGGCGCAGCAGATCGTCGTCGGCCAGGTCCGCCGGCGACAGGCTGGCTTCCGCGGCTGGCGTGGGGATCGCGGCAGCAACATCAACCGGCGCGCGATGCCGCGCCGGCATCGCCAGGGCGATCACCGCGAGCGACGCGGCGATCCCGACGACCCAGCGCAGCGGATGGCCGCCGCGGCCCGGGCGGGCCGCGCGGCGGATCGCGGCCATAGTCGCCTCTTGCGCGGCCTCCCATTGCGCCGGCGAGCGGCGTTCGATTTCGTCGACCTCTTCTGCCGCGAGGGCCCGCACCGAGGCTTTCCACTCCTGGAGCGCGCGGCTGCAGCCCTGGCACGTGGAGAGGTGCGTAGGCAGCGCCTCGGGCTCCCCGGTGGCCGGCGCCGCGAGCCCGAAGAGCTCTGAATCGGTCAGGTGACGGTCGGAATTCTGTTTGTCCATGTCCATGTGCTGCCTCTACGCTTGGAAGTCGGCCAGCCGCTCGCGGATTTTCTGAGCGGCCCGAAAAAGATGCGACTTGATCGTTCCGGTATCCAGCCCCGTGAGCTCCGCGATGTCGGGAATCGACATTTCCTCGAAGTGTTTCATGACGAAGATCGAGCGCTGCCTCGGCGACAGCGACTCCATCGCAAGCCCGATCCTCTCCCGGATCTCGCGTCCGGCGGCGCGCCGCTCGGGCGAAGGGTCGGCGGCCGGAGCGAGATCGGCCGGACCCATCCCATCCTCGTCTTCCGGCGCGGGCGCCTGGTGGAAGAAGAGGACGACCTTGCGCTTTTTCAAGCGATCCTTGCACCAGTTGATGCAGATGCGCGTCAGCCAGGTCTCGAAGGTCGAGCCCTCGCGAAAGTCGCCCAGGTTCTGGTACGCCCGCAGGAAGCTTTCCTGCGCCGCGCAGTCAGCCTCGCCCGCGTCGCGTAGAAAGCGATGGGCGATCCGCGTGATCTTCTTTTGGTAGGTCCGGACGAAGTGCTCGAACAGCTCGACGTTTCCCGCGCGGATCTCTCGGATGAGCCGGGATTCGTCGACCTGCGGCGGAGTTTCTCGCGGAATCATCGCAAGGGCGGGCACACAAGATAGACGAGCGACGGGCCTTCGGGTTTACCAGCGTAACCGATTCTCCCAAATGGACTTGGCCGCTTCAGAGCGGCGCGCCCGACAGGTCTTCCCTTGCGGGTCCGCGTGGCCTTTTCGCCTCCGCCAAGAGGGTAACATCCCGGCGTGGCCGCCGAACGTGTGATCCTCGTCACCGGATGTTCTTCGGGCATCGGCCGGGCCACGGCGCTCGCACTGGCCGAGCGCGGCCACCGCGTTTTCGCCTCCGCTCGCAACCGCAACGACCTGGCCGAGCTCGAACGGCGCGACAACCTCACGACCGTGGCCCTCGACGTGACCGATCCGGCAACAATCGGCGCGGCGGTGGAAACCGTGCTCTCCCGCGCGGGGCGCATCGACGTCCTGGTCAACAACGCGGGCTACGGTCAATACGGGGCGGTCGAGGAGGTCACGACCGACGAGTGGCGCGCGCAGTTCGAAGTCAACCTCTTTGGGTCCATCGCCGTGACGCAGGCCGTCCTTCCCGCCATGCGCAAGCAGCGTCGCGGCACGATCGTCAACGTCTCCTCGGTCGCCGGCAAGGTCGCCATCCCCTTCGCGGCCCCCTACTGCGCCTCCAAGCATGCGCTCGAGGCCGTCTCGGACGCGCTGCGCGTCGAGATCGCCCCCTTTGGCATCCAGGTCGTTCTCGTCGAGCCGGGCCCGATCGAGACGCGCTTCGGCGACCGGGCGCGCTCCGGCGTCGCGCCGATGCTCTCCCGCCCCGGCCCCTACCGTGAGCTCTACGCCCTCGCCGAACGCGCGATGGAGGGCGAGTTTCAGAAAGGCAAGCTCCCCGCCGAGGCGGTTGCCCGCGTCATCGCGGACGCGATCGAGTCGGAGCGGCCGCGCGCGCGCTATCCGGTGGGGCCGATGGCCCGCGCGCTCATCGCCCTGCGCCGCGTGTTGCCTGACCGATGGCTCGACGGCCAGATGCGCCGCGCCCTCCGGACACCGCCCGGCCCCTGAGCTTTCCCGCGGAGCGCCGCTCGACAGACGCCTCTCGGCTCCCAGGACAGGATACGATTCCCGTGAATGTCGCGCCCGGTCGAGGTCCTCGAGCGCATTGCCCGGAGTGGCGAGGCTGTTTTCGCCTTCGACGGAAACGACCTCATCATTCTCTGGAACAAGGCGTGCGAGCGCCTGCTCGGCCGCCCCGCCTACCAGGTCCTCGGCCGGCGCTGCTACGACGTTCTCTGCGGCCGCGACGCCTACGGCAATCGCTACTGCGGCGTCTCCTGCCCTGTCTCGTCCCAGGCGCGCACGCACCCGGGAGAGGAGCTCCACACCTTCCTGATCGACGTCCCCGTCGCGGGCGGCGCGACCCGCCGGGTCTCCGTAACGCCGTTCGCGATTTCCGGCGGGCACCCCTCGCTCGCGACGATCGTTCACGTGCTCCGGGATCCGGAGGCTCAGCCCTCTGCTCTTGAGCGCGAGCTCGCGGACGCGGTGGACGAGGCGCCCTCTCCCCGCCCGACCCTGCGGACCGCCGCCGGGGAAGTGGCTTCGCTCACCGACCGCGAGCAGGAGATCCTGCAAAAGATGGCGCAGGGCCTTACGACCGACGGGATCGCCTCGGATCTCTTCATCTCCCCGGTCACGGTGCGCAACCACATCGCGAAGGTCCTGTCGAAGCTCGACGTGCACACGAAGCTTGCCGCGGTGGCGTTTGCCTATCAGCACGGCCTGGTCGGATCCGATTCCCGGGCGCTGCCGGCGCTTGCCGCCTTGCCCGTGGAGAACGCCCGCACCTCGCAGGCCGCCCCGTCTCCGAAGGGCTCCGCCCGGTCGAAGTCCTCCGCGAAGCCGTCCTCCCGGTCGCGCTGAGGCCGATACTTCCTAACGTCCGCGAACAGTCAGCACCGGGCAGGACGCGACGGCGACGACGCGGGCCGCCACGCTGCCCACGAAGAACCGAGCCACCCCGGTCCGCCCGTGTGTGCCTACCACGATCATGTCCGCGCGGTGCGCGCGCGCCGCCCGGACGATCGCCTCGTGCGCGACACCCTTGAGCAGCAGCGCCCTGCCCAAAATCCCCAATTTACGAGCACGCGCGAGCATGGTCCGCAGCCGCTTCTGCGCGTCGGTGCGGATCGCGAGCTCCATCTCTTCGTAGATGCGCGGCAGAACGTAGCCGTCCGGCGACATCGGCCCCGGCTGCGGCGCCACATGAACGATCCACAGCGCGGCCTCGTTGGCGTGCGCCATCTCCATGGCGCGGCGAAACGCCGGCCGCGACGCCGCCGAGAAGTCGGTGGCCACGAGAATGTTTCGAAGCGGTTTCATGGTCGCCTCCTATGAGCCCTGGACGTAGTGGCGGACGAAATCCGACTCCGTCAGGATGCCGACGAGGTGCGTCCCCTCCACCACGGGCAGGCACCCGATCTTGTTCTCGATGAGCATCTGCGCGGCGGTCCGCAGGTCTTCGTCCGCCTCGATCGTGTCGACCTCGGTCGCCATGATCTCGCGGACCTTGCGCCGGCGGAGCATCTCCCGCTGCAGCGACAGCGGGGCGTCCTCCTGGGGGCCGAGCGCGCTGCGCGAAAGGTCGCGGTGGGTCACGAGCCCCACGAGGTCCCTCTCCCGGTCGACGATCGGCACGTGCCGGATGTGCTTGCTATCCATCAGGTCGTAGAGGGCAGCCAGGTCGTCCTCGGGTCTCAGCGTGAAGACCGGATCGGTCATCAGATCGCGCACCTGCATGCGGCGCATGTCAGCGAGCGTTCTCGACGCCGCGAACGTTGATCTGCGGCTGGATGTTCATTGGTCGAGTCTCGTCCCTCCGGATACCGCCGGATTAGTGCAAACGCATCAATTGTTCGGGCTATCGTGAACTTCGCCCGGGCTTCCGGCTTGCTTCCAGAGAGCTGATGGACTTGAATCATGCTCTTCGGCTCGAGGGCGCTCATCATGTCGGTCGGGTGATGCCGCAGGATGACAAGGCGATGATCTCTCCCCGCCCGGGTGGGCGTCTGTGGGCCATCGTCCTGGCCGGGGGCCAGGGGACGCGGCTGCGCCCGCTCGTCGAGCGGATCCACGCGGATGGGCGTCCGAAGCAATTCGCGGTCCTCGTGGGGTCGCGTTCGCTGCTGCGGCAGACGCTCGACCGGGTGGCGCTGGCGGTGCCGCCCGACCGCACGGCGGTCGTCACGACCAAGGCGCACGAGCCGTTCTTTGCGTCCGAGTTTTCGGGACCGGGCGCCGCGAAAATCCTCGAGCAGACGCACGATCGCGGCACGGCAGCCGGCATCCTCCTGCCCGCCCACTGGATCTCGTGGCGCGATCCCCGGGCGACCGTCGCAGTTTTTCCCTCCGACCACTTCGTCGCGGATGACGCCGCGTTCATGCGCCACGTCGCCTCCCTCGGCGCCGTCGTTGAGCGCCATCCGGACCGAATCGTGCTCGTCGCCGCCACGCCCGATTCCGCCGAGACCGGCTACGGCTGGATCGAGCCCGGCATGGAGCTCGAGAAGACGCCGTCCGGCGACGTCCGGACCGTGGACCGTTTTGTCGAGAAGCCCTCGCCCGAATCCGCGCGCGCCTGCTTGCAAAGAGGCGGCCTCTGGAACACCCTCGTCATGGTCGCGAAGGCCTCGGCGATCATCGAGGCCGGCCGCCGCGCGCTGCCGGAGCTGCACGAACGCCTGCGGCGCATCCGCCCGTTCGCCGGCACGGAGGCGGAGGCCCGCGCCATCGAACGCGCCTACGCCCTGGCGCCCTCCGCGAACTTCTCGCAGTCCGTGCTCGCGTCCTCCCCCGGCCGGCTCGCCGTCTCGCAGCTTCCCCCGATGAGCTGGAGCGACTGGGGCACGCCCGAGCGCGTCATCGAGACGTTGCGCCACGAAGGCATTGCGCCGGCCTGGCTCCAGGAGCTCGCGCCCACGGCCTGACAGCGTGACTCAGCGCATCGCGGAGTACAACCGCTCCACGTCCTCCGGGCGGCAGAGCGCCGTTCCGGGGTTCATCACCGACGCGGCCGCCGCCGCGACCCCGTAGCGGACAGTCTCTCCGACATCGCTTCCGCGAAGGAGGCGGTGGACCATTCCCGCGACCATGCTGTCTCCGGCGCCGACGCCGCTCGCCACCGGCACGGCCGGGGCGGAAATCCGCCCCTCCGCGGCAGCCGTGATCCAGAGTGCGCCGCCCGAGCCGAGTGACAGGACGAGCAGCTCGCAGCCGCTCCGCGCGACGAGCATCCGGCCGAGCTCGACCAGGCGCGCCTCGTCAGCGCCGGGGGCTTCCATGAGCTCCTGGAACTCCCGCAGGCTCGGCTTCAGGAGAAAGACGCCCGCCTCGGCGGCCATCCTCAGGGCTTCGCCCGACGCGTCGAGCACGAGGCGCGCGCCGGATTCCCGCACGAGGTGCGCAACGCGCGCGTAAAAGTCCGGCGGGACGCCCGGCGGAAGGCTCCCCGACGCAACGACGAACCCGGGCGCGGGGCGGAGTCCCCGAACCACCCCGACGCACCGCTCCACGTCTTCCCGTGAGAGGGTCGGGCCCGTCTGGCAGAACCGATACTGGCGCCCGCTCGACTCCTCGAGGACGTTGAAGTTCTCCCTAGTCCAGCCCTCGATCGGCACGGGCCAGCGGGTAACGCCCTCGGCGTCGAGAAGCCGGCCGAGCAACTCGCCCGCCGGACCTCCGGCCGGATAGATCGCCGGGGAGTCGTCGCCGAGGCGCCGCAGCACGCGCGACACATTGATGCCGCCTCCGCCCGGCTCGTAGCGCGTCGGCCCGCATCGCAGCTTTCGCTCCGAGAGGACCTGCCCGACGCTGGACGACTCGTCGATCGCCGGGTTGAGGGTCAGGGTGACGACCGCGGGCATCGCGCCGATCCTACCGCCGTCCTCGACGCGCGCGTCCGCGTCGAGCGCCGGCCTGCGCCCCGCCGGACGAGGAGGATCGTGTACTGGGGTCCCCGGCCCGCCCGAAACGGCGACCCGGGACGGGCCCGTCCGTCAATTTTGGTACAAATGCATCATGCTCCGCCGGGGCGCCGGCTGCTAAATCAGGTTCCGTGGCTCGCCGACAGTCTCCCGCCCGCAAGCGCAAGGTCCTGGTCGCGACCGATGGTTCGCGCGGAAGCAACGCGGCGCTTCGGTTTGCCATCGACCTCGCGGGGTGCTCGGGAATTGCCCTGACAGTCATCACGATCGCCGTCACGAAGCGCGCCCCCGGAGCAACAGAGGTGATCCAGCGCGCTGAGAGTTCGCTTGCCGTGGCGGCCCGCACGCTTCGCCGCTCCGGCGTCCGGGCCGATCTGCACGTCGTCGCAGCGCGCCCACGGGAATCAATTCCCGAGGCGATCCTGCGCGAGTCCAACCGCCTCAAGGTGGATCTGGTGGTCATCGGCAGCGAGGGGCGCGACACCCTGCGCGAATGGGTCGTCGGCGGAACGGCGCTGCGGCTCATCTACCTGGCGACCCGTCCGGTCACGGTCGTCAGACCGCCCCGGGTCCGGCGGCGGTCCTGATGGCGCCGGACGGCGGCCCGCCTCCGGTCACCTGGAGCCGCCAGACCGCGATCGCCGCGCTGCGCCGCTGCCTCAACCGCCTCTGCGACGGCGAGCACTCGACCTGCCAGGTCGCGGCCGAGCGCGGCATTTTCTGCCGCGGCTTCCGTCGCTGGAATGACTACGAGTTCCACCAGCGCTGGAAGACCGTACTCGGCGAGAGCACGCACCTCACCCGCCCCCAGATCGAGCTCCTGGCCGATCTCTGGCAACTCTCCGAGCAGATCGTGCAGAGAGTGCGGATCACCTGCGACGCCCAATCGGGGGCTCCCGGCCCCTGCCGGGGCTGGCAGGAATTCTCGAACGAAACGCTCGCGCGTTTCTGCGCCGAGCTGCTCGGACGCGAGGTCGTCGTCGTGATTGATGTAAACGCATCAGTCGCCGGCGAGCCGTTTCGAGAGATAAGACGATAGAAGTTGAATTGAGGAAAGTGAAGCCATATGGTTTGTTCACGCTCATGAGCCCGATGCGGTCCGACGGATTTCCGGACGAGGAGGAAGCGTCATGAAGTCGCTGCGCGGTGGTCTGGTCATGGCGATGACGGCGGGCGCGTTCGTCGTCCTGCCGATGTCGAACACACGCCTCACCCACCTCGTCTCGCGGGCGGGCGCGGCGCAATCGTCCGACCCGAAGACGATCTACGCGCCACAACAGAAGGAATTCTGGCTCTCGGCCGACGAGTTCGGCTACATCCGCCCGGGCCTGAAGATCACGGTCAACAGCATCACGATCGATGCGGACCGTAGGCCGGTCGTGGACGTCACCTACACGGACGATCTCGACCAGCCGCTCGACCGCAACGGGCAGATCACGGCGGGCCCGATCTCGATCAGCTTCATTCTCGCCTGGTGGGACGCGGGCTCGCGCAATTACACCTCCTACACGACTCGCGTCCAGACGAGTCCGATCACGGGCGTCTCGGCCACGCAGGCCGCCGCCGACTCGGGGGGGACATGGAACGACGTCGACCTCGGCCACTCGATCTACACGTTTCGGACCGCGCTGCCGGCGGGGTACGACGCGACGGTCACCACGACGCTCGGCATCTACGCCACACGCAACATGGCCGGCATCCAGGACAAGAACTACTACGCGAACGTCGAGCAGGACTTCGTCCCGGACGGCGCCCCCGTCACCGAGGTCTGGGATATGATGGGCAACGGCGCCTGCAACACCTGTCACAACCCGCTCGCGGCGCACGGCGGGGCGCGCCAGGACGTGAAACTCTGTGTGCTCTGCCACTCGCCCCAGACGACCGACCCCGACACGGGCAACACGGTGGACTTCAAGGTCATGGTCCACAAGATCCACAGGGGCGAGAACCTTCCGAGCGTCGAGGCGGGGACTCCGTACCAGATCATCGGCTTCCAGCAGTCGGTCAACGACTTCTCGACCGTCGCCTTCCCGCAGGACATCCGTAACTGCTCGACCTGCCACGCTCCGCCGGCGACCCAGGCGCCCAACTGGTACACGTACCCGAGCCGGGCGGCCTGCCAGGCCTGCCACGACGACCTGAACTTCGACACGGGCGAGAACCATCCGGGAGGCGCTCAGGCGGATGACTCCCAGTGCGCCAGCTGCCACCGTCCCCAGGGGGACCGGGAGTGGGATGCCTCCGTCCGGGGCGCGCACACGGTCCCCTACAACTCCACCCAGTTGAAGGGCATCAACGCATTCATCGTTTCCGTGTCGAACACCGCCCCGGGGCAGAACCCGACGATCCAGTTCCAGCTCAAGCAGAACGACGGAACGCCCATCGCCCCCGCCTACTTCGGAACTGGCAGGATCCTGGCCGTCCTCATGGGCGGACCGACGACCGACTACGCGGTCAACCCCAACGACTTCCGAGAAAATGCCAACGGCGCGGGCTTCGACGGCACGACGGCAACGTTCACGTTCACGCACGCGATCCCTCAAGACGCGACCGGCACATGGGCCTTCTCGCTCGAGGCCCGCCAGAGCGTCGCCCTGGATCCCCACTCCCACGACGAGCTCAGCTTCTCGGAGACCGCGTTCAACCCCGTGTATTACGCGGCGGTGACGGACGCCGAGCCCCAGCCCCGCCGCATGGTCGTGGATCTGGCCAACTGCGACAAGTGCCACAACAAGCTCATGCTACACGGCAATCTGCGCCAGAACACGCAGATGTGCGTGATCTGCCACAACCCGAACGAGAGCGACGCGGCGCGCCGGCCGGCCGATCAGGCCCCGGCCGAGTCGGTCGACCTGAAGCGGATGATCCACCGAATCCACACCGGAGAGGACCTGGCGCAGGACTACACGATCTACGGCTTCGGCGGGAGCCCGAACAACTTCAACGGGGTCCGGTACCCGGGCGATCGGCGCGATTGCACGCAGTGCCACGTCGACGGGACACAGCAGGTTCCCGAAGACGACGTGCTCGCGACGAGGATTCCGACGACCACGCTGCGCGACTGGTACACGCCGATGCAACCGGTTGCGGCGGCCTGCCTCGGCTGTCACAGCGAAAAGCACCAGGCCGCTCACGCCTTCGTCATGACAGCGCCTTTTGGCGAATCATGCGCGGCGTGTCACGGAGCCGACGCCGACTTCTCGGTCGACAAGGTTCACGCGCGGTAGGAGCGGTCGCAAGACCGTTCCTGCCTTTTTTTGGGAAGGAGTGAGGGTGTGATGAAACACCGGTCCACTCTTCCGCTCGCGCCGGCGGCGCTGACCGCGGCAATCCTCCTGGCCGGAGCGGTTGCCGCCGGTCAGACACCTACGCCGACGCCCACAGAGGCCGCGGCCAAGGTTTCCTCGGCGCAGGAACTGCCCAAGTGCGCCGATTGCCACACGGAGCTCGTGCAGGCCTTCGCGAGCAACCCGCACGCGCGGACCCCGCACGGCGAAAAGAAGCCCGACCCCAACGACGTCTGCACCACCTGTCACGGCGACGGCACGAAGCACATGGAAGCGGGGGGCGACGCGAGCCTGATCCATACGCTCAAGGGTGTCGCCGGCGCGCAGGACTGCCTCTCCTGTCACGCAAAGACGCCCGGCCCGCACGACTCGTTTGCGACCGGGGTCCACGCGAACACCGCCACGGTCAACTGCCTGACGTGCCACTCGGTCCACAAGTCCGTCGCAAAGAGCGAGCACCTGCTGGCGAAGGCGCCCGGCGCGCTCTGCGCGACTTGCCACGCGAACCAGACCGCGTCCTTTCAGAACAAGCCCTACTCGCACCGGCTCGACCGGGGCGGCATGACCTGCCTCGATTGCCACGGGCCGCACGCCCGCAGGGGCGAGGCCGTCAAGATGACGGTGCAGGGCGACCTGCCCTGCTTGAACTGTCACGCGGACCTGCGCGGCCCCTTCGTCTTCCAGCACGTCTCGGGCTCGGGCGGCGACTGCCTCTCGTGCCACCAGAACCACGGGTCCAACAACCCGAACATGCTCCAGTGGGCGCGCGTCGACCAGCTCTGCCTCTCCTGCCACTCGCAGACGGGAGGCCCGAAGACCTACGGCTCGCAGCCGCCGTCCTTCCATGACCTCACGCTGCCCCGTTACCGCAACTGCACGACATGCCACGTGGCCGTCCACGGGTCTAACGTGTCGCCGCAGCTTCTGAAATAGAGGCCGCCATGAGAAAGACTCACCGGCTGCTTCCCTTTGTCCTGGCGCCCGCGGCGGTCCTGCTGTGCTCCGCCCTACTGCGCGCCCAGGCCATCCCGTTCGACATCGAGCTGGGGTACCGCTGGGTGGACGTGACCGGAAACGACCAGATGTACCGGACACAGATCAACGACCGCCCCGGCCTTCTGCTGCGCTCCCTCAACTACACCTCGCAGGGTCCGCTCGGCTTCCTCGACACCCTCCATGTGGACGGCTCCGACATCGGGGCCGGGCCCGCGGGGCAGTTCCGCCTGCAGGCCGGCCAGACGAACGTCTTCAAGCTGACTTTCGTCTGGCGCGAGACCGATCTCTACAGCGCCCTGCCGGCCTTCGCCAACCCCTTCCTCGACGAAGGGATCATCCCGGGCCAGCAGACCTGGAACCGGAGCCGCAACATCTACGACGCGACCCTCGAGCTGCTGCCCGGGAAGATGATCACTCCCTTGCTCGGCTACACGCGCAACGTGTACCAGGGCCCCGGCACCACGACCTACCATGTCGGCGGCAACGAGTTCCTCTTAAACGAACAGGTCCAGTCCGTCGACCAGCTGTACCGTGTCGGCCTCGGCTTCAACTACGGGCCCGTCAAGGCGGGCTTCACGCAGGGCTGGCGCATGTACACCTGGAAGGACGTGGCCGCCCTCTCGCCCGGCGCTGGCAGCGGCAACTTCACGAGGCCGATCCTCGGCCAGACGATCACCGCCGACGCCATCGTCGGCACGCAGAACAACAAGATCAACACGCCGGTCACCAACGCCTGGATCACGGGCAACCTCTTCGGGCGCTTGAAGCTCACCGGCACGTACATCAAGGCCGACGGCAGCAACGAGACGAAGTACGTCGAGGCCGACGCGGGCAAGTTCCTGTCGTTCGAGATCGCGCGGTTCTTCTCGGGCCTCGGCGAAACGGTCAACTCGCGGTCGCGAACCGACTATTGGCGGGCGTCCGCGCGCGCCGAGCTGACGCTCGTGCAGAACGTCGACCTGGCCGGAGGCTGGGCCGAGAACAGCCGCGTCCTCGACGGGCAGGCCCTCATCTCCACCCTCTTCCTCAACACCGTCACCTACGCCGGCCAGAGCACGGGCGACCTGCTGCGCGAGGTCACCGCCCGAACCTCGGTGGACGACATGACCCGCGTCTTCGATGCGGGCGTCACGGCGCGGATGCTCGGGCCCTTCGCCGTCAACGCCGGATGGTCCCAGACGCAGCAGAACGTGACCGCCACGCCCGACGCCGCGTCGATCGTGATCCCGGGCGGCCAGGGCGGCCGCTTCGAGCGGCGGGTCAACACCTGGGGAGGCGGGGCCTCCTATTCCCAGTCGGGGCTGACGCTCACCGCCGACTACCACCACGACTCCGCGGATCGGCCGATCTTCCGGACCGATTACATCAACCGGGACCGCTACAACTTCCGGGGCGTCTGGAACTTCAAGGACTTCCTGAAGCTCGGCGCGTTTTTCCGCGAGACGCACGCCGACGACGACATCGTCGAGATCGGCTACAGCACGAAGGTCCGAGAGTTCGAGGGCAACATCGAGATCACGCTCCTGAAGAACATGCTCACGCTGCGCGGCTCGGGCGGCGAGTTCCTGACGAACCGCAAGATCCTCGTCCGCGTCCCCCAGGATTTCGACATCGTCCCGACGGAGCAGCAGGAGTTCGGGCACAACTGGGAGGGCGGGATCCACTTCCAGTGGGATCGCCTCTCGCTCGACGGGGCGTACCTCTGGATGAACAACAACGGGTCCATTCCGTTCACCGTGGACCGCGTTCGCGTCTTGACGGAGTACTTCTTCCTGCAGAATCTCGGGCTCGACTTCGAATGGCTGCAGGACAAGTACAACGAGCGCGTGGCGTTCGACCAGGCCGGCCCGCTGGCGGACTACAACGGCAACCGGTACTACGTCGGCCTGCACTGGAAACCGTAGGCTGTTATCATTTTCTCGTCTCGCGGCATGAACCGCGACAAGGAGGACTCTGGATGAAAACTAAAGGTTCCCGTCTCGGCGCCATGGTGGGTCTGCTCGTCTGGTGTGGGTGGATCGCGCTGAGCGCGACCTCGACGGCCACCATGGACATTCAAAAACAGGCCAAGGCCGCGGGCGTCGACGCGAAGAACTGCCAGTACTGCCACGTCGACAAGCTCCCCAAGAAGGACGCGGGGCTGCACGAGTCCAACGAAGTCGGCAAATGGCTCATCGCGGAGAAGGAGAAGAAGGGCGCCAAGGCCGTCGACGGCGCCTGGCTGAAGGACTATCCCGGCAACAAGAAGTGAGGCTGCGCCTCTCCTCCATCCTCCTCTTCCTGACCGCGGGCCCCCTGGCGGCGGATCCCGCGGATTTCGGCGTGCCCCAGCCGCGGGGCTGGATCGGAACTACGAGCCAGTGGGTGCAGGGGGTCGGGCTCCTCTTCGCCCTCTTCAATCTCGCCCTGCTCGCTCTCATCTGGCGGATGATCCGCAGAGACGGGGTCACCGCCGTCTCGAAGGCGTTGCTCTTCGGCGCCATCCTCGTCATCCCGGTCGTGGTGGTGTTCCTCGCGACCGCCCACGGCATGCAGGAGTCCATGAGCGTCGAGGCGTGCGGGTCTTGTCACATCATGGAAAGCCATGTCGCGGACCTGCGCAATCCGAAGAGCGATTCGCTGGCGGCCACGCACTACAAGAACCGCTACATTCAGGGCGACCAGTGCTACACGTGCCACAGTGACTACGGCATGTTTGGCACCGTGAGCGCCAAGCTCGCGGGCCTCGGGCACGTCTACTACGACATCACCGGGAAGTACCCGACGCCGATCAAGATCCGCAAGCCCTACTCGAACCTGCGCTGCCTCTCCTGCCACGGCGGCGCGCAGAACTTTCTCGCCAAACACGACAAGGACGAGATCCCCAATCTCATGACGGGCAAGGACTCCTGCCTCGACTGCCACGGCCCGGCCCACCACGCCGACGAAGCGGCGGCCGAACCCCCGAAGCAGGCCCTCCAGTGACGGCGCCCTCCGCCACCCCTCGCCGGGGCATGCTTCGACTGAGGCTCGCCGTACTGCTGACGGCCCTGGCGGTCGTTCTCTCGTTCGCCCTGCTCGTCAAGGAGACGGCGTACCTCTTCACCGGTTTCATGATCCTCGGACCGCTGCTCCTGCTCGCGGCCATCGTCCTCCTCGGGTCCGTCATCCTCACCGAACTGCGCGCGAAGCAGGTCCTGTAGCCCAAGAAGACAAACAGCGCGTTCCAGATTCACTTCATCTGGATCTGGTAACGGCCCGTCGCCTCATCTCGTGCATGGCCCCTCAGCGGGTCCCGATCATGTTGGATCATGTCGATCCCGACAACGCTCGGGATGACGAGACCACATTCTTCCGCGGACTTCCAACTCGAGACCCTGGTCGAGAAAGTTCACGAGCAAAGGCTGATCCCAAAAAGAAAGCGGCCGGCCCGTAAGGCCGGCCGCGTGGGGTGCCGCTCCATTGCGGAGCGGCCTCTCGTGCCGATGCGGTGCTACGAGGCGACCTTGACTTCGATGGCCTTGGGCCGCGGCTTTTCCGCCTTGGGCAAATGCACCCGAAGGACGCCGTCTTTGAAGTCCGCCGCCACTTTCGTCTCCTCCGCATCGGCCGGAACCGTGAAGGTACGCAGGAACGTGCCGTAGGAGCGCTCGATCCGATGGAACTTCTTTCCCTTCTCTTCTTTCTCCTGTTTGCGCTCCCCTTGCATGGTGAGCACGCCGTTTTCGACTGTGACCTTCACGTCCTCCTTCTTGATCTCGGGAAGCTCCGCCTTGACCAGGTACTCGTGATCCGTCTCCTGGATGTCCACCACGGGAGCCCAGTCGGCGACGGTCAGCGTTTCCTTGCCATTGGGGCGACTCCACGTGCCGAAGAGGCGGTTCAGCCTGTTGGACATCTCTTCCATCTCACGGAAGAACGGGACACTGGTCGGTTCATAACGCATGAGGTTCATAAGTCCTCCTTTCCAAGGATCGAATCTCACGATCTAACGATGCACTAACGCGGCGGCGGCGTCTTGAACCAGTTGCATCATTTTGCGAGAGGCAGGAGGCCCCGCTCGCGCAGAAGCGCCGCGACAGAACGCGCGCCGTCCTCCGGCGGCGTCACTCCGGAAACGACCAGCTCGGCCTTTTCCGGCTCCTCGTAGGCCTCGGTGGCGCCCGGAAGATGCGGTGCCTGTCCCAGACGGGCTCGCCGATAAAGCCCCTTTGGGTCCCGCAGCTCGCAAATGTCGAGCGGTGTGGCGACCAGAATTTCGAGAAAGTGAGCCACTCTCCCGCGCAGCCGATCCCTGTACAGGCGCCGCGGAGCCGTGGCGTCAACGATCACGGGAAATCCCTGCTCGGCGATCAGCGCCGCGAGGTCGGCGACGATCTGGTAGAAACGGTCCCGCTCCTCCGGCTCGTAGCTTGGTTCGGGCGTCAACACCCTGCGCAGCGCGTCGGACTCGAGGACGACAGGCCGCACACCCTCCTGCGCGAGCCGTCCTCGCAGCGCCGCCGCGAGCGCGGTCTTGCCCGACGCCGGCGGACCCGTCAGCCAAACGACCCAGCTCACGGGCGAGCCCGTTCGAGGTATTGCGGGATCCGGCCGATTTCGAAACGGTCCGCCTCCAGAACCGAGATGAGGAAGCGGAACAGCTTGCGCCGCAGCTCCTCGGACTCCCGCGGGTACCAGAGCGGGTTCGCGACGACCAGCGCGCGGAACGCGAAGTGCGGGGCGACCACGGAGTCGAGCTCCTCGTCGGCCGAACGCTCCCGATACCGATCCCAGAAGAGCCGGAAGAGCTCCGCGAACGGGCCGCTGAAGTCCCCGCGCGTTCGCAGCGCGAAGAAGAGGAAGTTCACCCCGAGCGAGGCGACGTCGTCCGCCGGATCGCCCAGAGCGCCGCGGCTGCGGTCGAGGACCGTGAAGTCCGTCCCGGAGCGGAACAGGATGTTCCAGGGATGGAAATCGCCGTGGATCGTCCGCAGACGGTCGACTCGGTCTCGCAGCCGGTATCGCCAGGAGAGGGCCAGCGTTTCCACCTCACGCAGGAGCGCTGCGTCGATGAACCCGGTCGGCACGGGATAGGAGTCGGCGACTCCCGCGATGCACTCGCCGGATCCCACGAGATCCCGCAGCCTGCGCCGGTACCAGGACGGATGCGAGGCCGGCGCGCGGTGGATGTCGGCGAGGTAGTCAGCCAGCGCGCGGGCTCGGGCGGCGTCGAGCGCGTCGAGGCGCCCGGCCGCGGCGACGCGGTCGAAGTCCGCGGCGTAGGGCTCGCCCTCGGCAAACTCGGTCAGGATGAAAAACTCGCCGCTGTCTCCGAGGCTCACGGCCGACCCCCTCGTGCGCAAAGCCCCGACGTCCACGGGGACGACGTGACCGGGGAGACTCCCGGACTCGTCGAAGGCCCGAAGCAGGAGCCCCGCCCGGTCGGACCGGTCCTCGTGGCCAAATTCGCCCGGCCGGACCGTCTCGAGCACGAGCGTCCTTGGCCCGCCGGCCGCCTGCCAGCGCACCCGGTACGGGATTCCGTACCCGCCCTCCTTGATGCCCGACGCCTTGCCGACCAGGGGCTCGAGCGTCGCCTCCCGCGCCTCGGGGCCGAACCGCCCGACGAGGTAATCCCGAAACCCCGGAAAGGCCCCGAGGTCGAGGCTCATGGCTCCCCCTTTTGCTCATCCTAGGCGTCTGGCGTCAGCCGGCCTGATGCAGATACATCACGCCGCTCCTACCCCGCGGCCATAGGCTCTATCCAACTTTGATGGACATCGCAGACGAGGAACAATCCCGGCGGCGGTGGCTCACGTACCTCCTCGGTACGAGCCTCGGCGCGAGCTTCGTCTCCTTTCTCTATCCGGTCCTGCGATTCATCGTTCCGCCCGTGACCTCCGAGCCCTCCCTCTCCGAGATCGAGCTCGACGTGAAGGCTTCGGACATCCTGCCCAACTCGGGCCGGATCGTCCCCTTCTCCGGCAAGCCGGTGATTCTCTTTCGGACGGTGGCGGGCGAGCTCAAGGCGCTGACTGCCACGTGCACGCACCTCGCTTGCACCGTTCAGTACCGGGGGGACCGCAGCGACATCTGGTGCGCCTGCCACAACGGCGTGTACGACGCCAACGGCACCAACATCTCGGGACCTCCGCCAAAGCCGCTCACGAAGCTCGACGTCGCCGTGCGGGGGGACAGGGTTGTCATCCGGCGGGCCTGAGGGCCGCGCCGCGGCCGCGCGCCTGTCCCCGGCCGCCTGGCTGAGGGACCGGATCGGATGGGACGGGATCGCCCATATCGCGGCAAAGAAGGAAGTGCCGATCCATCGCCACACGATCTTCTACTACCTCGGGGGGATGGCGCTCTTCCTCTTCCTCGTCCAGGTGGCCACGGGGATCCTGCTGCTGCTCTACTACCGGCCGAGCGCGACCGAGGCCTTCGAGAGCGTCCAGTACATCATGGCCGAGGTCCCGTTCGGATGGCTCATCCGCTCGATCCATTCGTGGGGCGCCAACCTCTTCGTGGGCGTGGTCGTCCTGCACATGGCATCCGTCTTCTTTCTGAAGGCGTACCGCGCGCCGCGCGAGATGACCTGGATCTCGGGAGCCCTGCTGCTCTTCATCGCTCTCGGCTTCGGTTTCTCGGGCTACCTGCTGCCCTGGAACACGCTCGCCTTCTTCGCGACGAAGGTCGGCACCGACGTCCCCGCCCAGATTCCGGGAATCGGGCCGCTATTGTCGCGGATCCTCCGCGGCGGCTCCGACGTCACCGGCGCCACGCTGTCGCGCTTCTACGGGATCCACGTCGCGATCCTTCCCGCAATCACGACGCTGCTGCTCGGGGTGCACCTCGTCCTCGTCCAGCAGAAGGGCATGAGCGTACCGCCGTCGCTCGAGCGGGAGAAGCCCAGGGCGATGAAATTCGTGCCCGACTTCCTACTGCGCGACATGGTGGGGTGGATGATCGCCGTGGGCCTGCTCGCGGGCCTGGCGGCGTTTCTGCCCTGGGAGCTCGGCCAGAAGGCGGAGCCCTTCGCCTCGGCGCCGGCCGGAATCCGGCCCGAGTGGTACTTCCTCTCGATGTTCCAGTTTCTCAAGTACCTCCCCGCCGAGATCGCCGGCATTCCCGGCGAGCTGCTGGGCGTCCTCTTCTTCGGTGCCCTGGCCGCGGTCCTCGTTCTGGTCCCCTTGCTCGACCGGAAGGCCTCCCTCGGGCGCCCGTCGCCCTGGTGGAACCTCCTGGCGCTCGTCGCGATCGCAGGGGCCCTCGTCCTGACGGTTCTCGCGCTATTGCCGCCTCCCGGGCAGGTCAAACCGTGACGCGCCGGCTCGCCGTCTTCGCGGCCCTTTTCGCCGGCGCCCTGGCCGCGCCAGCCGGGCCGCCGGCGCCCACGCCCCCCTCGAAGGCCGCCACCGCGATCGGGTGCGTCGACTGCCATCTCGCCCTCGACGACGCCCGCGTGAGCCCTCCGGCGAAGCTGTTCGCCGACGACATCCACGCGCGCTCGGGCTTCACGTGCGCCTCCTGCCACGGCGGCGACCCCCGCACGGAGGACCAGGAACTCGCCCACGACTCCAGGAAGGGATTCCGGGGCAAGCCGTCTCCGAAGGACATCCCCGCCCTGTGCGGCACGTGCCATGCCGACGCGGCCGCGATGAAACACTTCAATCCCTCGGAGCGTGTGGACCAGCTCGCCGAGTACCGCACGAGCAGCCACGGCAAGGCCCTCCTGCGCGGCGATGAGAGCGTCGCCACGTGCGCCAGCTGCCACGGCGCCCACGGCATTCTGCCCGTCAAGGACGTTCGATCGCCGGTCTACCCCCCGCGCATCGCGCAGACCTGCAACCGCTGCCACGGGGACGCGACGCTGATGGCCGCCCACAAGCTTCCCTCCGACGTCTACGCGAAGTACTCGAAGAGCGTGCACTTCGAAGCGCTCGTGAAGAAGGGCGATCTTTCCTCGCCGACCTGCAACTCCTGCCACGGCAACCACGGCGCGGCGCCGCCGCAGGTCGGGTCCGTCTCGAACGTCTGCGGAACGTGCCACACGGTCTTCGCCGAGCAGTTCAAGGCGAGCCCGCACTGGGAGGCCTTCGCCGAGATGGGCCTGCCGGGCTGCGTCACCTGCCACGAGAACCACGACATCGTGCACCCCACCGACGCGTTCCTCTCCACGGGCAAGGACGGCAAGTGCGTCGCCTGCCACGAGGCGGGGACGGAGGGGGCACGCTCCGCGGCGGCCATGTCCGAGGACATCCTCGCGCTCAAGACGGAGACCGACGCCGCGAAGGCGGCGCTCCGGCGGGAGGCCGAGGCCGGAATGCTCGTCGCCCGTGCCCAGTTCGACCTCTCCCGCGCCGACGAGGCCCTCACGAAAGCGCGGGCGGACGTCCACCTGTTCCAGCCCTACGCCGTGCAGCAGACCGTGGCGGGCGGACTCACAATAGCCCGCACCGCGCGGGCCGAAGCGGTTCGCATCCGGCGCGAGCGCACCTTCCGGCGCAAGGGCCTGATCGTCGCGCTCGCCCTCATCGGGCTTTCCATCGCGGCCCTGGTCGCAAAGATCCGCGACCTCGACCGCCGCAGGCCGCCCGGCTGATCGCTCGGCCCTGCCTGCTGCCGCTCCCGACGTGACCCACGGGGGCCGAGAGGGAAAGAAGCTTCGAAATCGTGCATTGAGGCTTGCGCCGGCGGCGCCCCAGGCGCCGGAGTGAAGTGCTTCTGAGCTAGACTCTCCGCCCTGTTCAAGGAGGTCGAAGATGGCCATTACAGTCAAGGCGATCACGCTCTGGCGACACGACACGGAACATCGCCCCGGGGCCCTCGAGAGAACTCTCGAGCCACTGGCCCATGCGGGTGCCGACCTTCGAGTCGTCATGGGATACCGCCACCCCGGCGAAGAAGGGCGGGCTACGATCGAGCTCTATCCGGTTTCGGGCAAGAGAGCGGCCGCCGCGGCCCAGTCCGCGGGCCTGTCGGCCTCGGACATTCCGACGCTTCTCGTCGAGGGCGATGACCGCCCCGGCCTGGGGCACATGCTTTCTCGTGCGCTCGGTGACGCCGGAATCAACGTCAGCTTCCTTCTCGCCCAGGTGGTCGGAAGGAAGTACTCGGCGATCCTCGGCTTCGAGAACGAGGCGGACGCGAAAAATGCCGCCGCTATCCTGCGTAAGGTCAAACCGCCCAAGAGCCGGTAAGGCTACGCGCGGCGAGCTGGCGGAGCCGGGCGAGCGCGAGCCGCCGACCCTGAAGGAAGAAGTCCGTCTGGTACATTTGACTCAAGAGCGCCGCGGCATTCCATAGTAAGAAGTCTCTCGAGGAGGTCACAATGGCCGACGTGCTGAAAGTCATCGAGGTGCTCGCCGATTCCGAAAAGGGCTGGGAAGACGCCGCCGCGGAGGCGATCAAGCGGGCCTCGAAAACCCTGAAGAACATCCGGTCGATCTACATCGAGAATTTCGAGGCCAAGGTCGAGGGGAATCGAATCGTCCGCTATCGTGTCAACGGGAAGATCTCGTTCGTCCTCGAGTAGAGAGGCGGTCGCGCAGACCCGAGGGCAGAGGTCCGGGCTCGAGAACAGGCGCGTTTCCCGGGGGGCCGGGTTCGGCACGGAAACGAGCAATCGAGGCGAAAGCCCTTGGTGGGACCGGGCGGAGTCGAACCGCCGACCTAGAGTTTAGGAAACTCTTGCTCTATCCAACTGAGCTACGGCCCCGCAGTTTCCATGATTTCATGCTTCCGGAATGGTCGCTCGAAGACCCACGCGCTCGGATTGCCGCGGTCCCAAACTCTTCTCATCCGATAGCCCCTCGGCCTGAGACGCGCATCGAGCCACGGCGCCCAGGAGGGGAACTTCGAAGAGCGCTCGATCAGCGCGAAACGGTCCTCCAGCCCTGCTGTCGAGTCGAGGAGCCCTTCCACGTAGGACTCTGCGTCCCGGCTGACGAAGAGCGGCAGGACAACGGTCGGGCCGCCGGTCGCGTAATAGTCCAGGGGCGCGCGCATGTAAGTGGCATGGTTGCCATCCTGCACCCAGGCGAGGTTGCGGGACTCCGTGTACGTGCCCGACAGCAGCACCGGATGGCTGCCGTTCGACGCGCTCACGGCGGCAGTCGCGCCGCGCCAGTCCTCGTTCGTATGTGCGACCTTCAAGCCGCGAGCGAGCAACAGAATGACCAGGTAGCCGGCAATAACGGCGCGCCGGCCGGAGGTCGGCTGTACGCCGCGGAGAAACCAGGCCAAGAGCAGCGCCTGGCCGGGAATCATGCTCATCATGTACCGGGGAACAAACACAGAGGTACCGGTAGCCCGGGAAACGACGAAGAGAAGAACGGCGGGGACGACCGCCGAAAGGGACGCGAGCCAGAGGGCGTCCCCCGTCGGCACGTGCTTCGCGTCTCGATCCGGAAGCGGTCTGCTCCAGACCGACGTCAGCCGCCTCCGACGGGCCAGGCCGAGCATCCACCAGACGAGGAAGCTCGCCAGCATCGCAGCGAGGACGCCCGACGGCACCAGCATCCGTACGAGCGCTTTCACGCCCGGCATCGCTTCGAAGGCGTGCAGCGCGCGGTCGCGCCCGATCTCGCGCGCCATCCATGAGGCCGGAGCCGTCAGAAGCGCCACTCCGGCTGCCGCCACCAACAGCTGCCTCGGAGCAACTCCGCAACCTCGCCGCCAGCGTCGGATCGCATAGAGCGCGTGAGCGGGGAGCATCGCTGCGAAGAGATATTGAAAATAGACGGCGGCCGAGGCCAGGAGCACGTATCCAACGGCGTCGGCCGCCCGGCCTCGCTCGAGCCAGCGCACGAGCATCCAGAGCGCGCCGATCGTCGCGAGGACTCCGAATGCGTACGGGCGCGCATCTGCCGCGGCAAAGCAAATCTGCGGGACCCCGACGAAGATCCCCGCCGCGAGCAGGCCGGTTTCCCGGTCGAAGAGCTCGCGGCCGAGCCGATAGAGACAGTACGCAGCGAGACCGGCCGCCAGCAATGACGGAAGGCGCAATACGACCTCGCCGCTGCCGCCGGCAGCCCGCTCCAACCACACGGCGGCCGCGTAAGGAAAGGACTGCGGGAAGAGCCTGGCCCGCGACAGGATCTGGTCGAAGCTGCCGTTGGTGACCCACCAGGTTCCGAACTCGTCCAGGGAGAGGCTCGACGCGAGCGGCAGGATCCAGAGGCGCGCGAGAACGGCCGGCACGAGTCCACCGAGCAGGAGCCTGGCGCCCGTGACGTGACCGAGCGCGCCTGTCTCGTTCATGCGTTGCCACACGGGATCTTACGTCCGTGCGACGGCCCGTCGGCTAACATCGCCACGTGAGACTCCCGCCGGAGCGACCGACGCTCGTGCTTCTTCTGCTCGCCGGCGCCGCCCTGCGTCTCTGGCAGTACTTCGCGAAGACGTCGCTGTGGATCGACGAGATCGCCGTTGCCGAAAACGTGATCCGCGCGCCGCTGTTCTCTCTTCTCGGCAAGCCGCTCGCGCTCGACCAGGTCGCGCCGCCCGGGTTCCTCGCCGCGCTCAAGGGCGCCGTCGAGGTCTTCGGCCCGAACGAGCTCGCGCTGCGCCTCTTCCCCCTGCTCGGCGGCCTCGCGGCGCTTGCGCTCTTCGCGCGCCTGGCTCGCCGCGTTCTTCCGGGCTGGACCGCCGTTTTCGCGACCGCGCTCTTTGCTCTCGCGCCTTCCCTGATCGCCTACAGCGCCGAGGTCAAGCAGTACTCGACCGATGTCGCCGTGGCGATCCTGCTCACGCTCGTTGCGCTCGGCCTTTGCGCCGTCCCGCAATCCCGCACCCGGCACCTCGCGGCCGGTCTGATCGGAATGGCCGCCGTCTGGTTTTCGCAGCCCGCGGTCCTGACGGTCGCCGGCCTCGGCGGAGGACTCACGTGGATCGCGTTGCGCCGCGGAGGCTGGCTGGCCCTGCGGCCGCTCCTCCCCGTGCTCGGGCTCTGGGCGGCGAGCGCGGCTGCCGCGACCGCCCTCGGGTACCGGACCCTGACTCCCTCGACGCGCGACTACATGCAGCGCTTCTGGGAGCCCTCGCTTCCGCGGCCGACCGTCGTCTTCCTGGTGCTCCTCGGCTCAGCGGTGCTCTGGATCAAGAGGCCTCGAGCCGCACCGCTGCTCGTCGGGCCCGCG
>JBGPGG010000024.1:0-31368 GCA_041483715.1 Thermoanaerobaculia bacterium
CGCCCGGATCGGGGAGATCGTCCGCTCCGGCGCACTCGGCGAAGTCCGCCACTGCCGCTGGGAGACGCTGCGCGACAGGCCGGCCGTCACCGCCGGCGATGCCGGCAACTGGCGCGTCGACTCGGCCCAGTCGGGGGGCGGGGTCCTCGTCGACCACGGCTGGCACGCCCTGTACGTCGTGCAGGGATGGATGCCCTCGACGCCGCGCACGGTCGCGGCGCGCCTGTCGACTCGAAAGCACCGGGAGTGGCCGATCGAAGACACCGCAGAGCTGATGCTCTTCCACCCATCAGCCTCGGCCGAGATCTTCCTGACCTGGGCCGCCGAGGAGCGCGCCAACCGCGTCGAGCTCTCGGGCACGCGCGGCAAGCTCAAGCTCGACGGAGGCCGGTTGACGCTCCTCGACGTGGACGGCCAGCGCGCGATCGAAGAGTGGACCTTCCCCGCCCTCACGGAAGGCTCGCACCACCCCGACTGGTTCGGCGGCGTCATCACGGAGTTCCTCGGCGAGATCGAGAGCCCGCGCGCGCGCGGCCACAACCTCGCCGAGGCCGCGCTCTGCGCCAACGTTCTCGCCCTCGCCAGGGAGTCCGACCGCCGCCGCGGCGAGCCGCTGTCGGCAGAGCGCGCCGTCGGCCCCGGTGCGAGGCGATGAGCGACGCGCCCGTCCTTGCCCTGGTCGCCCCCGAAGGCTCCGGCATCGCGCCGGAAACCATCGTCCTGGGACTTCCGATGATCCGGAGGACGGCGCTCGCCGCGAGGCGAGCCGGTTTTAGCCGGGTCGTCGTCGCCGGCGCTTCCCCCGCCGCAGAGAAAGCGCTCGAAGGAACCGGCGCACAGCTCGCGCCCGCGGCTCCTCCGGGCGCGACGCGCCTGCCCTGGAACGTCGCCGTCCACCCGAAGGATCTGAAGGAGCTGCTCGCGGGCGCCCCCGCCGCCGGAATCCCGGTCGCCTCCGCCGCGGATCTTCCGCGCGCCGAGACGTTCCTGCTCAAGGGTCTCATCAAGGACACGGAAGGGTTCATGTCGCGGCACTTCGACCGCAAGATCTCGCTCGCGGTCAGCCGCCGCCTCGCCGGCACGCGCGTGACGCCGAACCAGATGACAATCGTGGCGGTCGCCATCGGGCTCATCGGCGCGCCGTTCTTCCTGTCGTCGCGCTCGGGCGTCCAGGTTATCGGCGGCGCGCTTTTTCTCCTCCACTCGATCCTCGACGGATGCGACGGCGAGCTCGCGCGCCTGAAGTTCCAGGAGTCGCGGTGGGGCGGCGCGCTCGATTTCTGGGGCGACAACCTGGTGCACATGGCGGTCTTCGGCGCCATGGGCCTCGGCCTCGCGCGCTCGACCGGCCGCGACTGGCCCCTCATCTGCGGCGCCACGGCCGTGGTCGCGACGGCGGCTTCGGCCCTGGTCGTCTACCAGCGGACGATGACCGGCAAGAAGGAGGGCCCGCTTTTTACCTCCGTCACCGTGCACGAGGAGACTACGATTTCCCGCGTGGCGGACGCCCTGTCCCGCCGCGACTTCATCTACCTCGTTCTGATAATGTCCGCCTTCGGCATCGCTGACTGGTTCGTCGTTTCTTCGGCCATTGCCGTACCGGCCTTCTTTTTCGCGCTCGTGGCCGTCGCGTGGAACGACCGCCGCATCGCAAGGAGTGCTTCATGAGTGACCGCACCTCGTTCTACCCGGAGCTCGCCAGGAAGATCGCCCCTGCCGACGGCCCGCTCGCTGTCCTCCTTCCGGGCCTCGGGGCCGTCTCGACCACGCTCATCGCGGGCGTCCACCTGATCCACAAGGGCCTGGCGCAGCCCATCGGCTCCGTGACGCAGCTGCAGAAGCTGCGCCTCGGCAAGCGCAGCCAGCCGCGCTTTACGCCGATCAAGGAGCTCGTGCCGCTGGCGGGCCTCGGCGATCTCGCCTTCGGCGGCTGGGACATCTTCACGGACAACGCGTACGAGGCAGCGCTCGAGGCCGGCGTTCTCTCGCCGGAGATGCTTGCCCCGGTCCGCGCCGAGCTCGAGCGGGTCAAGCCCATGTCCGCCGTATTCGAGCGTTCGTGGGTCAAGAACCTCGACGGACCGAACGTGAAGAAGGCGCCGACGAAGATGCACCTGGCCGAGGAGCTCGTCAAGGACATCGCGGACTTCCGCAAAGCTTGCGGCGCCGCGCGCGCGGTCATGGTGTGGTGCGGGTCGACCGAGGTCTACACGCAGCAGAAGCCGGTTCACGAGACGCTCGCCGCGCTCGAGAAGGGACTGAAGGAAAACTCCCCCGACATTCCGCCCTCGATGATCTACGCGTACGCGGCGATCGCGAGCGGCGTGCCCTACGCCAACGGTGCGCCGAACCTCACGGTCGACATTCCGGCCCTGCAGGAAATGGCACGGGCCCGGGGCGTGCCGATCGCCGGCAAGGATTTCAAGACCGGCCAGACGCTGATGAAGACGATCATCGCTCCGGGACTGAAAGCCCGGATGCTCGGACTGCAGGGCTGGTTCTCGACCAACATCCTCGGCAACCGCGACGGCGAGGTGCTCGACGATCCGGGCTCCTTCCGCTCGAAGGAAGTCAGCAAGGCCTCGGTCCTCGACGCGATCCTCGAGCCCGAGCTCTACCCCGAGCTCTACGGCAATTACTTCCACAAGGTCCGCATCGAGTACTACCCGCCCCGCGGCGACGCCAAGGAGGGCTGGGACAACATCGACATCGTCGGGTGGCTCGGCCAGCCGATGCAGATCAAGATCGACTTTCTCTGCCGCGACTCGATCCTGGCGGCGCCGGTCGTGCTCGATCTGCTCCTCTTCCTCGACCTCGCGGGGCGCGCCGGCCTCTCCGGCATCCAGGAGTGGCTGTCCTTCTACTTCAAGTCGCCCCTGTCGCGGCCGGACTTAAAGCCCGAGCACGACCTCTTCGTCCAGCACCTGAAGCTCGCGAACACGCTGCGGATCCTGGTGGGCGAGGAGGTGCTGGATCATTCGGGGCTGGACTATTACGAGGGGGCAGGCACGTAACGCATCCCCTCTCCCCTCGGCTGGGGGGAGAGGGCAGGGTGAGGGGGGGCGTGACGCTTCGCAAGATCCTCCACGTCGACATGGACGCGTTCTACGCGTCCGTCGAGCAGCGCGACGATCCCTCCCTGCGCGGCAGGCCGGTCGCCGTGGGCGGACGGCCCGAGAGCCGCGGCGTCGTCGCGGCGGCGAGCTACGAGGCGCGTGCCTTCGGCGTCCGCTCTGCCATCCCGATGGCGCGGGCCGTGCGCCTCTGCCCGGACCTCGTGATCGTCCGGCCGGAATTCAAGAAGTACGCCGCGATCTCGCAGCAAGTCTTCGCGATCTGCCGCGCCGTGACGCCCCTCGTCGAGCCGCTCTCGCTCGACGAGGCGTACCTCGACGTCACCGAGAACGCGTGGGGCGAGCCACTCGGCGTCGCCGTCGCGCGGCGCCTGAAGGCGCAGATCCGGGAGGAGACGCTCCTGACGGCCTCCGCCGGTGTCGCGCCGAACAAGTTCCTCGCCAAGATCGCCTCGGGCTGGAGGAAGCCGGACGGCCTGACCGTCATCGCGCCCGAGAGAATGGAGCGATTCCTCCAGCAGCTTCCGGTGGACGCGCTCTGGGGCGTCGGCCCCGTGACGGCCGGCAGGCTCCGCGCGGCCGGCATCGCGCGGCTCGTCGACGTCCGCGCCGCGCCCGCGGAGCTGCTGCAGGGGGCCGTCGGGAGTTGGGCCGGCGCGCTGCGCAACCTCGCCTTCGGCATCGACGACCGCGCGGTCAATCCCAACCAGGAACGCAAGTCCATCGGTTGCGAGGAGACCTACGCGAAGGACCTGGAGGACATCGCGGCGATTCGCAGCGAGGTCGACGCCCTGGCTCGCCGCACCGCCGGTATCCTCGAGCGCAAGCGGCTCTTCGCGCGGACCGTCGTCCTCAAGCTGCGCTACGCGGACTTCCGCACGATCACGCGCAGCCAGACGCATCAGCCCGCGACCTGCTCACCCGGGG
Source organism: Thermoanaerobaculia bacterium (assembly GCA_041483715.1). Taxonomy (GTDB): domain Bacteria; phylum Acidobacteriota; class Thermoanaerobaculia; order UBA5066; family Gp7-AA6; genus DAHUXD01. The sequence goes on from JBGPGG010000024.1 coordinate 4,002, forward strand.
AGATCTCCGCACGCGCCACCGCGCTGCTCGAGAAGACCGAGGCGGGCGAGAAGCCCGTGCGCCTGCTCGGCGTGTCCGTGCACGGCCTGGAGGACACGGTCAATGCGGCAAACTCTCCTCCCGCTTCCCCTCAATTTCCCCTGCCGCTTCGCTCTTGATACAATATATATATTGTGTCCTTCCGCTTGCCGCCGGCGAAGCGCCTGCCTCCCCTGCCCCACGGGTTGAGGAGAACCCGGCCCCGCGATTTCGTCGAATGGCGAACCCTCCGTCGATGGGGAAGACTTCCACCGTGGGAAAGCGAGCCCATTGGATATGTCCTTCGCGAACTCCGCGAGAACGCTTGCCTTACCCAGCAGGAACTCTCCCTGCGTCTCGGGTGCTCCCAGCAGGCGATTGCCCAGGCCGAACGCTGGGACAGCAACCCCACGGTTTCGCACCTGCGACGCTGGGCGGACGCCTGCGGAAAGGGCCTGAAGCTCGACTTCGACTGACCGTCAGTGCGGCGTCTTGCCGGCCGGCCTTCGCGGGAACATCTGGTACATGTGGCGCCGCCTCATGGTGCGCCATGTACTCCATGCAGAAGTGGATGTCGTAGACGGGGTGATCGGGATCCAGGGGCCGATGACCGTCAGCGATTGTCCATCGGGACGAACGCGCGCTCACCCTCTCCGAGATAGACCTGCCGCGGCCGCGCGATCTTCTCCTCGGGGTCCTCGAGCAGCTCCTCCCACTGGGCGAGCCAGCCGGAGGTCCGCGGGATGGCGAAGAGAACAGTGAAGGCATCCGTCGGAATGCCGATTGCCTGGTAGATGAGGCCCGAGTAGAAGTCGACGTTCGGGTAGAGCTTGCGCTTGACGAAGTACTCGTCCTGGAGAGCGATGCGCTCGAGCTCGAGCGCGATGTCGAGCAGCGGGTTGCGCCCGGTGACAGCGAACACCTGTTCGGCCATCTGCTTGATGATCTTGGCGCGCGGGTCGAAGTTCTTGTAAACGCGGTGCCCGAAGCCCATGAGGCGCTTCTCGCCCTTGCCCTGCTTGACCTCCTCGATGAACGCCGGTACGCGCGACACCGAGCCGATCTCCTTGAGCATTTTCAGGACTTCCTCGTTCGCGCCGCCGTGGAGCGGCCCGTAGAGCGCGGCGGCGGCGCCCGCGACGGCCGAGTACGGGTCGGTGTGCGCCGAGCCGATGCCGCGCATCACGGCCGTGCCGCAGTTCTGCTCGTGGTCGGCGTGAAGGATGAAGAGCACGTCGAGCGCACGCGCGAGTGTCGGGTTGGGCTTGTAATCCTCCGCGGGCGTCTTGAAGAGCATCGTCAGGAAGTTCTCGCTGAAGTCCAGTGCGTTGGAGGGATAGACGCACGGCATCCCCATGCTGTGCTTGTAGGCGAAGGCGGCGATCGTCGGCATCTTCGCGATGAGGCGGTGGATCTGTTTCGTCCGTCCGGCCGCGTCGTGCGCGTCGCGCGCATCCGGGTAGAAGGTCGACATCGCCGCCACCGTCGCGATCAGCATGCCCATCGGATGCGCGTCGTGGTTGAACGCGTCCATGAGCTTCTTCAGGCTCTCGTGGATCATCGTGTGGTACGTGATGTCGTGGACCCAGTTCTCGTACTGGGTCTTGCTCGGCAGCTCGCCGTAGAGGAGCAGGTACGCCACTTCCAGGTACGTGCACTTCTCGGCCAGCACCTCGATCGGGTAGCCGCGGTAGCGCAGGATCCCCTTGTCGCCGTCGATGTAGGTGATGCGGCTCGTGCAGGAGGCGGTGTTCAGGTACGCCGGGTCGTAGGCCATCAGCCCGAAGTCGTCGGGCCCGGTCTTGATCTGCCGCAAGTCCATCGCGCGGATCGTGCCGTTCGCGATCGGCAGCTCATAGCTCTTGCCGGTCCGCCGGTCGACGACCGAGAGCGCGTCGCGCCCTTCGGAGGAACCGGCCGCCGACGCGTCCGCTTTGATCGTTTCCATGGTGTCCATGGGAACCTCCCTTGCCTATTCTCTCCCGAACACAGGCGACTTCGCTCCCTGTCCAATCCGGTCAGGGCCAGAGCCCGTTCGAGGTGCTCGACGAGAATGTCCGCGCCCTCCAGACCCACGGACAGGCGGATGAGTCCCGGCGTGATCCCGCGGGCCAGCCGGTCCGCCTCCGGGACGGCGGAATGGGTCATCGAGGCGGGGTGCTGGATGTAGGAGATTGCCGAGCCGAGGCTGACGGCGAGCTCCATCGGCGTATCCCGGCGGGCGAAGTAATCCATGACCCGTACCCCCGCCGGCAGGCCTCCTTCGAGGTCGAAGCTCACGAGCGCCCCGCCGCTGCGCATCTGGCGGCGGACGATCTCGGCCTGCGGGAAGTCGGCGAACCCCGGGTAGAGGACGCGGGCGACGGCGGGGTGGCCACGCAGGAAAGCCGCGATCCGGGCCGCGCTCGCGCACTGCTCCTTCTGCCGGACGGCCAGGCTCTGGAGCGTCATGGAGTTCAGCCACGAGTCGCTGCGGCTCCGCGTCCCGGACCCAGCGTTGCTTGCGATCCATCCACCAGTCCCACCAGGCCCAGCGGGCGGCGCCGAGGCCCGTCGATCGCCGAGTTTCCGTCTCCAGTTCCACGACGCTTTCTTATCGCAGATCCCGCGCCTTGCGCGCAGATTCGTTTGCATCATGCGAGGATGGCGAGCGTGAAAAGCCTCCAGGACACCTATGCGCCGCAGAATCGCTGTTTCGGCTGCGGACCGGCCAACGAAAAGGGGCTTCGGATCAAGAGCTTCGTCGAAGGGAACGAATTCGTGGCCGAATGGCTTCCCGAGCCGCATCACCTCGCCTTCGAAGGGATTCTGAACGGCGGGATCTGCGCAGCGCTGCTCGACTGCCACAGCAACTGGGCGGCCGCGCACCACCTGATGAAGCGGTCCGGCGCCGACGCGCCGCCCTCGACCGTGACGGCGGACTTCCACGTCACGCTGAAGCGCCCGACGCCCATGGACGCGCCAGTGCGCCTTCGGGCGCGGGTCGTCGAGTCGACGGACGACCGCGCCGTCGTCGACGCGACGATGGAAGCCAGAGGCAAGGTTACCGCCACCTGCCGCGGCACGTTCGTCGCGGTCCGGGAAGGGCATCCGGCCTTCCACCGCTGGTGAGGCCGTGAAACCGCTCTCGTGGAAGAGATCCAGGCAAACTTGGTGTGGCGCCGCCCGCGGCGAGCACTTCGATATCGTTCCCGCCATGAAAAACCGCGCTGCCTTGCGGGTTCTGCTCTCAATCGGCCTGCTTGCCTGCCGCTACCCAGCGCAAGCGCAGAAGGCGGTGCTGGTCGTCCGGCACGGCGAGAAGGTTTCCGATACCGACGAACGGCTCACGGAGGCCGGGCGCGCCCGGGCCGAGCGCCTGGCAAAGATGCTCAAGGACGCCGGCGTGACCGCGATCTACTCGACCGACACCGAGCGCGCGCGCGACACGGTCCAGCCTCTCGCCGCGGCCCTCGGCCTCAAAGTCGAGATCTACGACAAGAGCGACGCCCAGTTCGTCGAGCGGATCCGCCGCGAGCAGCCCGGAGGCATCGTGGTCGTCGCGGGACACTCGAATACGATCCCGGATCTCCTGAAGGCCCTCGGCTGCCCCGGCGATTTCAAGATCGCCTCGGACGAGTACGACAACCTGTTCCTCGTCGTGCCGAAGGCGGACGGCCCCGCGACGCTCCTGCGCCTGCGCTACTGATCCCCTGCTTACTGCTACCGCTTACTGTCGCCTTACCATCCGATCGGCTTCCCCTTGTTCTGCTCGTCCAGCCACTTCTGCAGCGGCGCGAAGTAGTCGCGGATCGCGGTCGCGTCCATCTGCCGCTGCCCGGTGATCGCCTCGAGGGCGTCCGGCCAGGGCTTCGAGCAACCCATCGCGAGCATGTCGTTCAGCTTCTTCCCGGCTTCCTTGTTGCCGTAGATCGAGCAGCGGTTGAGCGGCCCGCTGCAGCCCGCGGTCTTCGCGAGCGACCGGTGGAACTGGAACTGCAGGATGTCGGCGAGGAAGTAGCGCGTGTACGGGACGTTGGCCGCGACGTGGTACTTCGCGGCGGGATCGAACCCGTCCTCGCTCCGCGGGCTCGAGGGCGCGATACCCTGGTACTTCCGGCGTAGCTCCCACCACACCTTGTTGTATTCCGCCGGAGTGATCTCGCCCGAGAACACCTTCCAGCGGTACTGGTCGATCAGGAGGCCGAACGGAAGGAAAGCGATCTTCTCGAGCGCCTTGTTCAAGAGCAGGCCGATGTCCTTCGAGGTGTCCGGCGCTTTGTCGAGCAGTCCTAGGCGCACGAGGTACTCGGGCGTGACCGAGAGCGCGATCGTGTCGCCGACGGCCTCGTGGAAGCCGTCGTTCGCGCTGTCGCGGAAGAGGACTGGCTGCTTGTCGTAGGCGCGCTGATAGTAGTTGTGGCCGAGCTCGTGGTGGATCGTCGTGAAGTCCTCGGCCGTGATGTCGATGCACATCTTGATCCGCAAATCGTCCACGTAGTCGATGTCCCACGCGCTCGCGTGGCAGACGACCTCGCGGTCCTTTGGCTTCGTGAACATCGAGCGCTCCCAGAAGGTCTTCGGGAGCGGATCGAAGCCGAGCGACGAGAAGAACCCCTCGCCGTACCCGACCATCCGCAGCGGATCGTTGTTGCGGCCCTTCAGGATCGCCGTCAGATCGAAACCCGGGTCCGCGCCCTTCGGCGCGACGAGCGGGTACACGTTGTCCCACGTCTGCGCCCACATGTTGCCGAGCAGGTGCGCCGGGATTGGGCCGGATCCCGGCACGATGTCGCCGTACTTCTCGCGCAGCTTCCAGCGCACGTACGCGTGGAGCGACACGTAGAGAGGCCGCACCTGCTCCCAGAGCCGGTCGAGCTCGGCGGCAAATTCTTCGGGAGTCATCTCGTACTTCGAGCGCCACATCGCGCCCATGTCCTTGAAACCGAGCTCGCGGGCACCCTTGTTTGCCAGCTCCACGTACCGCACGAAGTTCTTCTTGATGGGACCGCCGATCGAATGCCAGCCCGCCCAGACATCCAGGAGCTCGCTCGCGTCGCGCGAGGTCGCCATGATCTTCGTGATGTCCTCGAGGTCGAGGCACTTGTCCTTCGTCGGGCAGTATTTGCCCTTGCCGTACGCGCCCTCCATCGCCGCCGCGATCTGCGTGAGCTCCGCGGACTCGGCCGGGTCCGCGGGCGCGGCGAGCGTGAGCGAGAGCTTCAGGAGCTTGAGCTTGCGCGCGGTTTCTGCCGGCAACTTTAGCTTGTCGAAGCGCGCGGCCTGCTTCGCGTACCGAACGCCGGCCGCAATCGACTTGTCGGCGGCCTGCGCGGCGAGGGTCAGCGTGTCGTCGGTGATGTAGGTGGACTTCACCCAGTCGGCGCGGCCCTGGTTGATCCAGAGCTTCAAGAGCGTCTGCTCGGCCTCGTCGACGAACTTCTTCGCCTCTTCGGCGGTTGGTGGCTTGGCGCCCGCAGTCTTCCTGGGCACTTCAGCGGCCCCGAGCGACAAGGCGGAGAGGAGGCAGCAAGCGGCGGACAGGGCACGCACGGGCAAACGCATGAATCCCTCCCATTCGCTTCGGAACTTTATCCGACCCGGACGAAATCGATGAAGCCCCGCTCGACGTCGGTCGAGATGAGCTTGACGCGCAGCTTCTGGCCGACTTCGACGCCCTCGAAGCCGTGGACGAGCTTGCCCTCGGCGGGCGGCGAAAAGATGCGGACCCAGGTCCCCTTCTCCGAGGCTCCGGTCACCACGCCGTCGAAGAGCTGGCCGATCCTAGACTCGAGCAGCAATGCCGCGGCGGCCTTGCGTACCAGCCGCTCGACCTTGTTGGCGTCGTCCTCCTGCTCCGTGCAGTGCGCCGCCAGGGGGCCGAGCTCAGGCGTGCCGTAGGGCGTCGGCTCGCCGGCCATCGCGGCCTTCAGGAGCCGCTGCGTGATGAGGTCCGGGTACCGGCGGTTGGGCGCAGTCGAGTGCGTGTAGTCGCGCACCGCGAGGCCGAAGTGGCCGATCGGCGACTCGCCCGGACGCTCGACGACGTACTCGCCCGATCCCATCAGTTTCACGATGACGAGCGAAAGGTCGGGGAACCGCAGCGGATCCGCCTTCAGCCGCCTGAGCAGAAAGGCCTCGAGCGCCCGCGCATCCGGCTCGGCCGGAAGCCGCTCCCGGTGCTCGGCGGCGACGGCCACGATCCTCTGCCAGCGCTCGGGCAAGCGCACCACACGCCGCAACGCCGAGAACTTCTTTGAGGCGAGGTAACGCGCGGTGACGCCGTTGGCCGCGATCATGAAGTCCTCGATGAGCTGCCGCGCGCGGTTCTTCTCCTGCAGGCGCAGGTCCACGATCGCGTCGTCGGCGAAGACGGCGCGCGGCTCGATCGTCTCGAGATCCAGAGCGCCTTGCTCATGGCGCCGGCTGCGAAGGGTTTGCGCGACGGTGTCCTGGATCCGGAGCTGCTCCGGCACACCGGCCACCGACTGCGCCTTCTCCGGGAACGCCCCGCCCTCGAGGCCCACGGAAACGCTGTCATACGCGAGCTTGGCCTTGTTGCGTACGGCGGCGCGATAGACGTCCGAAGCCTGCAGGGCGCCGTCCTTCGCTAACGCCATCTCGATCACGACCGCGAGGCGGTCCTCCCCCTCGTTCAGGGACGTCAGGTCCGTCGAGAGCTTCTCCGGGAGCATGGGAAAGATCTCGGCCGCGGTGTAGACGGAGGTCGTGTTCGTCCGCGCGTGCGCGTCGATCGCCGAGCCCTCCGCGACGGCGGCGTCCACGTCGGCGATCGCGACGAAAATCTTCACCGTCCCGTCGGCGAGGGGCTCGGCGACCGTCAGCTGGTCGAGGTCGCGCGAGTCGTCGTTGTCGATCGAGACCCAGAGCCGGTCCGTGAGGTCCCGAATGCCCGGCCCGCCAGCCGGGGCCGGGCCGTGGATCCGGCCGAGCTCCGCCAGGACGTCGCGGGAAAAGTCGGGCTCGAGGCCCTTTTCGACCATGGCCGCGCGGGCGATCCTCTTCAGATCGGCCCGGTCGTGACGGCGCTCGCGATTCACGACCGGGAGTCTACGATGGTTCGAACGCATCACCGCCACCCCGTCCGCGGGGCTAAGATCGCGCCGTGATCCCGAAGCCTCCCTTCGCGCGCGACCCCGAGTCGGGCGAGTTCCCTTCGCCGGGCGGGCTCCCGAAGTTCTACCGCTCGACCGACAACCTGAAGTCCGACGCCGACCGCGGCCTCTGCCCCGAAGACCTCATCGACATCACGACGATCAACCGCCTGCACTACAGCCACGGCACGGAGACCGGCGCGCTCTTCCACATGATGGGAGCGCTCTCCCAGTACGGAAAGGTAGGCCTGACGACGATCGGCAACAGCAGGGAAGAAGCCGACGCGATCTACGCCTCGGCCCTGGAGGCGCTCGACCGCGAGTCGCGGCCATGACCGGGGGCCCCGGCACCGTTCGCCCGGCGCGCTTCTACGCGGGCCTTTCGATCGTAGCCGCCGTCGTCACGATCGCCCTCAAGGCCGCTGCCTGGAAGCTCACCGGCTCGGTGGGCCTTCTTTCGGACGCGGCCGAGTCCGTGGTCAACCTCGTCGCGGCGCTGATCGCCTTCTGGGCCCTCACGGTCGCGGCGAAGCCGCCGGACCCGACGCACGACTTCGGGTATTCCAAGGCCGAATACTTCGCCAGCGGCGCCGAGGGATTCCTCATCCTCGCGGCGGCCGTCGGGATCGCGATCGCGGCGTGGGAGCGGTGGCAAGAGCCGGCGCCCATCACGGACGCATGGGCGGGAATCACGGTCTCGGTCGCCGCCTCGGCCATCAACGGGGCCGTCGCCTTCGCGCTGTTGCGCGCCGGAAGCCGTCTGCGCTCGATCACGCTGCGCGCCGACGCCCATCACCTGCTGACGGACGTCTGGACCTCCGTCGGCGTCATCGCCGGCATCGTCCTCGTCGCGGTGACGGGGTGGCTGCGCCTGGATCCCCTCATCGCGTTCGCCGTCGCAGTCAACATCGTCTGGACGGGCTGGAAGCTCGTCCGCGAGACGGGGCTGGCGCTGCTCGACACCGCACTGCCGGAGGAGGAGCGGCAGGAGGTCACCGCGGCGCTCGCCCCGTTCCAGGAGCAGGGCATCCTCTTCCACGCGATCCGTTCGCGCATCGCGGGGGCCCGCCGATTCGTCTCGATGCACGTGCTCATGCCCGGAACCTGGACGATCCAGCGCGGCCACGATCTGTCTGAATCGATCGAGGCCGCCGTGCGCGAGAAGCTTCCCGGCGCGCACGTCTTCACGCACCTGGAGCCCCGCGAGGATCCCGTTTCCTGGGACGATCGCGGCCTCGACCGGAGGTAGGTCCTAGCGTTCCGTATCGGAAGTCGTGCGTTCGGCTTCCAGCGCGGGCGACGCTCAATCCTCCCGCACGTACGGGAAGCGGATCGGCTCTCGGGCGTTGAATTTCACCACGTCGAAGTACGGCGACAGATCGAAGTCCTGGGGCAAGCAGAGGCTCGGGTGCCGTGCCTTCAGCAATCCGCTGTAGGCGGTCCGCGTGGGCCGGCCGAAGATCGCCTGGCGCAGCCGCCCGCGATGGAGCGCGCGGCGGCGGATGTGCAGCGGCAGGATCGTGAGTCCCACGCGCGCGAAGGCCTCCGCCAGGAAGGACGAGCAGATCGTCTCGGTGTCCTTACCGCTGCCGAAGTGGAGTGCGTCCTCGCGCAGGCGCAGCGGGATCAGGCGCAACGGCATCAGGTAGCGAAAGAGATCCAGGATGTTGCGGTGGTCGTAGCGAAACCCCATCCGGGCGATCACCTCGTCGAGCACCGTCTCGATCTGGACCCGCGCGAGGCCCACCGGCCGGCAGACGCGGATGTTGAAGTCGATGTACTTGGTCAGCGGCGAGACGACGACCCCCTGGTCGACGAGCGCCTCGACGATCAGATACCGCGCTTCCCGGCCAAAGCGCCGGCGGGTCTCCTCCCTCCGGGCCGGGTCGCGGAGCAGCCGGCTGCCGATATAGATGGCGCTGTGCGACCACGGCGACATGGTCAGGTACTTGATCACCTGCGAGACCCGTTGGTCTCCGTCCACGAGCACGACGTCTCCGGGGCGGATGTGCGACTTCAGCCTCTCCGGGTCGTTGAAGACGTAGCGGCGATACTCCTGGCGAGGCCGCGTGATCCGCGCGACGAGCCATTCGCCGAACGCCTGCGCCGGGGACCGCACGGCCCATTGTGCTCCTCGTTCCCCGGGAGCGCGAGGGGAGCCGGGGCTACGCCTTTTCGCCCAGCGCCTGGCGGACGGTCACGACGTCCACCAGGCCCGCGCAGCCGTAGAGGGCGGGCAGCACCTTCTCGGGCGGGTACTTGCGCCGCAGCTGTGCGACGGCTTCCGTGCCGGCGCGGTAGGCGGGCAGGTACATGCGGCCGAGAAGCGGATGCCGCCCCCACGCGCCCGAGAGCTTGTCCGCGCGCTCGTCGGAGACGAGGAAGTCGCGGCGCAACGTCGCGGCGACGTCCTTCTGCGGGACGCCTTCCTTCCAGGTCAGGTACGACGACTGGTTCTTCGCGTCGTCCTGCAGGAGCGCGAGGTTGACGCCGATCTGGAGGTCTTCGTCCGGCAGCTCTTCGACTTCCGTTACGCCCATCGCGATGAGGATCCCGTTGTTCGCGATTCCCTCGGCGAGCGCCGCGGCGCGAGAGTTCATCGTGAGGACCGTTCCCTCGAACCCCATGCGGCCGCGTACGTAGAGGCCCTGGATCAGGGCCGAGGTCGTGACGTGGCCGGGCACGACCTCGTGCGAGACGAGCTGCATGAACTCGGGGACACTGATTTCGAGCGAGGCGTTGATCTCGTAGGTGGCCTCGTACTCGGGCGAGCCGTCGGGACGGCGAGCGCGGCCGATGTAGTTCATCGAGCCGGAGAACCACGCGTCCTTGATCGGCAGGAACTTCATGTTCGCGCGCGGGACATCGCGCAGGTCCGCGGGCAGGTGCGGGGCCAGGTGCTTCGACGTCCCCGCGTCGAACTGCGCGATGAAAGCGTCGGCGAGCGCGGGGATCGATTTTCGCGGGACCACGCGCTCTTTGCGCCAGGCGTCGACGGCAGCAAGCAACTCCGGCCCCGTTTTCGACGGATGGCCGGCTCTGGCAAGAAGCTCCGCGACGCGCTCGCGCTTCTTCTCCGGATGCGAAGGCTCGGGCGGCTTTCCCGTCGAGCCGATCACACAGCGCTCGTAGGGCACGGCGGGGCCTTTGCCCATGATCTCCATGCCGAGGTCCCACATGGCGGAAAGGGAAACGCCGAGCCCGTCGAAGTAGGCTCCGCGCAGGCCGCCGTTGCCGCCTTCGGTGGCCATCGCGTCGATCGCGCCCTTCACGTCCACCGCCGCGAGATACGCGTCGATCGCCGCCCGGTCCGGCGCCTTCGCCGAGACTCCCCCGCTCTCGCGCACCTTCTTCGCGGCCGCGTGCGTGTACGCCTCCGGGAGCGGCTCGTCCGAGAACCAGGAGTCCGCGATGAAGCGCCCTGTCCCCGACGGGTTCATCACGTCGCCGCCCCAGAGCGTGTCGATGCCGAGGATGGCGGTGGCCGTGAGCTGATCGAGGAGGTCCATCAGGCGGCCTTTCCCTTCTTCATGGCTCCGAACCACAGGTAGAGGCACAGGGCGATGAACCCGGCGGAGCTCACGAGCTGCGACACCGGGTCGTTGTCGTAGAACGGCAGCCGGATCAGGTCCTCGCGGTACCAGCCGAAGAGGCGCAGCGCCGCGCCGAAGACGCCGCCGAGCGCGCCCCCGGCCATGAGGCCCGACGCGATTATGACCGCCCGCTCGCGCATCGTCCGGCCCGCAGCGCCCCCTGTCTCCTCCGACCGCTTCGTGACGAAGTGCGAGATGGCGCCTCCGACGAGCGCCGGGCTGTTCAGCTCGAGCGGCAGGTACATGCCGAGGGCGAAAATCAGCGCCGGGATGCGCAGCATCTCCATGGCGACGGCGATCATCGCGCCGGCACCGAAGAGCAGGTACGCGACCGGCTGGCGGCTCATGAAACCCTCGACGAGCGCCTTCATGATGGAGGCCTGCGGGGACGCGAGGACCGGCCGCGCGTCGCCGGGAGCCGCCTCGCCGAACTGGAAGGTCTTTGCCAGCGCCACGATCACGAGGCCGACGACGACCGCGGACACCACGACGCCGTAGAACTTGGCGCGCTCCTGCGCGGCGGGCGTCGAGCCCAGCCAGTAGCCGGCCTTCAGGTCCGTGACGGTCTGGCCCGAGACCGAGAGCGCCGTGCACACCATGCCGGCGATCGCCATCACGAAGAACATCCCCGTGCGCCCGGACACGCCGAACTCGAGCAGCACGACCGAAGAGATGATGATCGTCAGCATCGTCATCCCCGACACCGGGTTGCGCGCCGTCGTCGCGATCGCGTTGGCCGCGACTGAGGTAAAGAAGAACGAGAACACGAGGGTCAGGCCGAGGCCGATCAGGACGATGACGGCCCGGGCGTCGAGGCTGCCGAGAAAGACGGCGACGGCCAGGGCCGACACGACGACGCCGACCAGGATCTTCACGATCCCCATGTCCTGGTCGGTGCGCTCGAGCGCTCCGCCTTCACCGTGGCGGAACGCTTTCGCGGCGATCGAGAAAGAGCCCGCGACGATCTTCAGCGACTTGATGATCCCGAAGATGCCGGCCGTCGCGATCGCGCCCACACCCATGAATCGGACGTAGCCGCGGAAGATCTCGGTGCCCGTCATCTTCGCGATCGGCACCGCCGCCGGGTACACCGCGACGTCCGGGAAGTGCTGGCCGATGAACCAGATGAGCGGCACGAGGACCAGGTTCGAGAGCACGCCGCCGGCGCACAGCAGCGTGGAAGCACGCAGCCCCATCACGTACCCGAGGCCGAGGATGAAGGCGATGGCATCGAAGCGCAGGACCATGCGCGCCTTCTCGGCGAGCGTGTTCACGGCGGGGACGAAACGGAAGTCCACGGTCTCCTTCCACACCTGGAACGTCGTGACGAAGAAGTCGTAAACGGCGGCGATCCCCGTCGCCTCGAGCAGAAGTTTCGCCCGCGAGCCGCCCTTCTCGCCCGTGACGAGCACTTCCGTGATCGCGGTCGCCTCGGGATACGGGAACTGCCCGTGCGTGTCGCGCACGAAATACCGGCGCAGCGGAATGAGGAAGAGGACGCCGAGGCACCCTCCGGCCAGGCAGATGAAGATCGTCTGCCATGGCTGCGGATCGAGCTTCAGGATGTAGAGCGCGGGCAGAGTGAAGATCGCTCCGGCCACGACCGCGCCCGAGACGCCGCCGATCCCCGTGATGATCACGTTCTCGAGCAGGGTCGAGCGCCGCGCGTAAACGCGCGCTAGGCCGATCGCGAGGATCGAAATCGGGATCGCCGCCTCCATGACCTGACCGACCTTCAGGCCCGAGTACGCCGAGGCGGCCGTGAAGAGCGCGCAGAGAAAGAGGCCCCAGAGGACCGAGCGCCATGTCGTCTCCGGCAGGTTGGCCGAAGCCGGGACGACGGGCTGGTAGATCTCTCCGGGGGCAAGCGGCCGGTAGGCGTTTTCGGGGAGCGATTTCGACTCGGGCGCGTCCATCGGTCCTCCCGCGGCGCAAACGGCGTATCGTTCTTGGGGTCGCGAGCCCGCCGCGATTTTCCGCGGAGTCTACCGGAGTCAGCAGCGGGGGCAAGGAGGTCCGATGCCGTCCTCGGATTCGGCGAGCCGGAGCTGGGCGATCTTCATTGCCCGCGGAGTCCTCGGCCTGATCTTCTTCATGGCGGGCGTTTACAAGGTGTTCACCCTCACGCCCGTCGGCCACGCGCACAAGTGGTTCGTGGATTCGTACGCGGACACCTTCCTTCCGATGTGGTCTCTCTGGCTGGCCGGCGTGACGATCCCGGTCGTCGAGCTTCTCGCCGGAGCGCTGCTGCTCATCGGCTGGCGGGTGCGCGAGGCGCTCGTCGCGCTCGGGTTCGTGCTCCTCATCGTCACCTTCGGCCACCTCCTGAAGGAGCCGCTCTACGAGTTCCACACGCACGTGATTCCGCGCCTCGCTCTGCTCCTGTTCGTGCTGATGCTTCCCGGCGACGCCGACCGCTTCTCGGTGGACGGCTGGCTCGCGCGGCGCCGCCGTGAAATACGATGATCGCCGACTCCGTAGGAGTTACAAGGAGAGCCTGATGAACAAACTCCTGGCATTCGCCGGCACCGCCGCATTCCTGGCCGGCGCCTCCCCGCTCGCGGCACAGTTCATGCCGCAGCCGACCCCGCAGCCTCAGATCCCTGCCGGCGTGACCCCGATCGTCGGCCACCGGATCCGCGACGCGAACGCCGATGTCGAGCAAAACCGCGTGCCGACGCCCCCGGGCCCGCCACCTGACCGCAGACCCGCGTCCCCTTCGGCCGGCCGGCCCTCTCCTTCCGACGGCGTCTCCGTGGACGCGATCGTCGCCGCGCTCTATGTCTCGGTGAGCCACGGCGAAGGCGGCGAGCCGAACTGGGAGCGCATGCGCGCTATCTTTCTGCCCGTGGGCATGCTCGTGCCGCCGAAGGACCCGCGCAGCGAGATCTTCACCGTGCTCGACGTGGACGGCTTCGAGGAGCGAGTCCGCAAGGCCATCGCCGCGGCCAAGCAGAAGGGCGACCCGACGTCCTTCTTCGAACGCGAGGCCGCGCGAAGGACCGACTGCTTCGGCAACGTCTGCCAGGTTTTCTCGACCTACGAGTCGCGCCGCGCGCCCTCCGACGAGAAGCCGTTCGTGCGCGGCATCAACAGCATCCAGCTCCTCAACGACGGCCGGCGCTGGTGGATCGCCTCGGTCATCTGGGACACCGAGCGGCCAGACAGGCCGATCCCGCCGCGGTACCTCCCGAACGCGGCGGCGACGATCCCGCAGGAGTACTTGAAGAAGAACTGACGAGCTAGCGGGAGGTCTGGCCGAGTTCCTTCGAGCGCGCGGTGGCGACCTCGACCGCGTCCATCAGGATCGCGCGCAGGCGATTGCGCTCGAGGCTGTGGAGCGCGGCAATGGCCGTGCCGCCGGGCGAGGTGACCATGTCCTTCATCACGGCCGGATGGATCTTCATCACCTCGGCCATCCGGGCCGCGCCGAGGACGGTCTGCACTGTCAGAGCCGACGCCACGTCGCGCGAGAGCCCCACGCGCACGCCGGCGTCGCTCAAGCCCTCGATGATCTGAAAGACATACATCGGGCCGCTCCCGGAGAGCCCCGTCACGGCATCGAGCTGATACTCGGGCAGATCCACGACGATGCCGATCGACTCGAAAATCTTCCGCGCTCGCGCCAGGTCCCGCGCCTTCACGTGGCGCCCCGCGCAGAGCACGGTCGCGGAGAGCCGGACGACGGCGGCGACGTTGGGCATGGCGCGGACGACGGGGACTCGATCGCCGACGATTGATTCGATCCGCCCGGTCGGGAAGCCCGCGGCAATGGAGAGGACGAGCGTCGCGGACGAGATGGCCGGGACGATCTCCCGCAGGACCGGTTTCAGGATCTGCGGCTTGACCGACAGGATCAGGATGTCGGCGGCGCGGGCGGCCTCGAGGTTCGAGGCGACGACACGGATGCCGAGCTCCTTGCGGATCGCCCCGGCCTTTGCCGCCTTGGGGTGCGAGGCGATGAGGCGGCCCTTGCGCCCCCAGCCGGAAGCCAGGATGCCGCGCAGAACGGCCGTTCCCATGTTTCCCGCGCCGAGGACCGCGATCGTCTTGTCCGTCATGGACGAAGGATAGCGCCGTTGCGGTTGCGCCCCCGGGGCCCGGCAGTAGGCTTCGCCCAACGGATTTCTTTACAAGCCGCCTTCCCAGGCGGATCAGGAGGGCCCATGGAGTCATTAGCCGGCCGGAGAATTGACTCGACGGCGACTCACGGCTGACGACCTACTCCAGCGCCTGCGCCAGATCGGCGATCAGGTCGTCCGGGTGCTCCAGCCCCACGGACACCCGCAGCAAATTTTGCGGTGTCGGCGATCCCGCTCCCTCGCTCGAGGCGCGGTGCTCGATCAGGCTTTCGGTGCCGCCGAGGCTCGTGGCGTTGACGAAGAGCTTCACGCGCGAGGCCGCTCGGATCGCGGCGTCCCGTCCGCCCCGGACGCGCAGGGACAGCATGCCGCCGAAGGCCGACATCTGCCGCTTCGCGATCGCGTGGCCCGGATGCGACTCGAGGCCGGGATAGTGAACCGCCTCGACGGCCGGATGCTTTTCCAGAAAGGCCGCGAGCACCAGGGCGTTTGCGCAATGCCGCTCGACGCGGCAGGAGAGCGAGCGCAGGCCCCGCAGGACGAGCCAGGAGTTGAAGGGCGAAGCCACGGCCCCGAGGATCTTGCGGATGTGCTCGATCTTCTCGCGGAGCTCCCCTTCCTCCTTGAACACGAGGGCGCCCCCCTGCACGTCGCTGTGGCCTCCGAGACACTTCGTCGTTGCGTGGAGGACCGCGTCGGCGCCGAGCTCGAGCGGTCGCTGGAGGGCGGGGGTGGCGAATGTGCCGTCCACAATCATGTGCGCGCGGGCCGCGCGGGCGATCTCGCCGATCGCGGCCAGGTCCACGACCTTCATCAGCGGATTGGACGGCGTCTCCGTCCAGATGACGCGCGTGTTCGGGCGAAGGGCGGCGCGGATCTTCCCGAGGTCGGTCATGTCGACCGCCGTCGCTTCCATTCCCCAGCGCGGCAGAAACTCCACGGCGATCGCCCGGATGCCGTAGTAGACGTCGTCCGGGTACAGGACGTGCGATCCCGGCGGCTGCGCCTCCAGGTATGCCGCCCCGGCGGCCATTCCCGAGCCGAACACGAGCGCCGTCTTTCCTCCCTCGATGGACGCAAGCGCTTCCTCGAGCCGGGTCTGCGTCGGGTTCGCATCGCGGATGTAGAGATATCCGCGCGGCATCTCGGCGGCCGGCCCGTGCTCGAACGTCGTCGAGAGGTGGATCGGCGGCGCGAGGGCGCCCGTCGCCGGGTCCGGCTCTGCGCCCGCGTGGACGGCGCGCGTTTCGAATTTCATGCTACGGCGATAGCCCCGGCTCGTAGTTCGTGACGAACTCGAGGAACCGGATCACCTCGATCATGTCCTTTCCCCGGAACCGGATCGCGTGCGCGTCGGTGCGCTCGATGATCGGCAGGTAGGCGAGGACTTCCGCGGGCCGGTAGTTCTTGAAGCGCAGATCGAGCGTCACGGGCGCGGCGATGGTGTAGGGCTTCATCTCCTCGAGCCGCGCGATGGCCTTCCTCGCCTTCTCGCGGATCAGGTCGCAGCTGGCCTCCGGCGTCAGCGTCCGCGCCGAATGGAACCCGTAGCTCCACTTCACGACGGCGCCCTCGATCGGCCCAAGAAGGCCCTGCGCTTCCTTCACGGCCACCACATCGTCATCCTCCGAAACATTCCGAATCGCGTCAGCCGACGACCGGGTCCACCGGCGGGCCCGCGGGCGCGGGCACCCTCTGCTGCCCCTTCGGCTTTCCGAACCGCGTGTCGTCGATGGGGACGTTCAATTCGATCTTGTCGAAGACGAGCGACTGGGTTTCCGCGCCGTCCTTCGTGCTGGCCGAAAAGGAATGCGGCAGGATGAGCCCCCCCACGTCCCTGTAGTCGCCGATCGTCGAAATGACCACGACCTCGGTGCCCTCGATCTTCTTCGTCATGACGGTCATCGTCTGCAGGTGGGTGCTGGGGTCGAGGTAGATGTAACGGACCTCGCCCGTTTTCAGCGTGACCCTCAACTTCCAGTCTTCCGGGCGAAGGCCGGGATCGCGCCCGACGAGCTCGATCGCGCTCCCCTTCGCCTTGTAGTCGACGAGCGGGCCGTCGAGGTCCGCCTGCTGCTCGGCCTCCTGCTTCTCCTCGGGCGACATCGCCTGGGGCTCGGTCATGCCTGCGAACGGCATCAGCATCCATCCGGACCTGCCGTCGAACGCCTGAATGGCCGTCTGCCCCTCGAAGGAAAACTGCCAGCGGCTCTTGTTGGGGCGCTTCAACTCGAGGATGGACGGCATCGCGTCGTCGCCGACCTTCATCGTTCCGGTCAGACGCATCGTCTGCACTGCCCTCAACTTCTCGAGCCCACCGCGGGCGGCGACGTTTTTCGCGATCAGTTCTTCGGCGGTCTGACCCGCGGCGTACAACGCAGCGAGCACAAGCACTGCCACCGCCACGATTGCCCGCAATCGCATCCAAGCCTCCTGTGCGCCCCGCGCAGCCGAGACTCTACCAAAGGGACGGGGTCGCGGTACGCCCGCCGAAGGCGGTAGGCTTGACGTGCATGCACTGCCTCGAAGAGCTTCCGACGCCCTCGGTCCTCGTCGATCTTGACGTCCTCGGCCGCAACATCGCACGCATGCAGGAGCGCGCGCGGTCGGCCGGCGTCAAGCTGCGGCCGCACGTTTCGCTCGGCTCGACGCCCAACGTGCGCGCGGCGATGACCGTGCCCGGCGTGCACCCGGGGGCCCCCGGAGGGTAGAGTTGACGCATGACACCCCTCGCCTCGCCGCTCACGCCTGTCTCCTCCCGAGGCCTCCAGCCGTCGGCGGTGATCGGCTTCGTTCTGGTGCACATCGCCGCCCTCGGCGTCTTCGCGATCGGGTTCTCCTGGAAGGGCGTCGTCCTCTGCCTTGCCTCCTACTACCTCCGCATGTTCGCCATCACGGCAGGCTTCCACCGCTACTTCAGCCACCGGTCCTACCGCCTGGCGCGCGTGCCGCAGTTTCTGCTCGCTTTCCTCGGCCAGACGTCGGCCCAGAAAGGCGTCCTCTGGTGGGCGGCGAACCACCGCCATCACCACAAGTACTCCGACCGGCCCGAGGACATCCACAGCCCCCTGCAGAAGGGCTTCTGGTGGAGCCACATGGGCTGGATCCTTGCCCGGGACCACGCGCGGTCGGACCCTTCGCGCATTCCCGACTTCGCGAAGTATCCGGAGCTCGTGTGGCTCGACCGGAACCAGTACCTGCCGACGTTGCTCTACATCATCGGCCTCTTCTTCGCGTTTGGCTGGATGGGGCTCTTCTATGGCTACTTTCTCTCGACCGCGCTCCTGTGGCACGGCACCTTTTCCATCAACAGCGTCATGCACGTCTTCGGGCGCCGCGCTTACGCGACGACGGACGACTCGCGCAACAGCTTCCTCTTCGCGCTCGTGACGATGGGCGAGGGGTGGCACAACAACCACCACTGGGCGCCGGGCTCCGCCGCGCAGGGATTTCGCTGGTGGGAAGTGGACGCGAGCTTTTATCTCCTCTGGCTCGGCGAGAAGCTCGGCCTGCTCGAAGGCCTCCACCGCCCGCCGGATCGCTGGCGCGAGGCCGCGCGCGAGGCCGACCGCACCGGGCGCGCCTTCACCTCCGCGCGCCTCCACGAGCGCGTGCAGAGCCTGTCCCGCCGCTGGGCCGACCTGCGCGACTCGGTGCGCCTGAGCGCCCACGACGCCATCGCCGAGCTCGAAGCGGCGCGACTGCGCGCGGCCGCGCAGCTCGACCGCCTGCACGAGGAAGCCTCGGCCGCCGGGGCACGCGCGGGACGGCGCCTCGACGAGATCCACGCCGAGATCGAGAAGGCGCGCGCCCACCTCGCCGAAATCCTGGAGCGCCTCGTCTCGACCGCGGAATCGCTCGGGATGCCGGATCCGCAGCCGGGATGAAGGGATCGGAGGCCCGATGAGATCCGTGTCGCGGGTCTTGCTCCTGAGGGCTCTTCGGGAAATCCGCGACGGCCGTCTCGAGCTTCGCATGCCCCGGGGCGGCGTCCACGTTTTCGGAGAGGACGACTCCGACCTCCGCGCGGTCATCGAGGTCAGAGACGAGCGAATGTTCTCGAGAGGGGTCTTCGGCGGAGACATCGGCCTGGGTGAGGCATTCGTCGAGGGACTCTGGACCTCGCCAGACCTCGTCGCCCTCGTGCGCCTGGCCGTGCGCAACCTGGAGATCTTCGACGCGGGCGCTCGCTTGAGCGCGACACTCTCCCGCTGGGTCGAGCGATTGCGGCACGCCCTGCGCCGCAATTCCATCGAGGGAAGCCGCCACAACATCCGGTACCATTACGACCTCGGCACGGACTTCTACTCGCTCTTCCTGGATCCCACACTCACCTACTCTTGCGCGCTCTTCGAACGGCCGGACGCCACGCTGGCAGAGGCGCAAATCGCCAAGTGCGACGCGATTTGCCGAAGGCTCGAGCTTGCGCCCGGCGACCGGCTGCTGGAGATCGGCACCGGCTGGGGCTCCTTCGCGATTCACGCCGCGACGCGGTACGGCGCGCGGGTCACGACGACGACGATCAGCCGCGCCCAGTACGACCACGTTCGGGACCGGCTGGCGCGCGAAGGCCTCTCGGGCTCGATCGAGCTGCTTCAGGAAGACTACCGGCGGCTCTCGGGCCGGTACGACAAGGCTGTCTCGATCGAGATGTTCGAGGCGGTCGGGCTGCCCTATTACGACCGGTTTTTTTCCGCAGTGGACCGGCTGCTCGAGCCGGGGGGCGCGATGCTCCTCCAGACGATCACGATGAACGAGGGCCGCTTCCCGCAATACCGGCGACAGTCGGATTTCATCCGGCGCTACGTCTTCCCGGGAGGCGAGCTGGCCTCGGTCGCCGAGATCCGCAAGTCACTCCGCCGCGCGACGGGCCTGGTGATGTCCGGCGTAGATGAGATCGGCCCGCACTACGTCCGGACGCTGGCCGCGTGGCGCGAGCGCTTTCTGGCCAATGCGGACCGCGTCCGGGCGCTCGGGTTTCCCGAGAGTTTCCTCCGGACGTGGGATTACTACCTCGCGTACTGCCAGGGCGGGTTCGCGGAAGCGTATATCGGCGATGCCCAGCTCCTCCTGACGAAGGCTGGGGTCAGGTCTCCAAATTCCAAATCGGCGCTCAAATTGGAATTTGGAGACCTGACCCCAAAGCGCGCACGAACCTGACTCCATGAGCGCGCGCGAGCGCCTCAAAAGAAAGTTCGCCGATCCCGTCGTCGAACAGCTCACGCAGGGACTCGCGCCGGAGAAGATCGCGCTCGCGATTGCCGTCGGCCTGACCATCGCCGTAAACCCCGTCGTTGGCACGACGACGATCCTGTGCTTCGTCGCCGCATGGG
This sequence comes from Thermoanaerobaculia bacterium, assembly GCA_041483715.1. Lineage (GTDB taxonomy): Bacteria > Acidobacteriota > Thermoanaerobaculia > UBA5066 > Gp7-AA6 > DAHUXD01. Next base: position 24,122 of record JBGPGG010000024.1, read on the forward strand.
CCCTTCGCCTGAACCAGCCGATCATCCAGGCGATCAACTGGTCCTCGTACGCGCTCCAGCTCCTGCTGATCTTCCCGTTCATCCGCCTCGGGGAAAAGATCTTTCGAGCTTCACCCAAGACGCGCTCGCTCGAGGAGCTTGCGAGAATGGCGAAGGCGGATCCACTCGGGACGATCGGGATGCTCGGGACCACGATCGGCCACGCCGTCGTCGCCTGGCTTCTCGTCGCTCCTCTGCTCATGGCCGCGGTCTATTATGGGACGCGGCCGTTCTTTCGCGCGCTCGCGCGCCGCATCCCGGCGGCACGCGGCAAAAACGTCGACGATGTGGCCTGAGCCTGCTACCGCGGAGGGACCGAGTGGATCGTCCTGGACCACCGCCTGCCGAGAAGGACCGCTTAGCCTCCGCTCTTCTCTCTGAGCCGCCGCAAGAGGAGCCTGAGCGTGGGAAGCGCCATCTGATCCTTCAGACGGTTGGCGGCCTCCTTCGAGCGAATCACGTCCTCGAGGGCGGCTACGTGAATCGGTCGATCGTGGAGCGACATGACGCCGGCCTTGCGTCGACATCAGCCAGATGTCGCTCTCGGTCGTGTCCTCGAGAAGCAGGAGAAAGCTCTCATCCGCCGAGAGATCGAAGTCCGATAGCTGCCGCGGCGGTTTCAAAGCGGGCAGAATCTCCGACGGGGCTCTCGGCAAGCTGTGGGGAGAGGACCTTGACGGCGACCTGCCGGTCGAGGCGCGTATCCCGGGCCCGTACACCTCGCCCATCCCGCCTGCGCCGAGCGGCGACAGGACTTCGTAGGGACCCGAGGCGGGAGCCGACGGCAAGCGTCATCCGGAATCTTACTTTAGTGGAGTCTATACCCAGCCCTGGAGTACCCTTTGGGAAGTGGATCTGCCCTCCCCGATCGAGCGGGCGCCCCGGGGGCTGTACGACGGGCTCGCGTTGTACTTGAAGCGCGAAGACGTCCACGAGCTCGGTGCGTTCAAGTGGCGAGGCGCGCTTCCCACAGTCGAGGCGTACAAGGCGCGCGGCGCTGCCGCCGTCGTCACGGCCTCCACCGGAAACCACGGCGCCGCGGTCGCGTGGGCGTGCCAGCAGCTGGGCCTGCGCGCGATGGTCTACGCGACGGCCGGCGCCTCACTCGCGAAGCTCGCGCTCATCGACGGCTTCGGCGCGGAACTACGGATTGCGGGCACCGACCTCGACTTCGCGAAGGACGAGGGCAAGCGCTTTGCCGCCGAGGCGCACGTTCCGTTCTTCGAGGATGGCGTCGAACCGACGCAGTTCGAGGGCTACGGCGCGATCGCCGACGAGATCCTCGACCAGTCGCAGGAGCCCCTCGCGGCCGTCGTCGTACCCGTCGGCAACGGCGCGCTGATCGGCGGTATCGGCAGGACCTTCAAGCGCCGCTCTCCCGGAACGCTCGTCGTCGGCGTGGCCGCGAAGGAAGCCCCGGTCATGGCGCTCTCCTTCGAGGCGAAGAAGGCCGTCGCATGCGACCGGATGGCCACCTTCGCCGACGGCCTCGCGGTGCGCGTCGCTATCCCCGAGGCCGTGGCGCTCGTCGACAGCGTCGTCGACCGGATGCTCCTCGTCTCCGAGCGCGAGATGGCCCACGCGATCGCGACTTACGTCCGGGCCGGCATCCGCGCGGAGGGCGCCGCAGCTTCCGCCCTCGCGGCGCTGCCACAGCTTTCGGACGTCGCAGGCCCGGTCGTCGTCGTCGTCACGGGCCGCAACGTCGACGATGATTTGTACCGGCGCGCGCTCGAGCAGCCGGAGACCTTCCCCGAGTAGCGTCTGCAGCCTGCGAGATACGGCCTCTCGCTCGACGCCCGGCGAGGCTCAGCCCCTGATCGTCAGGTCCGCGGTCGCGAGGAACTTCGGCGGGCGGCGGTGCTTCGTCGCCTGTTCGTAGGCGAAGGCGATCTTCACGAGCGTCGGCTCGCTCCAGGCGCGGCCGAAGATCGAGATGCCGACGGGCAGGCCGAAGTCGTACCCGCACGGCAGGGTGATGTCGGGGTAGCCGGCGATGGCCGGGAAGGATGAGCTGCCACTCGGGCCGTAGTCGCCGTTGACGAGGTCAATCAGGGTCGCCGGGCCGCTCGTCGGCGCGACGAGCGCGTCGAGCTTGTTCTCGTCCATGGTCTTGTCGATGCCTTCCTTGCGCGTGAGCCGCAGGTTCTTCTCGAGGGCATCGAGATAGTCCTTGTCGGTCAGCGGTCCCTTCGCCTCCGCCTTCTCGAAGATCTCCTGCCCGAAGTAAGGCATCTCTCGCGCGCGGTTCTCCTCGTTGAAGCGGATGAGGTCTTTCAGGATCTTGTATTGCGTCTTGCCGCCGAGCGACGCCAGGTACACATTCAGGTCCGCCTTGAACTCGTAGAGCAGCACCTCGAACTCGCTGTCGTCGGCCTCTCCGAGCGTGGTGATGTCGGCCGGATCCACGATGACGGCCCCGAGGCGCTTCATGTCGGCGATCGCGGCTTCGACGAGCCGGTCGGCCGCCGTGCTCTGGCCGAAGAGCTTCTTGCGCGGCACGCCGATGCGCATGCCTTCGAGGCTTTTCGGGTCGAGGAACTTCGTGTAGTCCGTGGGTGCCTTGCCTTCGAGCGCCGTCGTCGCAGGATCGGCCGCGTCGAAGCCGGCGAGCGCCGTCAGCAGGATCGCGGCGTCCGTCACCGAGCGCGTGATCGGTCCCGCCGTGTCCTGGCTGTGGGCGATCGGGATGATGCCGGTGCGCGAGACGAGGCCGAGCGTGGGCTTGATGCCGACGAGGCCGCAGTTGTTCGAGGGCGACACGATCGAGCCGTCGGTCTCCGATCCGACCGTCAGGGCACAGAGGCTCGCCGCGGCGGCCGCCCCCGAGCCCGAGCTCGAACCGGACGCGCTGCGGTCCAGAGCGTAGGGATTGCGGCACTGACCGCCCCGCCCGCTCCAACCGCTCGACGAATGCGAAGATCGGAAGTTCGCCCACTCCGAGAGGTTTGTCTTGCCGAGAATCACGGCGCCCGCGTCGCGCAGGCGTTTGGCGACGAAGGCGTCGGAGGCCGGGATCGCGCCGACCAGCGCAAGTGAGCCCGCCGTCGTGTTCATCCGATCGGCCGTTCCGATGTTGTCCTTGATGAGCACCGGAATGCCGTGCAGCGGTCCCCGCACCTTTCCGGCCTTGCGCTCGGCGTCGAGGCCCTCGGCGATCGCGAGCGCGTCCGGGTTGATCTCCAGGATCGCGCGCAACTGCGGCCCCTTCTTGTCGAGAGTGTCGATCCGGGCGATGTACTTCTCTGCGATCGAGCGCGCCGAGTCGGCGCCCGAGCTCATGCGCTTCTGGAGGTCCGCGACGGTCGCCTCGTCGAGCTCGAAGGGCGGCGGCGCAGCCGGGGCCGGGGCCAGCCCAAGGGCGTCCCGCGCCGCAAGCGGGCCGGCGGCCGCCGCCGCAGCGCCTCCGAGCGCCCCGTAGCGGATGAGGGCCCGACGGTTCATGCGACCGGCCATGACGTCCTCCTTTGGGAAGCGCGAAAGGTTGCCGGGACAGATATCACGAGGTCAGAAGAGGTGCGCGATCGAGTTCGCGTAATACGTCAGGAGCAGCAGCTCCTCCGGGCGCGCGCGGTAGAGGCCATCGGAGTCCTCGATGAGCCGCCGCAGCGTCAGCATCCGCAGACCGACGACGATCGCGTAGTCCTGGTCGCCGCGCGGAACGTAGACATGGGCCCCGCGAGCCTCGAGCTCCTCGGTCAGGCGCAGGACGGCGGCCTTTAGCTCCAGCTCGCTCCAGGCCCGCTCGGGCTCGCGCACGAACACGGTCGCGACGAGCGAGACCGGCACGGCGGGGATCACGCGGGCGACCGATTCCATGAGCTCCCGCGCGAGCTCCTCGAGGCGCCGCGAGTGCTCCTCGCGCGGCAGATTCCGGAAGTCCACGCCGCGGCGAGCGACATACTCCTTGAGCGAAAAGGGCGAGCCGAAATTCACGCACGCATAGCCGAACCGGTGCCACTTGTTGCGCGCCATCAGCCAGAGGTTGCGCCCGACGAAGCGCGCCGTATTGAGCAAGGCCGCGCCCGCCACGGGGCCCTTCGAGGACGTGTCGTGCTCGACCAGGAAGCTGCGGTCCTCGAAGCTCCGGTCGTAGTTGATGCCGGTCGGGACGAAGACGACGTCGCGCCCGCCTTGCGGGTCGAAGGAGCGCAGCATGTAGTCGAGGATCCCGAGCTTGGGCGCGCACAGCCGGCCGTCTCGCGAGAGCCCGCCCTCCGGAAACACCGCCTGCGTCACTCCGGCCGCGGTCGCCATGGCGACGTAGCGCTCGAGCACCTTGCGGTAGAGCGGGTCCTTCGAGTTGCGGCGCACGAAGTAGGCGCCCATGGCCCGGACGAGGGTCTGGAGCGGCCAGATGCGCGCCCACTCGCCGACGGCGTAGGACAGCGCCGCCCTCTCGACCGCGAGGTACGAGACGAGGATGTAGTCCATGTTCGACCGGTGGTTGATGAGGAAGACGACGGTCGCATCCGGCGCGATCGACGCCAGCCCCTCCTCGTCCGAGTAACCGAGGCGCACGCGATACAGCGAGCGGGCGACGTTGCGCGCGAGCCAGTAGCCGAAGCGGAAGTACGCGTAGGCGTTGAAGGCGGGCACGATCTCGCGCGCGTAGGAGCCGACCCTGCGCATGGCGACCTCGCGCGGCATGTCGTGGTCGCGCGCGTGCGCCTCCGCGGCCTGCTGGACCTGCGGATCGTAGAGGAGCCGGTCGATCAGGACCTCGCGCTTGGTGAGCTTGAAGGGCTGGATCCGAATCTTCAACCGGGTGTTCAGCTCTTCGAGCACGCGGTTGACGCGCCGCCGCAGCACCCAGCGCGCGCCCGGCAGGAGCAGGCGATCGAGCGTGGCCCAGGCCGCGAGCACGGCCAGCAGGATGGCAAGCCAGGTCGGGAGCGAGACGGTGCTGCGCATGAAAGCTCTGACCCGAGCATAGGATAAACACGGGGGCCGGCATGGAATGGACGCGTGGCGGATTCGTGATTTCGACTGACCCGGAGCGGCTCGACCGGGAGTCCATCCACCGCTTCCTCGCCAGCTCCTACTGGGCGCCGCAGGTCCCGAGGTCGATCGTCGACCGCTCGATTGACCACTCGATGCCCTTCGGTCTCTATGAAGACGGCCGGCAGGTCGGCTTTGCCCGCGTCATCACGGACCGCGCGACCTTTGCCTACGTGGCGGACGTGTATGTTCTCGAGTCGCACCGGGGCCGGGGGCTGGCCCTGTGGCTCATGCAGACGATTCGCGAACACCCGGAGTTGCAGAATCTGCGGCGCTGGACGCTTTTCACGCGCGACGCGCACCCGCTGTACCGCAAGGTGGGTTTCCGGGACATCGAGGATCCGCCCCGGTGCATGGAGATCGTCGACCGCGGCATATATGCCCGGACGAAGGAGGACGGCTCCTGAAGGCTCCCTCGAACTGGTTCGAGACGTTCTTCTCCGGCCTCGCCGTCGATTTTTGGAGAGCCGTCGTCCCGGAGGAAGCGACGGCGGAGGACGTCGAGTTTCTCTGGAAGCACCTCGGCCTCTCTGCCGGCTCGCGCGTCCTCGACGTCCCGTGCGGCGCCGGGCGGCTGGCAATCCCGCTTGCGTCGCGCGGCTGTGCGATGACCGGAGTCGACATTTCTCCGGAGTTCCTGGCGGCGGCACAAGAGGGCCGACGGGTAGGTAGCGGCTCGATTCGCTTCCGGCAGGCGGACATGCGTGACCTGCCGTGGAGCGACGAGTTCGACGCGGCGTTTTGCTTCGGCAACAGCTTCGGCTACCTCGACGACGCGGGCAACGAGGCCTTCCTTCACGCCGTCGCGCGGGCCCTGCTGCCGGGCGGGCGCTTCGCCATCGACTACGGCCAGACGGCGGAATCCGTCCTACCTCGGCTCGAGCCGCGGCAGGAGGCGGACATGGCCGGCTTCCATTTCGTCGAGGACACGCGCTACGACCCGGTTTCGGGACGCATCGAGAACCGCTTCATGTTCTCGCGCGGCGGCCGGACCGAGACGAAGCTCGCCTCGCAGCGGGTCTATACGCTCTCCGAGCTCGTCCGGCTCCTCGCAAACGCCGGCTTCCAGGTCGGCAAATTCTACGGCTCGCCGCGCGAGGATCCGTTCGGTCTCGCCTCGCCACGCCTGCTCATCCTGGCCGAGAAGCCGGCTTGACCCAGACCGTTCGTGCGAGCGACCAGAGGCTGATCAGAGCCCAGACGCTTTCCAGGACGCTGAGTCCCAGGCTCCTCGCCTCGATCGCGAAGTACGCCAGGATCGCCGATCCAGCGAAGTTCAGCGCCAGATAGGCCGCGCCTGTCGGGGTGAGCCGGCCCGCCTGCTGGGCGGCGAAAGCCGCGAGGATCAGGGCCGCGCCCACGAGCGAAATCGCCTGGCCGATCAAGTTGCCTCCTTCTCTTCGAACGCCTCGGGCGTCCTCATTCCGGCTTCGGCGCCTCGTCCGCTTCGCTCGGCACCGGATAGCAGGCGAGCACGAGCCGGAAGGGCCTGCCCCGCCCGGGGCGGCCATTCTCGAGGCGATTGGGGGAGGAATGCCGGGCGATGACGTCCACGACGGCCTGGCGCACGGCATTGGCGAAGTCGGCCCGCTGCCCCGGGGATTCGAACCGAAACTGGGACTTGAGCGACAGGGTCGTGATGCGCTTGCCCTCCGTTTCCGCCTCCTCCGCCGCCCGCTCGACGTCCGAGCGGACCTGTTCGGCCAGGGCGAGGAGGTAGTCGGCCGAGGCCGTATCGGCGATATCCCGCCAGTCCGCCCCGACCGGGCCGAGAATGCCGGGCGAAAGAACGTAGGCGCGCGCCGTGGCCACATACCTCTGCTCGATCATGTTGCGCTTTCGAGCCCTTCCCGCCGGCTTGAGGAAACCCGCGCGCTCGAGCTTTCGGACGTGGTAATTCACCCTCTGCCGCGGCAGTCCCAGCCGCCTCGCGAGCTCGCTCGCGGAGGCCGGCTCCCGAGAAAGCGACAGGAGTCTCTGGCGCAAGGGGTGGAGGAGAGCGCCCGCGCGCCTCTGATTGCCGACGCTCTCGAGGTCCGCTCCAGGCCCTTCAGGCTTTTCCATCGACAGTATTATTTGTCATGATAATATATATTGTCAATAGTGGAGTCTTCTGACTCCATCCGCCGCGCTGGCGCGTACTTCGCACGGGTGGACAAGTTTTCCGGCTCGCGGAGGCGGCGCCGATAGAATCGGCCCGTGCTCTC
>JBGPGG010000025.1:0-30774 GCA_041483715.1 Thermoanaerobaculia bacterium
GCCTTCGCCGATGTCGACCTGGAAGAACTCGGTCGGGGGCACCATGATCGGCGCGACCGCGGCCGCGAGCGCCGCGTTGGACTCGAGCATGCGCACGCTCTGGTGCGAGGGAAGCCGGACGAGGTCGACGACGGGCGGCCGATCGGCGGTCGAGTACGTGTGCAGGGCGAAGCGGGCGTCGGGCGCGATGTCGTAGGAGTGCGTTCCCGGCTGGTTCGCGGGGGTCACGCGCTCGGGAGCGCCATTGCCGTCCAGGCGCACGCGGTAGAGGTAGCGCCGGACCGCGTCGTCGGGCGAGGCGATGAAGTACAGGATGCCGGCCTTCTCGTCGATCGCTTCGACGGTCAGGATGTCGAAGGCGCCGGGCGTGAGCAGCCGCGGGGCGCCGGGCTCGCGCGGGATCGCCCAGGCGTGGCGCCAGCCGTCGCGCTCGCTGACCCAGAGCAGCTCCTTGCCCCCCGGCAGCCACTGCCATGAATTGACGACGTCCAGCCACGCCTTGTCCTCGTCGCGGAAAATCTTGCGCGCGAGGCCCGACTTCGGATCCGCCAGCCAGACGTCGTTCGTGTTCTGCAGCCGGTTCATCTGCTGGAGCAGGACCTCGGTCGGGCCCTCGGCCCACTCCATGCGGGGGAGGTAGGTGTCGCGCGAATGCCCGGGCAGCGAGATGCCCTTCGCGGGTCCACCGGAAGCGGGGACGACCTCGATCCGCACGGCCGGGTTGGTCGTGCCGGCCGTGGGGTACTGGATCTGCGTCACGACGGGATACGTGGTGTCGGTGTCGTTGATGAGCGAAAACTTTCCGACGTTACCGGTGTCGAAGTGCCAGTAGGCGATGCTTTTGCCGTCCGGGCTCCAGCGGAAGCCGTCGCGGACGGCGAACTCCTCTTCATAGACCCAGTCGGACGTCCCGTTGACGATCGTGGCCGAGCCGTCCGACGTCAGCCGCGTGACCTTGCCCGAGGCGACATCCTCGACCCAGAGATCGTTCGCGCGCACGTAGGCCGCGCGACCGCCGTCCGGCGAGAACTTGGCGAACATCAGCGAGGATTCGGGGCCGCCCGCGCCGAGCTTCTGCAGCTTGGCCGTAGAAAGCTCGAGCACCCAGTAGTCGCCGCGCGTGTTGCGGCGCCAGACTTTCTTCGTGTTCGCGAAGAGGAGCAGGCGCTTTCCGTCTTTCGACCACGCGTAGTCGTCGATCGTGAGCGGCTTCTGCCCCGGGGCGGGCACGAGCGCGGAGGCCGCGACGAGCACGCGGCGCGCGCCGCTCGCGGTGTCGTAGCGGACGATGTCCTTCGCCTCGGGGTCCGCCGCCGAGGGCTCGACCGTCGTGTATGCGCGGCTTTCGTCCATCCAGCTCGAGGGGCCGAACTTCTTCGGCTCGAAGTCCTTCTTCGCGAAAATGCGCTCGAGCTGCGTCGAGAGCGCATCGGCCGGCCTCGCGTCCGCCGCACGAACGGCGCCCGGCGCCAGGCCCGCGAGAACCAGGGCGAAGAGAAGCAGTCGCCCGAGCTTCAAATCCGAATTCCGAAATCCGAAATCCGAAATCAATTCTTCAATTCGCCGAGCCGCCGGAAGTAGTCGGCAAACGCCGCCATCCCGCCCTCGGCCTGCGGCCAGTCGAAGTTCTCGTTGGGCGCGTGGTAGCCGTGCTCGGGCAGGGAGAGCCCGAGGAAGAACACCGGGCTCTTCAACACCCTCTCCATCGAGAGGACGGCGCCGATCGAGCCGCCCTCGCGCACGAAGACTGGCTCCTTACCGAAGGCGAACTTCATCGCGCCGCGGATCGCGTCCGCGTACGGGCCCGTCGTCTTGCCCTGGTAGGCCGAAAGCTCGTGCTCGGCCGAGACCTTCACGTCGGGGTTCCTCTCCTTCACGAAGTCCTTGACGAGCTTCACGATTCTTTTCGGGTTCATGTCGGGCACCAGCCGGCAGGACACGATCGCCGTCGCCTTGGGCGGGATGATCGTCTTGACGCCCGGCCCCTGGTAGCCGCCGGCGATGCCGTGGACCTCGAAGGTCGGCATCATCCAGATGCGCTTCATCACCTCGAGCGCGTCGTTGACGCGCAGCGAACGGAAGAGGTGGTCCTTCTTGAAGTCCTTCACCGTGAACCCGCACTTCTTCAGGTCCTCGAGCTCCTTTTTCGTCGGCGCCACGACGTCGGAGTAGAAGCCGGGGATCTTGACGCGGCCGGTCTTCCCGTCCACGCATTCTGCGATGAGCGCGCAGATCTCCGTGACCGGGTTTCGCGCCGCGCCGCCCGCCGTGCCGGAGTGCTGGTCGGTCTCACCCGTCTGCAGCTCGAAGCGGAAGCCCTGGAGCCCCCGCAGGCCCGCCGGGCAGGCCGGCCGCGAGCGGGAGACCCAGACCGTGTCCGAGACGACGACCGAGTCGGTGGCGAAGTCGCCGGCGTGCGCCCGGATGGTCGTTTCGAAGTTCGGGCTGCCGATCTCCTCCTCGAGCTCCCAGAGCAAGTGGATGTTGACCGGGACCTTCTGCTCGAACGCGTAGCGCGCGCCAAAGAGCGCCGTGATCGCCGGGCCCTTGTCGTCGGTCGTGCCGCGGCCGAGGTAGCGGTCGCCGTCGCGCACGAATTCGAACGGCGCCGTCCTCCAGTCCGGCCCCTCGGCCGGCTGCACGTCGAGGTGGTTGTAGATCGTGACGGTCGGGTCCTTCGGGTCGCGGTCGAAGCGGCCGTGCACGATGGGATGCCCCTTCGTCTCGTAGAGCTTCGCCGTGGCGCCGAAAGACTTCAGCAGCGAAACGGCGTACTCGGCAGCGCGCCGCGTGTCGGGCTTGCGCTCGGGCTCGACCGAGACCGACGGAATCTCGACGATCTTCTCGAGAACGCTTTCGTACTCGGCGCGCTTGCCGCGGGCGTAGGACCGCAACTCCTCCCGCGTGAATCCGGTAGGCATCCTCGTCTCCTCGCTTTTCGTTATTTCTTTTTCCTGGGCTGCGGCTTGCGCGCGGGAGCCGCGGGCTTCTTCGCCGCTTTCGTCTTCGGTGCGGGAGCGGGCGCCGCTTTGGCGGGGGGCTTCGCCTTGGCCGGGGCCGGCGCGGGCTTGCCCTTGTCGAGGCCGGCGGCAGCCCTGGCGGCGGCGCGCGCCACCTTCTTCGCCTGCGAGGCCGCTTCCTTCTTCTGGCGGGCCCGGGCCTCGGCCTCCTGCTCCATCTGGGCGAGGCGGGCCGAGAGCGCCGATTCGGTCACGACGATGGCGTTGGGCAGCCGCTTCTGCACGCCCTCCAGCCGGTCGGCCTGGACTCGCAGGAGGAACAGCGCGGCCTCCTTCGTCTCCTTGGCCTTGGACAGGTAGTCGGCGGTCTCGAGGGCATGGGACGGGGCGCTGGAGAAGTCGATCGCGATCGCAAACGGTTTCTCGCGCTTGGCGAGCTCGAAAAACCCGGGCCAGCGGGGCTCGGCGACCACGATGTGGGCGCCGCTCTTCTGCAGCTTGACCAGCCGGTTCTGCCGCTCGTTGGTCTCGAAGGCGAGGTAAAGAACGCTCATAGGAGGCGGACTATAACGCAGAGGGTTCTACCCATCGACCCTGTAGTGACACCCCCGCGAAACGGGGTTGTCGGCGGCCGCGCGGTGGATGGCCAGCGCCGTCTGGACGCCGTTGCGAAGGCCGAGGAGGGCGTCCGACATGGTGCCGCGGCGGTAGAAGTTCTCGATTTCGTCCTTGAGCTCGCCGAGGATGCGGCCGGCCCGATCGAGCCGCCGTTCCGACCGGAGCAGCCCGACGTAGTTCCACATCGTATGCCGGACGACCATCCAGTCCTGCGCGATGAGGGCCGGGTCCACCGGCTCGTGCTCGGGCTCCCAGGGGCGCACCTGCGGCAGGGGCCGGCCGGTCTTGCGCGCGGCCTCGCGGGCGGCGGCCTTGCCGGCCTTCCAGCCCCAGAGGAGCCCCTCGAGCAGCGACGTCGAGGCGAGGCGGTTGGCGCCGTGGACGCCCGTGCAGGAGACCTCGCCGACCGCGCGCAGGTGGCCGAGTGTCGTGCGCCCGTTGCCGTCGACCGCCACACCGCCGCACGCGTAGTGGGCCGCGGGGACGACGGGAACGGGCCCGGCCGTCAGGTCGAAGCCATGCTCGAGGCAGCGCTCGACGAGCTCCGGGAACCGGCCGCGGATCCATTCCGCCGGTTTGTACGAGATGTCGAGAAGGACATGCGGCTCGTCCTTCTCGAGCATGCGCTGGTGGATGGCGCGCGCGACGACGTCGCGGGGCGCGAGCTCCCCGTCGGGGTGAAACTCCTCGAGGAACGGCTTTCCCGAGACGTCCGTGATGCGGGCGCCCTCGCCGCGCAGCGCCTCCGTCAGAAGCAGGCGTCCCTTGGGATACACGAGCGCGGTCGGGTGGAACTGGACGTACTCGAGGTTCAAGAGCCGCGCGCCGGCGCGCCGCGCCATCGCGAAGCCGTCTCCACGGGCGCCGGAAGGATTGGTCGTGTGCAGATAGACCTGGCCGAGGCCGCCCGTCGCGAGGATCGTCTCGCGCGCGAGGTGAGGCGTGACGCCGTTGCCGTTGCGCGTGAGCAGGTGCGCGCCGATGACGGCTGGCGCGTAGTACCGGTCGGCGGGATCGGTCGAGTCATGCGAGAGCGTGAGCAGATCCACCGCCGTCGACTGGAGGAGCCAGCGGACGTTCTTCTCCTTGCGGCACGCCTCGATCAGCGCGCGCTCGATGGGAGCGCCTGTCGCATCCTTGACGTGGAGGACCCGGGGCACCGAGTGCGCCCCCTCGAGCGTCCAGTGGAAGCCCGCCCCGTCGCGGTCGAAGGGCAGTGCGAGCTCCTCGACAAGGAGCGACTGGACGAGGTCCGGGCCCTCGCGGGAGATGAGCGCGACCGCCTCGGGCGAGCAGAGCCCGTCGCCCGCGCGCGCGATGTCGGCGGCGAGCTGCTCGGGCGTGTCGCCCGGCGGCCGGGCGACGATGCCGCCCTGCGCGTAGTAGGTGTTCGACTCGCGCGCCTCCTCGGCCCGCGTCACGAGCGTGACCGATGCGCCCTCGCGCGCGGCCGCGAGCGCCGCCGCGCATCCGGCCACTCCCGTGCCGAGGATGAGGACGTCGGTCGATTCGGCGCTCATGCCGTGAAGAGCTCGAGCGCGACGTCAGCCGCCGCGACCGAGTGGGTGAGCGCGCCGACGGAGACGGCGTCCGCGCCCGCGAGCGCGTAGGCGCGCACCGTATCGAGGCGCATGTTGCCGGAGGCCTCCAGAAACGGAGGTGTCTTTTCCTTCCGCGCGATCGCGCACCAGCGGGCGACGGTCTCGGGAGACTGGTTGTCGATCAAAATCCGGTCGGCGCCGGCCGCGATCGCTTCCGAGAGCTCGGCCTCGGATTCGACCTCGACCTCGATGGGCGTTCCGGGCGCGCCCGAACGGGCGGCCGCGACCGCGCGCGCAACGCCGCCCGCGAGCCTCCGGTGGTTGTCCTTGATGAGGACCATCTCGGTCAGATCGTACCGGTGGTTCACGCCGCCGCCGTCGCACACGGCCTGCCGGTCGAAGGGGCGCAGGCCCGGCGCGGTCTTGCGCGTGTCGAGGACCCGGCAGCCGGTGCCGTCCACCGCCTCCACGAACCGGCGCGTCGCGGTCGCGATGCCGCACATGCGCTGCAGGAGATTGAGCGCCACGCGCTCGGCCGTCAGGATCGCGCGCGCGCGGCCCGAGAGGTATGCGAGCGGCGTCGCGGGGGCGACCTTTGCGCCGGCCGCCGCCGCCTCCTCCCAGGCGAGATCCGGATCCAGCAGCTCGAACACGCGCCGCGCCACCGGCAACCCGGAGACGACACACTCGGACTTGGTGACGAGCTCGCCCCGCGTACGCGTGCCGGGCGGGACGGTCGTCTCGGTGGTCATGTCGATCCGGCCGACGTCCTCGGACAGGAATGCGCGCAGGCGCTCGTCGAGCTCCGCACCCTCGAGCTCATTCACGCGCTCACGACAGCTCGAGCATGCGCAGCAGCGGCTTTTCCGCCGCCAGGCGCATCTCTTCCGGCAGTACGATCTCCGGCCGCTCGTCGCGCAGGCAGAGGTAGAGCTTTTCGAGGGTGTTGAGCTTCATGAACGGGCACTCGTTGCAACGACAGCCGTTGTCGGGAGGGACCGGGATGAACTCGCGATCGGGCGCGAGCTTTTTCATCTGGTGGATGATCCCTTCCTCGGTCGCGATCAGGAACGTCTTGCCCGGCGCGGTCGTGACGTAGTTCAGGATCGAGCGCGTCGAGCCGACGTGGTCGGCGTGCGCGAGGATCGGCTCGGGGCACTCGGGGTGGGCGGCGAGCTTCGCGTCGGGGTATTGGACCTTCAGCCGGACGATCTCGCGCTCGGAAAACTGCTCGTGCACGATGCAGGCCCCCGGCCAGAGCGTCATCGGGCGCCTGAGCGTCTTCGACAGGAACGCCCCGAGGTGCCGGTCCGGAGCGAAGAGGATCTCCTTGTCCGGCAAGACGGAGCGGACGATCTTCTCGGCGTTCGAGGAGGTGACGATGATGTCCGACAGCGACTTCACGGCGGCCGAACAGTTGATGTAGGTCAGGGAAACCGCGCCGGGGTGCTCCTCGCGCCAGGCCCGGAACGCCTCGGGCGGACAGGAGTCCTCCAGCGAGCAGCCGGCCTCGTAGTCCGGCAGTACGACTTTCCGGTTCGGATTCAAGATCTTGGCCGTCTCCGCCATGAACCGCACGCCGGCGAAGGCGATGATGGACGCCTCGCTCGCCTGCGCTCTGCGGGCCAGATCGAGGGAGTCACCGATGAAGTCCGCGAGGTCCTGGATGGCCTCTTCTTGGTAGTAGTGGGCCAGGAGAACCGCTTTTTTTTGTCTCTTGAGGGCCCGGATCTCCGTCTCGAGGTCGAGCCGCGGGTCTATGGACGAGATGTCCGGGGCGGCCGGGCGCACCCGAAGTGACGGAAAAGGCGGAATTCTCTCCTCCACGGTCATCGGTCGAGGAGCATAACAAGGACGGGCCGTAAACGTTTCGCCTGTCCGCCTCGTAACTCTCGTGGGTGGCATGAGTTCTGCTTCCCAAAAGAGCGTAGCCATGGAAGATCTGCATTCGAGCCCGAGGCCGGACCTGAAAGCGGTCCTGTTCCTCGTCATCACCCTGGGCCTCGCGGCCCTGGAGCTGTGGGGCCTGGTAAAGCTCTTTTAGGTATATTCGCCCTGAGATGGCGACCGAGGTTCGAACCGACAACTACCACGGGCTCGATCGGGGCACGCTCGTCGCCGCCTACCGCAACATCTACCTCTCCCGCAAGGTCGACGACAAGGAAATCCAGCTCAAGCGTCAGAACAAGATCTACTTTCAAATCAACAGCGTGGGCCACGAAGCCGTCACGACGGCGGCCGGCATGATTTTGAAGCCGGGCTACGACTGGTTCAACTGCTACTACCGCGACCGCGCTTTGATCCTCCAGCTCGGTGTAACCCCCTACGAGATGTTTCTCCAGTCGGTCGGGGCGAAGGACGATCCGGCCTCCGCCGGACGCCAGATGCCATCCCACTGGGGCCACAAGCGGCTGAACATCATCTCGAAGTCCTCCTGCACCGGGACCCAGTTCCTCCACGCCGTCGGCGCTGCGGAAGCGGGCTGGCGGATGAGCCGGATCGCGGAGCTCGCCGGCAACGGCGCGTTCCATCGCGACGAGGTGGTCTACGTCTCGGGCGGGGAAGGCCAGACCTCGGAAGGGGAATTCTGGGAGGCGCTCTCGTCGGCGAGCAACCTGAAGCTGCCGGTCCTCTTTCTCATCCAGGACAACGGCTACGCGATCTCGGTCCCGGTCGAGGTCAACACGCCCGGCGGCTCGATCTCGAAGCTCGTGCGCTCCTTCCCGAATCTCTTCGTCGCGGAAGCCGACGGGACCGATTTCCTCGAGTCCTACGACGCGCTGCGCTACGCCGCCGAGTACTGCCGCACGCGCATGGGCCCCGCCCTCGTGCACGCGCGCGTCATCCGCCCCTACAGCCACTCGCTCTCGGACGACGAGGCGAACTATCGGCCGAAGGAGGAGCGCGAGCGCGAGGCCGAGAAAGACCCGCTGCGCCGGCTCTCGCGCCTGCTCCTCGAGCAGGGGGTCCTCGGCGAGGCAGAGTTCGAGAAGCTCCACGCAGAAGTGGAAGCCGAGGTCAACGACGCGGCCGACCGCGCGCTGGCAGCGGCGCTGCCCGAGCCCGAGTCGGCCTACGACTTCGTTTACTCGCCTGAAGTGGATCCCACGAGCGCGGCCTTCGCGACCGCGCCCTCGACGCCCGAGGGCGCGACGCCGACGACGATGGTGGATTTGCTCAACGCCTGCATGCGCGACGAGATGAAGCGCGACCCGCGCATCGTCCTGTTCGGCGAGGACGTCGCCGACGCCTCGCGAGACGCGGTGCTCGCCGAGTGCAAGGGCAAGGGGGGAGTGTTCAAGGTGACCGCGGGCCTGCAGCGCCTCTACGGCGGCGACCGCGTGTTCAACTCGCCCCTGGCCGAGGCGAACATCGTCGGCCGCGCGATCGGCATGGCCGTGCGGGGATTGAAGCCGATCGTCGAGATCCAGTTCTACGACTACATCTGGCCGGCGTACATGCAGATCCGCAACGAGCTCTCCAACATGCGCTGGCGCTCGGGAAACACTTTTTCGTGCCCCGTCGTCGTGCGGGTTGCGATCGGCGGGTACATCGGCGGCGGCGCCGTGTTCCACTCGCAGTCGGGCGCCGTGCTCATGACGCAGATCCCGGGGCTGCGCGTCGTCATGCCCTCGAATGCCCTCGACGCGAACGGCCTCCTGCGCACGGCGATCCGCTGCGACGATCCCGTTCTTTTCCTCGAGCACAAGCACCTCTATCGCCAGACGCACAACAAGGGCGCGTACCCGGGCCCGGACTACATGGTGCCGTTCGGCAAGGCCGCGGTCGTCCAGGAGGGCGCGGACGTCACGATCGTGACGTACGGCGCGACGGTCTACCGCTCCTGCCAGGCGGCCAGGGCGTTCACCGAAGAGACCGGTAAGTCGGTCGAGATCTTGGACTTGCGCAGCCTGAACCCCTACGACTGGGAGGCGATCGCCGCCTCGGTGCGCAAAACTTCGCGCGCGCTGGTCGTCTATGAGGATACGATGTCTTGGGGGTACGGCGCGGAGATCGCCGCCCGAATCTCTTCCGAGCTCTTTTCGTATCTGGATGCTCCGGTCGAGCGCGTGGCGGCGACGGATACGTTCGTTGCCTATCAGCCCCGGGTCGAGGACTTCATCCTTCCGCAGGCGTCGCACGTCCGGAAGGCCCTCGACCGGGTCAGCCAGTTTTAGAGTTTTACGACCTCACAAAAGGACTCTTTCCGTCGCGTTGGCGACACCGTTCGGGTGGGCCGGCGCGCGCAAGCGGCGCGCTGTGAGCGTTTGCGGTTCGGGTACGGGTCGTGCTTCATCCATCGTGTATCGAAAGGAGAGTGGAATGATCAAACGGGTAACCCCGGTGGCTGCGGACGTGAACGCCCATCACCGCGCCCTGCGCCGGTGCCACGGGTGCGGCAGTTACGCGCGGCCCGCGGCCGAGGCGTCGGAGGGCAGGCTGCTTTGCGAGAAGTGCTTCGGCAAGTCCCGGCGAGTGGGGGAGGACGTCGTCGAGCTGACGATCGCCGAGGCCTGACCTTCCCGACACCAGACTCGCATAGAATTCGCCCTCGGTGAAGGCCGACCACCGAGCGACGCTCCTCAGAAGGCAGATCTTCTCGCCCGGCCTTTTCTCCGTCACCTTCCACTGTCCCGCCCTCGCCGGCGCGACCCGCGCCGGGCAGTTCGCCATGGTGGATGTCCCCGACCGGATCCGTCCGTACCTGCGGCGCGCCTACTCGGTCGCCGACGCGGACCCGGCGGCGGGCACGGTCGAGTTTCTGCTGAAGACGATCGGCCGCGGGACGGCCGCGCTCGAGGAGTTGCCCGAGGGCTCGGCGGTGCGTCTGCTGGGGCCGCTCGGCAACACGTTCACGGTCTCGGACCTTCCGCCCGGCGCGCGGGTGGCGATCGTGGCGGGCGGCATCGGAGCGGCGCCCTTCCCGATGCTCTTGAAGGCCCTCTCGAACGCCGGCGTCGCCAGCGACTTCTACTTCGGCGGCCGCAACGCGCGGGAGCTCGCGCTCGAGTCGCGCTTTTCCGGCGCCGTGACGGGCGAGACCATCCTCTCGACCGACGACGGATCGCTCGGGGAGAAGGGGTTCGTCACGCAGACGCTTTCGCGGCGGCTTGACGGCGGCGCGGCGTACGCGCGCGTGTTCGCCTGCGGCCCGATGCCGATGTTAGCGGCGCTCGCGAAGGTCGTCGGGCCGGCCGGCATCCCGTCGGAGTTCTCGACCGAGGCCGAGATGGGCTGCGGCTTCGGTGCATGCCTCGGCTGCGTCATCCCGGGAACCGACAAGCAGTTCATCGTGTCGTGCAGCGAGGGGCCGATCCTCGCCCCGGAGAAGATCAAGTGGTGAGGAAGACCGGGTGCCCCTCATGACCCCCCTCGCCGTGCGACTCGGGCCGCTCGCGCTCGCAAACCCGATCACGACGGCCTCGGGGACGTTCGGCTACGGCCTCGAGTTCACCGATTTCGTGAATCTGGCCTCGCTCGGCGGCCTGTGCACCAAGGGGCTTTCGTTGAAGCCGCACGCCGGGAATCCGCCGCCGCGCATCTGCGAGACACCCGCGGGCATGCTGAACGCGATCGGGTTGCAGAACGTGGGCATCGACGCGTTCCTCTCGGAAAAGCTGCCGAACCTGCGCGCGCTCGGCGCGACGGTCATCGCCAACGTCTGGGGCGACCTCGAGGACGACTACGTCACCGTCGTGCGCGCGCTCGAGGGCGCGGAAGGGATCGCCGCGGTCGAGCTCAACATCTCCTGCCCGAACGTCCGCCAGGGCGGAATGCTCTTCGGCAACTCGCCGCCGCTCACGCACGCGCTCGTTGCGAAGGTGCGCGCGGCGACGAAGCGGCCGCTCATCGTCAAGCTTTCGCCCAACGCGCCCGACCTCATCGAGTCCGCGCGGGCGGCGCACGAGGCCGGCGCCGACATCCTGTCGCTCGTGAACACGTTCGTCGGCATGGCGATCGATCCCGAAACGGCGAAGCCGCGCATCTCGTTCGGCACCGGCGGCCTTTCGGGGCCGGCCATCCGGCCGCTCGCCGTGCGCATGGTCTACCAGGTGGCGAAGGCGCTTCCGGGCGTGCCGCTGATGGGAATCGGCGGGATCGCGGAGCTCTCCGACGTGCTGGAGTTCCTGGCCGCGGGCGCGACGGCCGTCCAGGTCGGCACGGCGAACTTCAAGGATCCGGGCGTTTCGGGCCGTCTCGTCCGGGAGCTCGCCGCCCACTGCGAAGCGAGGAAGACGACCGTCGCCGATCTCGTCGGCCGCGCCCACCGCGCGGGCAAGGTCGGCGGGGAAGCGGGGGCCGAGGGTTGAACGGTGAAAGTATGACGAGCGGCGAGCGGGTCTGCATCGCTCTCGATTTCGGAACGCGCGCCGAAGTCCTCGCGGCGGCGCGAAGGTTCGCCGGGCGCGTCGGCTGGATGAAAGTCGGCCTCGAGGCCTTCGTCGCCGAGGGCCCCTCGCTCGTCGCGGATGTCGCGGCCTCCGCGGGGGGCGCGAAGATATTTCTCGATCTCAAGTTCCACGACATTCCGGCGACGGTCGCCGGCGCCGTGACGTCGGCCGCGCGCTCCGGGGCCTCGATGGTCAACGTGCATGCCGCGGGCGGGCGGGCGATGCTCGAATCCGCGCGCGAGGCGGCCGGGAGGGCGGGCCTCTCGCGGCTGATCGCGGTGACGCTCTTGACCTCGATCGACACGCGGGCGCTCGCGGACCTTCCCATGGCGGGGCACCCCGAGGGCATTGCGCGCCGGCTCGCACTCCTCGCGAAGGACTGCGGGCTCGACGGCGTCGTCTGCTCGGCCACCGACCTGGCCGCGATTCGGGACGCGTGCGGGCCGGACTTCTTCACGGTCGTGCCGGGGATTCGTCCGGCGGGCGCCGACGTCCAGGACCAGAAGCGCATCGCGACGCCGGCTTCGGCGATCGCCGGGGGCGCGGACCTCCTCGTGATCGGCCGTCCGGTGACGGCGGCGCCCGACCCGGACGCGGCCCTTTCCTCGATTCTCCGCGAGATCACAACGGCCGCCCCTCGTACATAATGTGGCCCACATGAACCGGTGGAAAGAGCCGCACGGCACCTGGATCGTCGGCCACCGCGGCGCACCCCGCCGTGCGCGCGAGAACACGATCGAGAGCCTCGACTTCGCCGAGAGCTTCCGCGTGGACGCCGTCGAGTTCGACGTACGCCAGACGCGCGACGGCGAAGCGGTCCTCTTCCACGATGAAGACGTCGTCCTCGGCACGCAGCGCATACCCGTCCGCAGCTTCACCTGGCGCGAGCTCGAGCGGCTCTCGATTCCCTCCGAGTTCGGCGAATACAGGATCCCGCGGCTCGAGCAGGTGTTCCACCGCTACGGGCGCGACCTGCGGTACGTGGTCGAGGTCAAGAGTGGGGCGGGCATGCAGCAAGGCACGATGGCGCGCCGCGTGGCGAAGCTCGCGAGCGTGTTTGGCCTCGCCGACCGTTGCCTGGTCGCCTCCTTCGACGCGGAGTTTCTGAAGCGCATGCACGAGGCCGGGCCCGAGATCGCGACGAGCTTTCTGTTCGACCATCCGGTCGCGCTGCCCTCGCCGGCGCAGCCGACGCCCCTCTTTCCGCCCGTCGATGCCATCGGTCCCAAGAAAGACCTCGTCTCGCCGGCGCTGCTCGCGCAGGCCGCGGCGGCCGGGCTCTCGGTTCACCCCTGGACCGTCGACGACGCGGACGAGATCCGCAAGCTGTTCCTTTCGGGGGTGGCCTCGATCACGACGAACGCCCCCGACGAAGCGATCCTCATCCGCGGGGGAGCCGATGCTCGCGAGACGGGCCTCGCGCTCTCCGGGGGCGGCAGGCAGGCCTGACGATGCAGCTCGCCGGCCTGCTCGCGATCGGCCTCGCCGCAGGGATCTTGGCCGGCATGTTCGGCATCGGCGGCGGCCTGATCATCGTGCCGGCGCTCGTCTTCTTCTACGGTCTCTCGCAGCACGCCGCCGTCGGCACGTCGCTCGGGGCCCTCCTGCTTCCGGTGGGCGCGCTCTCCGCGTGGGTCTACTGGAAGAACGGGAACCTCAACGTCGGCTACGCCGCGCTCATCGCCGCGGGGCTCTTCCTCGGCGCCTACGTCGGCGCGCGGCTGGTCCAACCCGTGTCGGACCTCACGCTGCGGCGGATGTTCGCGGGGTTTCTGATTCTCGTCTCCGTCCGCATGTTCTGGCAGAAGTGACGGTGAGGACACCCCTCACTCCGACCCTCTCCCGCCGGGTGAGGGGGACTCTAGCCGCACTGGCTCCTCAAGATTCCCTCTCCACCCGTGAGGGGGGAGAGGGCGGGTGAGGGGGGCCTCTCTAATCGCGGCGCTACTTGTCGTCGCGCCTTCCGCATGGATCCCCCAGCCGAGCGGCTCGACCGCGGAGCTGCGCGGCCTCGCGGTCCTCTACGCGACCCACGCCTGGGCGAGCGGCGCCGGCGGCACGGTCCTCCGCACGAAAGACGGCGAGCATTGGAAGAAGGTGACGGTGCCGGGCGGCGAGGCGCTCGACTTTCGCGACATCGAAGCGCTCGACGCGAACACGGTGGTCCTCATGAGCGCCGGGACCGGCGACGCCGCCCGCATCTACCGCTCGACCGACGCCGGGACCACGTGGGCGCTCGTCCACACCAACCCGGACAGGGACGGGTTCTACGACGCGATCGCGTTCTGGGACGCGAAGAGCGGAATCGTGATGGGCGACCCGGTCGACGGCCGCTTCGCCATGCGCGTCACGCAGGATGGCGGCACGACGTGGGCTGCGCCGGAAGGCCTCGCGATGCCCGAGGCCCTGCCCGGCGAAGGCGCATTCGCCGCGAGCGGGACGTGTCTCTTTGCGCTGAAGGGAGGCACGGACGCCTGGTTTGTCACGGGAGGTGCGAAGGTCGCGCGCGTCTTCCATACGAGGGACCGCGGCCGTAGCTGGACGGCTGCCGAGACTCCCGCGCCCGCGGGCAACGCGTCGTCAGGGCTCTTCTCGGTCGCCTTCCTCGACGCCCGGCGCGGCTTTGCCGCGGGTGGCGACTACAAGCAGCCCGCCTTCGGCGGTTTAAACGGCATTCGCACCGACGACGGCGGTGCCACGTGGACTCCCGCGCCTTTGTCGGCGACGGGCTTCTACTCCGCGGTCGTGCCCGTCCCGGGAGCGAGGGACGAGCTCGCCGCCGTCGGCCTCGCCGGCGAGGCCGTCACCCGCGACGCCGGCCGCACCTGGTCGCCGCTCGGCGACACTCCCGTAAACGCCGTCGCCTTCTCCGACGCCCGCACCGGCTGGGCCGTCGGGCCGAAGGGAACGATCCTCAGATACGCCGCGACCGCGCCCTAACTCCGCTTTTCTTCGAAGGGGTTCCGGACCTTCAGAAACTCGAACTTGAGGAAGTCGCGGTCGTTCGTGTGGAGCGTCGGAACATCGTGCTGCCGCAGCAGCGTAGCCAGATGCGCGTCGGGAACGTCGTTGCCGCGCACCGCCAGACCTCGCGTGACGCCGCGATAGACGTCCCAGAAGCCTTCCTGCTCCGAGAGGACCCGCACGTGTGGCAGGCCGAGGAGCGATTCGACGTTGCGCTCCGCCTCCTCCGGCGAGAGCGGCTTCGCGAAAATCGCGGGGTGGGTAGCTAGCCGCAGATAGCTCGCGACCGTGGGCCAGGCCACGCAGAGCACCTCGGGGCCGGAGGCGCATTCCTCGAGAAAGGCCCGCGCCGTCTTTGAGAACGGGCTCGCCGCATCCGACGCGTAGAGCAGGACGTTGACGTCGACCGCGTAGCTCAAGACCGAGACTTCGGCAGATGCGGCAGCAGCCCGAGGTCTGCGGCCGCGCGCACCGCTTCCTTGTCTTCGAGATCCACGCGCGCCTTCATGGGGCGAGAGATCCAGTCAAACTTCGCGGGTTTCCTGCGCCCCGAGCCGTAGCGCGAGATCGCTTCCGCCAGGAGATCCGACGCTGTCCGTCCCAGGCTCTTGCCCTCGCGCTTCTGGATCCGCTTCAAGTCCTCGAGCACCGGCCCGTCGATGTCGACCGTCGTGCGAGGCATGATGTGGTGATGCTACATCTGCTCGCATCAGATGTCACGAGACTGCGCCGTTTCCTCCGAGAGGACGGCTCTCTTCCGGCGGGTGGGGCGACGCTACCAAAGGTCGGCGTCGAGGCAGGCGTCTCGGCTAGCAGCGGCGCGGCGAGCACTGCCAGAAATGCGAATGAGGGGTTTTGGGGAAATCAGGTGCCGATCGGCCGAAAGAGGGGCGCGGCGGGAAATTCGAGGCCGGCGAGGAGGATCGATCGGACCGTGTCCATCTCGCCATAGAGGGCGTCGCGGCGGAACCCCGCCTCGGAATTGACGAAAACCTCTACGGTGTTGGCCGCCGGGTCCACCAGCCACATCTCCCCGACTCCGAAGCTCGAATAGCGCTTTGCCTTGGCCACACGGTCGCGGGTTTCTGTCGACGGGGAGAGGACCTCAACCACGAGGTCGGGTGCACCGTCTGCGTACCTCTCGCCGAGGAGGGCCTCTCTCTTTCGAGAGACGAAGAGGATATCCGGCTGAACGACGTCGTGCTGGGAGAGAACGACGTCGAAGGGAGCGTCCACCACCGTTCCGGAGCCACCGTGCCGAACGAAGTCTTCCAGAATTCGGACGAGCCGCATCTTGACGAGCTGATGCCGGAGCGTCGGTGAGGGCGTCACGAACACCTCCCCATCGATGACCTCGTAACGGCGGTCCTCGGGGAGGAGGGCGTAGTCCTCGTACGTGAACTTCAGCGCGGCCGGCACGCTCATACCTGGAATCCCAATCCTTCCCTCGGGCCCCTGCATATCTATTGTCGCGAGGTCCACAAGGATGGGATCAAAGAGGGGGGCGACGGAGAATTCGAGCCCCGGGAGCACGGTCGAGCGAGCCGTGTCCGCCTCGCCGTAGAGCCCCTCGCGAAAAAAGCTCTGGGCAATGTTGACGAGTACCTCTATCGTTTTCGCGGCGGGGTTAACGAGCCACATTTCGCTCACGCCAAAGGCGGCGTAGCGCTCTGCCTTGGCAACCCGGTCGTGATTCTCGGACTCTGGCAGCAGCACCTCGATGATCAGGTCGGGTGGCCCGGCGACGTACTTCTCGGCAAGGATCGATCGCCGCTCCGCCGAGACGTACAGGGCGTCCGGCTGAACCACGTCGTAACGGGAGAGTAAGACATCAACGGGCCCGTGAAGAACGACTCCCAGGTGCCTTGCCTCGACAAAGTCGTCCAGCAGGAGAGTCACGCGTAAGAGAACGGTCTGGTGAAACGGCGTCTGGCTCGGCATTGCGAAGAGGTCACCGTCGACGACCTCGTACCGGCGGTCCTCTGGGAGGACGACATAATCCTCGTAGGTCAACTTCAGGGCCTCCGGGAGCCTCATGCCGGGAATTCTAGTCCTGGCCGCGGGTCTCTGGATACCTACAGACTACCAATGGGGTCAGACCCCCTGCGGGGGTCAGACCCCGGCTACGGCTGGATGACCAGGTGGGTTCCGCCGAAGATCTCGAGGGCGGAGCCCGTGATGCCGGCGGCGTCGTCGGAGGCGAGGAAGAGGACGGCTTTGGCGACGTCGCGAGGCCAGAGCTTTTCGGCAAGCGGCTCGACGTGCTCCGCGGCGCCTTCGTCCTTCTTGTTCTCGACCGCGCCAGGGCAGACCGCGTTGACGGCGATGTTGTGGGCGCGGAACTCGCGCGCCAGGGCCTGGGTCATTCCGATCAGGCCGAACTTCGCCGCGCTCTGGGCGACGACGTTCGCGTCGCCGCGCATGCCGTGGATCGAGGACACGTTGACGATCCGTCCCCGCCGGCGCTCGACCATGCCGGCGAGAACCGCGCGGCAGAAGGACGCCGCGCCCGTCAGGTTCGTCACGATGACGCGGTCCCAGTCCTCGGGCGAGAGCTTGAGGAACGGCCGCCAGAGGAAGAGGCCCGCATTGTTCACGAGGATGTCGATGGGGCCGAGCCCGCGTTCCGTGCGTGCGACGCAGTTCTCCGCAGTGCCCGGATCGGTGATGTCGGCGGGAAGGGCGAGGCTCCTTCCGCCCGCCGCCCCGATCAGCCGCGCGGTCTCCTCGATCTCGGCTGCCGTGCGCGCGACGAGCGCGACGCGCGCGCCCTCCTCGGCAAAGCGCAACGCGATCGAGCGGCCGATGCCGCGGCCGGCGCCGGTGACGAGGACGGTGCGATTCTGGAATCTCATTCGGCGTCGACCTTTCCGAGCTCCGCGAAGAGCTCCTCGGAGAACAGACGGCCGGCGTCGCGCCCGGCGAACGTCGGCCCGATCAGCAGCGAGACGTCTCCTTCCGTCTCCGCGGGCCGATCGAGCCGCACCCGTTCGACCGCGAGCGGGAAGATCCGGCGCGCGGAGTCGGCGGTCGAGACGCGCCCACGGCCGGCGCGCGCCTGGATGGACGCCGTCATCTGCCGGTGCAGGTAGAGGATCGTCGCCACGCCGCGGCGGACGAGGTTGAAGGCCGTGCGGCTTCCCGCCAGAGCGGCGACGGCGATCTCGGTCGGTGAGTTGGCGCGCAGCTCTCCGAACGTCAGGAGCGCGACGCGCGGAAATCCCTGCGGGTCCGTCGTCATGAGCGGCAGGACCAGCCGGCGCCGGCGGCGAAACCCTTCCCCGGACAGCGCCAGCTGAAGGTCCCGGGGCATGCGGCTGAATTCGGGCACTCGAGCAAGTGTAGTCGAGAGTCGGGAGGAGGATGCGACGGTCGCAGGCAGAAATATGATCGCTCCATGTGGCGCAAGGCGATCGGCGTCGTCCTCGTGCTTGTCGCCGCTGCCGCCGCCACGGCGCGCGCGTCGGCGCCGGGTCCCAACGTGCGCGTCGAGAAGATCGCGACGGCGGCGCTGCCGAGACCGGCCGACGTGCTCGTCGTGACGCCTCCTTCTTACGCCTCCTCGCCCGGGCGCCGCTACCCGGTCCTCTATTTCCTCCACGACGGGTACGGCGACGGACGGACGCTCGCGCGCCGCGGCATCGCGGCGCAGGTGCTGGCGCGGATGGCGGACGGACGGCTCCCGGAGTTTCTGATCGTGGCGCCGGACGCGCCCGGGAGCTGGTTCTCCGACTCGCACGACGGAAAACGCCGGTACGAGGAGTTCCTGACGGGCGACCTGCCGCGCGCGATCGAGGAGCGGTATCGCGTCCTGCCCGGAAAGAGGGCGCGCGGCATCACCGGAATCTCGATGGGCGGCTATGGCGCCGTCAAGACGGCCCTGAAACACCCCGGGCTCTACGCCTCCGTGTCGTCGCTCTCGGGAGCGCTGATCCCGTTCGGCTGGGACGAGCTCGAGCGCTACAGCTTCGTGGCCCGCTACACGCTCAAGAGCGTGTTCGGCAAGTCGAGGCAGGACAACACCCTCGACGCCAACGACGCCTGGCACATCCTGTGGGGCCTGTGTTTCGAGGCGCCGCCCTTCGAGGTCGAGCTGCGCGCCGGGACGGAGGACGTCTACGGCCTCGACGGCGTTGCGGCGCAGTACGGCATTCTGCTGAACGACAGCGGCGTGCCGACGACCGTCATCCTCGAGCCGGGCGGCCACGATTGGAGCTACTGGGAACGCGCGATGCTCGACATCCTGGCCTGGCACGGTGCGCGCTTTGAATATGATCCGCGGTGACATGGAGAACGCGACCAACGGCCACCGCCTCGTCCTCTGGGACATCGACGGGACCCTCCTCTCGGCGGGCCGGGTGGCGCGCGACGCGATCCTTCTGTCGCTCAAGACGTCCTACGGCTGGAGCTACTCGCCGGACCACGAGGACCGCGGCAAGTTCGACTTCTCCGGCAAGACCGACCCGCAGATCGTCCGGGAGCTCGTCATGGACGACGTCGGGCGCGAGCGCTTCGAAAGCGGCCTGCCGCGTGCGCTCGACCTCTACCTCGAAGAGCTCGAGCGCCAGCTGTTGCCCGGAACTGTCGTTCCGAAGCCCGGCATCACGGAGCTGCTCGAGCGCCTGGAGGCGGAGCCGCGCGTGACGCTCGGTCTGCTGACCGGAAACCTCGAGCGCGGCGCGCGCCTGAAGCTCGCGCCCCCGGATTTCAACCGGTACTTCCCCTTCGGCGCGTTCGGGAGCGATTCCGCCGACCGGTACCAGCTTCCGCCCATCGCGGTGGAGCGGGCGCTCGCGCACGCGGGACGGCGTTTCACCGGCAAGTCTGTCGTGGTCGTCGGCGACTCGATCCACGACGTCGCCTGCGGCCGTCCGATCGGTGTGCGCGCGGTGGCGGTCGCGACCGGGATCACGAGTCTCGAGGCGCTCGCCGCCGAGCGGCCGGACGCCCTGTTCGAAAACTTCGCGGACCCCGACAGGGCGCTCGCCGCGATCCTTGGATGAAGACGCGCGCGCTCCTCGCCCTGATCCTTGCCTCCGGCTGCGCCTCCGCGCCGCCTCCTTCGTCCCCCGCGGCGCCTGCGCCGGGCGCGGCCTCCCAAGCGCCCTACGACAGTCCGCCGGCCGGATCGGACACGGTGACGATCGAGCTCGACCTCGACGCGGCCCGCCGGATTCTGGCGCTGCTTTCTGCGGCGACATTCAATCCGGACGGGGCCAGGGCGCTCGAGAGCCTCCCGGCCGTGAAGGCCGCAATCCGGGATTCGAAGCGGCCGCCCGACGCCTTCGAGCACGACCTTGCGGCGGCCTTCGACGACAAGACGCGCGTCACGGGTTTCGATTTCCGGAAGATCCGCGAAGACCGGGCACGCTGGACACAGCTGCTCGCGATGATCTCCGGCCGCGAGGCGGAGCTGACGAAGCTCACGTCCGACCGCGCGCGCGCCCTGCTCCCGGCGGATCGTCCCGTGTCCGTGACCATGGCGATCTTCCTCACGTTCGGCCTTCCGGGGCGTGCCGACCACATCGCGGTGCCCGACGCGGACGGCGCGGGGTGGTCCGTGGTCGTGGACCTTTCGCGCGCCCTGTCGGACGTCCAGTCTTCGCCGCCGGCCGAGCAGATCCAGCACCTCTCGCGCCTGATGGCGGCGGAGGCCTACCAGCGGGCCTGGGCGGAATACCGCGCGGGCAGCCCGGCGTGGCGGAGACGGGACGCCGCGCTCGGTCAGCTCGAGCCGCTCCTGCGGCGCGTGGCCGAGGCGGGGCCGGTCGCGATCTACAGCGTCGACGAGAACTTCTTTCCGCTGGCGGTCTGGCTCCGGCAGCCGATGAGGGACAACCTCGACGAGTTGAACCGCGTGGCGGACCGCCTCGTTTCGGCGGAGGGCGACCTCGACGCGCGCATGGGCGTCGCCGCCGAGATCCAGAAGGCGGATTTCACGGCGCGCGTGGCGGGGCCGGCCGGCGCGTTTCTCGCGGACGGGATCATCCAGGGCCTCGGGCTCGACGCGTACCGGACGGCGCTGGCCGGCGGGCCGCGCGCGTTCTTCGAGGCCTACGCGCGCGCCTCGGAGCGCAAGGCGAGCGGCCTGATCCCTCTCGGCAAAGCGATTCGCGAGCAGCTGGCGGCGGCGCCTCCTCCGCCGCGGCCCTGAAGGAGGACTTCTGGATTCGTTTCTTGCGCTCGAGAAGATGCTGCTCCTCTTGTGCGCGGACCTCGCGATCATCATCGGCTCCGCGCGCGTGTTCGGCTGGCTCTTCGGCAAGGTCGGCCAGCCGCCCGTCGTTGGCGAGATCCTCGCCGGTGTGATCCTCGGGCCCTCGTTGCTCGGCCGCCTCTACCCGGGGGCGATCAGGACGATGCTGACCCCGCAAACGACGTCCGTTCTCTCCGCGATCGCCCAGATCGGCCTCGTGCTGCTGATGCTCCTGATCGGGCTCGAATTCCCGTTCGACCGCCTGCGCCACGCCGCGCGGGCCTCCGTCTTCGTTGCGGTTGCGGGAATCGCCGTTCCGTTTGCCGCGAGCTACGCGCTGGCCGGATACCTT
Organism: Thermoanaerobaculia bacterium; assembly: GCA_041483715.1. Classification (GTDB taxonomy): domain Bacteria; phylum Acidobacteriota; class Thermoanaerobaculia; order UBA5066; family Gp7-AA6; genus DAHUXD01. The sequence continues at coordinate 21,024 of JBGPGG010000025.1, forward strand.
TTCCGGATCTCCCCGGTGGCGTCGCCGGAGCTTGCGTTCCGCCTCTTCTTCGCGACGGCCGTGTCGATCACGGCGATCCCCATCATGGGACGGATCCTCATGCATACGCGCCTGACGCGCACGCGGATGGGGCTGACCTCGATCACGGCGGCTGCGATCGACGACGTGCTCGGCTGGACGCTGCTCGGCGCCGTGGTGTCCATGGTCACGCACGGGCGGGCGGATCTGCCCTCACTCGCCCTCTCGTTCACGGGCGTAGCCGTGCTCTCCGTCGCCTTCTGGGCCCTCGGGCGCTTCGGTCTCGCGCGGCTCCCCATCCGGCGCGCGGAGACGGGTGGCGTTGCGGCGGGAACGCTCGCGGGCGTGCTGGTCGTCGTGTTCGCTTCGGCGATGGCCACGAACGCGCTCGGCGTCTTCTCGATCTTCGGCGGATTTCTCTGCGGCATCGCGGGGTCCTTCAACCGCAACCTCGCGGAAGGAATCCGGGCGTCCATCGGGGATCTCGTCGCGGTCCTCTTCCTGCCGATTTTCTTCGTTTTCTCGGGACTGCGGACGGACATCGGCTCGCTCGGCTCCGATCCGCACCTCTGGGTGGGGCTCGGCCTGGTGATCCTCGTCGCCTGCGCGTCGAAGTTCGGGGCGACGGCGGTCGCGGCGCGCGCGAGCGGCCTGCCGTGGAAGGAAGCGCTGTCGATCGGCCTGCTCATGAACACCCGGGCGCTGATGGCGCTCGTCGTGATCAACATCGGGGCCGACATGGGTGTGATCTCATCGGCGGCGTTCTTTTGGCTCGTGACGATGGCGCTCTTCACGACGGTCATCACGACGCCGATCTTGACGCGGCTCTATCCGTCGCCCGAGGCCGCCGGCGGTTGGGGCGACGGCGAAGCGCGGTCGGCCCGCTCGCGGTAGAGTTCCGCAAACCCGTTCTCGACAGGAGGATCGATGCGCATGCCTTTGCGGTTGCCCCGGGGAATTCTGTCGTGCGTCGCCACCGCCGCCGTGCTGGCGGGCGGGGCGTGGGCGGCGCTGGCCGAGGCCCCCGCGCCGATCGTCATCGCCGTGGACGCGAGTGACGCGCCGCGGCATATCTTCCACGTCCGGGAAACCGTCCCGGCGGCGCCGGGGACGCTGACACTCGTTTACCCGAAGTGGATTCCAGGCGAGCACAGCGCGGCGGGCCCCGTGACCGACTTCGTCGGCTTGAAGATCTCGGCGGCAGGACGGCCCTTGCCCTGGAAGCGCGTCCCCACGGAGATGTGGAGCGTGATCTGCGACGTGCCCGCCGGAGGCGGACCGGTCGAGGTCGCCTTCGACTACGTCCCGCCGCTGCACGCCTGGACGACGGCCACGGCACAGATCCTCGTCGTCAACTGGTGGTCCGTGCTCGTCTATCCCCGCGGACCGAACGACAACGCGACGATGTTCGCGCCGTCGCTGAAGCTGCCCGCCGGATGGAAGTACGGGACGGCTTTGCCGGTCGTGCGCGAGTCCGCCGACACGATCACGTTCGCGCCGACGTCGCTCGTCATGCTCATCGACTCGCCGGTCCTCGCCGGCGTCCACTTCAGGACCATCGATCTGACTCCCGGCCAGAAGCCGGCTCACTATCTGCACCTGGCGGCCGACAGCGCGGCCGCGCTCGAAATCTCGCAGGAGGACATCGTCCACCACCGGCGCCTCGTCGCCGAGGCGCTCGCGCTCTTCGGAGCGCGGCACTACGGCGACTACCACTTTCTTCTCACGCTCTCGGACCACATTCCCTCGAACGGCCTCGAGCACCACGAGGCGAGCGACAACCGCGGCCTCGAACGCTCTTTCGTGGACGACTCGGCAAAGAAAGTGCTCGGCACGCTTCTCTCGCACGAGTACGTGCACTCCTGGAACGGCAAGTACCGGCGCCCCGAAGGGCTCGTGTCGGGCGTCTCGGCGGACTACCAGGAGCCGGTCGACAGCAGTCTGCTCTGGGTCTACGAGGGACTGACCGAGTACTACGGCGACGTCCTCGGATCGCGGAGCGGCCTGCGGACTCCGGAGCTCTACCGGGAGAACCTCGCGCTCTTTGCGGCCGGGATGGACCACCAGGCGGGGCGCGCGTGGCGCCCGCTCGAGGACACGGCGGTGGCCGCGCAGCTGCTCTACGACGGGCGGCCGGACTGGGCGTCCTGGCGACGCGGCGTGGATTTCTATTTCGAGAGCGAGCTCATTTGGCTCGAGGCCGACACTATCATCCGGCAGAAGTCCGGCGGCAAGAAGTCGCTCGACGATTTCGCGCGCGCGTTCCATGGCGCGCCGGGCGGGGGGCCGGCGGTCAAGACCTACAAGTACGAGGACGTGATCGTCGCGCTCAACGGCGTCGCGCCCTACGATTGGAACGGCTTCTTCGAAACGCGCGTGCGCCGCGTCGCGCCCCGCGCGCCGCTCAACGGCATCGAGAACGGCGGCTGGAAGCTCGTTTACACCGACGTCAAGCCCGAGCTCGTTCGGGCGGGCGAGGAGCAATCGAAGCTCTACGACTTCTGGTACTCACTCGGGATCGTCGTCCAGGGTGACGGGGGCGCGGGCCGAGGGGAGGAGGGTGTGATCCCCGACGTGGTCCCGGGCCTTCCTGCCGCCGAGGCGGGTGTCGGGCCGGGAATGCGGCTCGTGGCCGTCAACGGCCGGCGCTACTCGGAGAAAGTCCTTCGCGACGCGCTGCGCGCGGCAAAGGTCGGCAAGGAGCCGATCGAGCTCCTCGTCGAGAACGTTGAAATGTTCAAGACAGTCAAGGTCGACTACCACGGCGGCGAGAGGTATCCGCACCTCGAGCGCGACGAGTCGAAGCCCGATCTGCTGTCGGCGATCGGGAAGCCGCTGGTGCCAGTCAGCAGTAAGCAGTAGGCGATGAGCGACGCAGACGAGGACATCCTCCGCGAAAAGGAAGAGGCGCTGCGGGCCGTTCTCTCGCAGGTGCCCCTGGTCCTCTGGACGACCGACCGGGAGCTGCGCTTCACGGACACGATGGGCGCGGAGCGCGAGCTATTGAATCAGGAGCCGGGCGACGTGCGCGGGATGAGCCTCTTCTCCTATTTCCGGACGACCGACCCGGAGTTCGAGCCCATCGCGGCGCACCGTCGCGCGCTCGCCGGAGAGTCGGTCGCGTACGAGGCGACCTGGAAGCACCGCCTCCGGGGATCCGAAAATGTGACGCCACGGCTCAGCCATGTTGGCTTTCTTGAGGTACTCGTTGAAGGCGCCGTGGTAGACACAGGCTCGGATCTCTTGCCCAGTTCAGGACCGAGATCAGGTAGCGGCGCCACTGTTTTTTGCCCCACATCTGACGTGCCAGGAGAAAACGCCCGAGTTTTGCGTCGAGATCCTTACCCGCAAGCCCGACGTCCCGCAGCGGTGACTTGTGGTCATCCCATCGCTCAAGGAGAGTGTCGCCGACCTCGTCCAGTTTCTTCTCCACACCGTGATACCACTCTAACCGCAACGACTCCTCGAAGTCCCCCGCGAAACCCGTTGCGAGACCCTCCTTGACGACGGTCTTCAGTTCCTTACAGAAGTCGTCCCGAAGCCTCTCACCTTCACCCTTTGTTCCTCCATTCATGTGTCATCTGCTATTTCACCTTCGCAATGTGTCTCTTCGACCCGGACTCTCTGACCAATTTGCCTGCTACTTCTTCCGGTCGCCCCTTGAGATACCGAGCGGTATCGGCGAACCTGGTCGGGTCGAACCCCCGAGATCTCGGCGAGAGCGCGTGCATTGGCGGAGGAGGAGGGATTCGAACCCCCGGTACCGTTTCCGGCACAGCGGTTTTCAAGACCGCCGCCTTCAACCACTCGGCCACTCCTCCGGGGTTCCAGTGTAGCCGAGCCTTTCAGCGTTTCGATTCCTGGATCCTCCGGGCAATTGCCGTGGCGAGCCGGCGGGGAGTGACACGAAGGCCCTGGACGAGCGTGCGGTTCGTGGCGCCGGGGACGACGACGCGCTTTCCGCGCATCATTCCTTCGTAGCCTGCGCGGGCGACGGTGGGCGCGTCCATGACGAGCGGGCTCTTGAAGAGCCGCGTCATTTCGAGCCCGGCTTTCTCCTGAAACTCGGTGATCGTCGGGCCGGGGCAGAGCGCGGTCACCGTGACGCCGGTGCCGGCGGTCTCATTGCCGAGCGCCTCGGAGAAGGATAGGACGTAGGCCTTCGTCGCGTAGTAGACGGCCATGAGTGGCCCGGGCTGGAAGGCCGCTGTCGAGGCGACGTTCAGGATCCGGCCGCGCCGGCGCTCGAGCATGCCAGGCAGCAGAAGCTTGGTCAGGTGGGTCAACGCGGTGATGTTGACCTGGATCATCGCTAGCTCCTTACCGAGGGGCGTGTTCGCGAAGAAGCCGTAGACGCCGAAGCCTGCGTCGTTGACCAGGATGTCGATCGAGAGCTTCTGCTCGGCGAGCGCGAGGACGATGTCGAGCGGAGCGGAAGGATCGGTCAGGTCGGCGGGGAGGGCGGTCGCGGCGACGCCGAACTCCTCGGTCATGCCGCGCGCGACGCTATCGAGCCGCTCGCGGCCCCGTGCGACCAGCACGAGGCCGTGGCGATTCTTCGCGAGGAGCGTGGCCAGCTCGAGCCCGATTCCGCTCGAGGCTCCGGTGACGAGCGCCGTCGGCATGGGGGGACGATATGCGAGAGGGGGCGAGAGGGGAACCCCTACCGCGCCGCGGCGCTTCGGGACTCGGCGGGGACGGCGGGGGCAGGCGCGGGCTTGGCGATGGGCCTGGGTTTGACGACGTACGTCCAGGCGTTGGCGAGCTCGGCTTTCCACCAGCGCAGCAGGCCGTGGAAGAGCATGACCGCCATGGCGCTGCGGATCGAGAAGCCGACGAACTTCGGGCGCTTGCCGGCGTTGTGGTTGCCGTAGATCCCGAGGGCCTTCTTGCGCCTGGCGATCGCGGTGAGCCGGCGGTTGTAGAAACGGATCGGGTAGTAGCCGACCTCCGCGCCGTCTTCGAAGAAGGGCGGGATGCCGAGGCGCTCGTGCGACCAGCGATAGAGGGGCATGACCGCGGCGAAGTAGTAGAGCGCCGTGTCGAGCAGGAAGGCGATCGTCATGGTGTCGTAGTCGCCCATGACGTAGTACTTGTCGCGGAAGATGGACTCGTAGAAGTACTTGAAGTAGCGGTCGTAGCGCTTGTTGTGAAGGGCGTACTCCTTCTCCATCGCGTCGGGCGGTGCTCCCGCGAGGTCCTGGAGGATCAGCCGCGTGCGCGTCCAGACCGAAAAGGACATCTGGTCGAGGCCCGGCGAGTAGAAGGGATCCAGGAATCCGCCGGCGTCGCCGACGCACGTCCAGCCCGGGCCGATGAACTTGTCCACGAAATAGGGCAGGTGCGCGTAGTAGCGGCAGTCGCCCTCGATCGCCGTGGCCCCTTCGATCATCTGGCGCGTCAAGGAATTGGTATCGAGGAAGCGGGTCAGCTTGTCGAGGGGCGTCGTGCCTTCGGGTGTCACCAGCCGCTTATCCCAGACGAGGCCGACGCTCATCTCGCCGTCGTGGAGCGGGATGAACCAGATCCAGTAGCCCCAGCCCGTGAAGTGGTTGGTCGCCAGGCGCCGCGGAGCGAGGACGGCGCGCTGCCACGGGTCGGCCGGATCGGTGCCGGCGAGCGCGATGCCGTCCATGTCGATGACGTCCTTGTAGCGGACCCAGATCGCGGCGGTCGGATGCGAATCGATCGGCGTGACGCCGCCGCGCTTGCGCGCGAGCATCGCCTGGCGGCCGGTCGCGTCCACGAGCCAGCGGCAGGACACGGTCGCCGTCGTACCATCGCTCTTGTCGACGACGAGCGTATTCGAGCCCGATCCTTCTCCGAGCGTGTAGCCCGTCACCTTCGCCGGCCGCCAGACCTCGCTGCCTTCATCGCGGGCGAGTTTCAGCAGGTGCTCGTCGAGCTTGGCGCGGTCCAGCTGAAAGGAGGGCGTGCGCGCGAGCTGCGTGGGGCCCGTTTCCGAGGCCTCTCGCAGGCACGTGACGTCGTCGTTGTAGAACCAGTAGCGGAAGGCCTGCTTGGGAAGCTGCTCGCGCGCCAGGTACGTCCACTGCTTCAGGACGCGAGTCAGGAAGTACGCGGACACCTCGACCGTCGACTCGCCGACTTTCCAGTCGAAGCGGTCGGTCTTCTCGACGACCAAGATGCGCAGCTTCGGATTGCCGCGCTTCAACACGATCGCGGTCGACGCTCCGGCGACGGCGCCGCCCACGATGACGACGTCGTAGTGGTCGGTGTGCTCTTGCACGGGTTCCATACGCAAGAGTTTACTGCGGGCGCGCGCCGAATGTCCGGACACCCCGCTCTTCGTCGACGACGATCGTGCGGTCTACCGCGTCGACTGAGCCGAGGTCCTGGACCTTCCCGGAAGGCCATAGAACCGTAAGGCTTTCCAGTCGGGTCGCCTTGCCGAGGCCCAGATGAACGATGGGGCTGCCGGTCGAGAGGTAGCCGCTGCCGTTGGCGTTCTCGGTGACGATCGTGCGGCCGCCGGGAAGCTTCGCCGTGATGCGAGCGCCGATGCCGTCGCGGTTGTCCTTGCCGGCAGACCCCGCCAGGCGGATGCGGAGGAAGTGCTCGTCCGCGCGCCGCGATCCGAGGAAGAGGGCCTCCGGGGCGCCGACCGAGCGGATGTAGAGATCGAGCGCGCCGTCGCCGTTGGCGTCGAACGCGACGACGGCCCGGCCATTGGACTCGAGGTCGAGGCCGTCGAGAAACGCGCGGTCCTCGAAGAGCGGGGCGCCCGCCGCCGCGCCGCCGCGGTTATGAAAGTACCGGTCGCGCTCGATGCCGTTGATTCCAGCGCCCCGGCGGTCGAAAGTCCTGGTGCCGGCGACGTAGTCATCCCAGTAGGCGAGCGTCTGCCACCAGAATTCGAGCGCGACGTCCCGGTCGCGCCCGTCGCCCCACATCCCGTTGGTGGCGTAGATGTCGGGCCAGCCGTCGTCGTCGAGGTCAGCGGCGATCGAGCTCCAGTTCCACCCGGCGTGCTGCGCGCCCGAGCCCGCCGTCGCGTTCTCGAAGGTGTGGTCGGCGCGCTGGAGCAGCAGCGTGTTGCCCGAGGCCATCTCCTCGCACCACCGGATGGCGAAGGGCAGGAAGAGGCGGCCGGCGAAGCTGACGGGAATCGCGGGGTATTCGTGGAGGAAGTACCACTGCGTGTCGGTCCCGGTCGCGTAGATGTCGGGCCGGCCGTCGCCGTCGAAGTCGGCCCACGTGCCGGACATGCCGTAGGCGCGCACCTCTGTGCCGGTTTTCTTGGCGACGTCGACGAAGCGTTTGCCTCGATCGTTGCGGTACAGGTTCTTCAGACCGAAGTCGTTGGTCACCATCAGGTCCTCGTGGCCGTCCTGGTCGTAGTCCTGGAAGAGCGTGGACAGCGTCCAGCGCGTCATGCCCGAGAGCCCCCACGCCTTCGTGGCATCGGCGAAGTGGCCGTGGCCGTCGTTCAGGTAGAGGAAGTTCTCGCGGCCGTCGTTCGCGTCGAAGGCCGGATCGGGCATCTGCGTGTAGTAGTCCCCGGTCACGCCGACGAAGAGGTCGAGGTCCCCGTCGCCGTCCACGTCCGCGAAGGCGGCCGAGCGCATGTTGCCCGTCACGGCGATGCCGGAGGAGGCCGTGGTCTCCTCGAACGTGCCGTCGCCGCGGTTGTGAAAGAGGCGCGCGGGGCCGAAGGCATTCGTCACGAAGAGATCGGGGAAGCCGTCGCCGTCGATGTCGCCGGCGGCGAGGCCGGTGGCTGGGATGTCTTCGGTGGCCGACTTCGCGAGGCCCGCGCGTTCCGTGACGTCCGTGAAGTGCCCGTTCCCGTCGTTCTTGTAGAGCACCGAGCGCACGCCGTCTCCGACGAAGAGGTCCTCGTTGCCGTCGCGGTCGTAGTCGAGCACGGCCACACCCGAGCCGGGCCAGATGTCGGCGATCAGATGGTTCACGATCTTCAGGGGCGGATCGTGCCGGGGCGCGCCGAGGCCGGCCCCGGCCGTCGCCTCGTGGAACCGGGGCGACGTCTCGATGCGATTCCACAGCACGCGCTCGAATTGCACCGACACTTTGCTCCCTCTCCCGGCGGGAGGCGGTGGGGGTGAGCTCTCCTCCGTCACGACGACGCTCGCCGCCCGCTCGATGCGCGCGCCGTCGGTGCGGAAGCCGCCGACCGTGAAGACGACGCGGCCGGTGGTCTTCTCACTGGTCTTGCCGATCTCGTGCGTCGGCTTTTCCACCCGGTAGTCGACGTAGCCGATCCGCTCGAGGCCCTCCCAGGCCCAGGAGCGTAGAGCGGCGACGCCTTCCGGATCAGCCGCCGTCGCCTCGCGACTGCGCACCGCGCGCCGCGCGGCCTCGCTCGCGTCCCGCCAGCGCTCCAGCCGCCCCATCCACGGCTGGAACTCTGCGCGCAGCCGAGTCAAAGAGGCGTTTCGGTACAGCCACCAGCCGGCGAGTGCCGCCGCGATGACGGCTAGAGCCACGAGAGTCTTGCGCACCGGCGCGGATGGTACCGCGAGCCGTCGGGGCCGGTTTCGGGTCGGGATCGAAGCCCTGCTAAAGAACGCGTTAAGTGTGGAGATCGAGACGCTGAAAGCGAAATGCTGCCATCGGTGCCCCTGCACCGACGAAAGGAGGAGCAAATGCTCTCAGAGAGGTTCGTTCGCGCGCGCCTCAGGTTGCTGGTCGTCCTGGCGGCTCTCCCGTTTGGGGTCGCCGTCTTCGCCCGAGCAGAAGAAAACCACCACCATCATCACACCCATCAGCAGGTCATTGTTCCCTTGGAGGATCGCTTTTCGCCCTTCGCTCTAACGATCCACGTGGGCGACACCGTCCGGTGGACCAACATGGACACCGACGATCACACGGTCGTCAGCGACGACTTCTTCAATGACGCTGGGCACAACGGGACGGATCAGATCGTTCTGGGCACCGACAACAACGGTGGTCAGCCCGGCACGTTCGAGTTGACATTTAGCCACGCCGGGACGTTCGTCTACTACTGCCGGTTTCACTCGCACCTGGATGGCAGCCATCAGCCGGTGGCCCCGGGCCCGCGGGGCGGGATTCAGAGTGACAAGGACCCGACGCTGTGCGATCCCGCCGGGAGCGACACTTGCGACTTTGGCACGCCGATGATGGGCGTCATCACGGTTCGCGGCGACGACTGACGGACGCCGGTCTCGGGGACGGGAAGGCCCGGTCCGATCCCGGGCGCCCGCCGGTTAGATCCACTTCTGCCGGCGTGGGGTCTGACCCCCAGCGACATCGCCTAGGGAGAAGGCCCGGTTACTCTCCCAGCCCTCATCTACCGCAATAACGCGCAGTCTCCCGGGGTTCGACTCTGAGGCCGTCGAGCACGGGAGATGAGAAGGATCCGATTCGCTGAACTCGCCCAGCGCCTCGATCCCCGTCCTGGCTCGCACTACGCAGTGCGTGGTCCAGCGAAGAATGCGGACCGAAATACATCGATTCGGACCGAGGACAAGGACAATACAAGATCATTCCCGGCCTAAGGGTCGGACACGAAGGTGTCCGACCGAACAGGTTGGCTGACAGGCTCACCCCGGCCTTCTTTGGCTCTCGAGAACAGTAGATCGCCGATGCTCCGCCGGCCTATGGTCCTTCTTTCACCCAGGAGGTGGAGCACATGTCCATGGAAAGGTCAGGAACGCGTCGAGCGAAAGCCGAGGGTAGGAGATTGGGACCGCTTCCGCGTAGGCCGGGAAGACTCGCGGAAGCGCTCCGA
>JBGPGG010000026.1:0-30420 GCA_041483715.1 Thermoanaerobaculia bacterium
ATGTGCGGGTGCGAGAGCTGCGAGATGGTTTTTGCCTCCCGCTCGAAGCGCTGTCGCACCTCCGGCGAAGTGAGATGCTGCGGCAGGACCTTCACCGCCACGGTTCGCTCCAAACGCGTGTCTCGTGCCTTGTAGACCTCGCCCATCCCGCCCGCGCCGATTGGGGCAAGGATCTCGTAGGGCCCGAGGCGAGTGCCGACAGCGAGGGTCATCAGGTTGTGCGGATTCTACCCGCACGCAGGAGACGGGGGCCTCCGTCTGAGGAGCCTTGGTAGACCTGAACGGGATCGAACTAGCCTCTTGCGACGAAAGGGTAAGGGCCGCCCAGGAGGAAACTCTGTCTTGCGGCAATCTCTTTGCCTCCGACATCGCTTTCCTACTCGACCTCCTGCCCCACGCTGCCTGAGTCCGATAACAGGATCATCTCCCGAACAGGTGATTTTCGTGATCGTCCGGAGCCTTCCCCATGGTAGCGTATTACACTTGCGTATTACGGAGGCCTCATGACGACCACTGTTCGGATGGATTCAGCGACCGAGAGGCTCCTGGATGACCTCGCGCGGGAACGCGGTTCGACCAAGTCCGAGGTTGTCCGCGAGGCGGTCAGGCTGGTGGCGAAAAGAGAGCGTCGGCGGCGTCGAGCTCCTCGGCCATATGACGCCTTCCGGGGAATCGTCGGATCGGTGCGGGGTGGACCGCCGGATCTCTCTGAGCGGACAGGGGAGCAGTTCCGTCGGCTTCTGCTCAATCCGAAGAGGGAACGCTCCTGATCCTCATCGACGCGGGGCCGCTGGTGGCGCTCATTCATGCCGATGACCGCCACCACCTCTCATGCAGGGAGGCGCTCAAGAAGATCCGTGACCCTCTGGCCACCGTCTGGCCCGCGATCACGGAAGCCATGTACCTGCTCGGCTTCTCGTCGACCGCGCAGGACGCTCTCTGGCGCCTTCTCGAAGGCGACGCCGTCAAGATCCTGCCGCTCGACGCGGCGGACCTGCCACGAATGCGCGAATTGATGAGGAAATACCGAGATCTCCCGATGGACCTCGCCGACGCGGGGCTGGTTCGGGTGGCCGAGCGGGAGAAGATCTCGCGCGTTTTCACGATCGACCGGCAGGATTTCGAGCTGTATCGCCCCCGCGCGGTCCGCCGTTTCACGATCTTGCCCTGAAGAGCGCCGAACTCGAGCGAGCCGTCCGGATGGCCTGTCAAGAGGGAAAGTGAGGCGGAACGTCGTCCACGAACTCCGCACTCAATGGTGGATCTGAACGGGATCGAACCGTCCGTGCGCGTCCTTCGCACCCGCAGCGGACGCGTCGAACAGATTCAGGCGGGGGGCTCACGGCGCCCCCCGAACCCCCCACGGAGGTCGCCGGTTCGATCCGGCGGTGGTGGTGTTCGGGGCAGTGGAGGCGGGGAATCATTGGTGGAGCTGAACGGGATCGAACCGTCGACCTCCTGAATGCCATTCAGGCGCTCTCCCAAACTGAGCTACAGCCCCACGCGGAGGGCGCGAAGAATAGCATGAGACCCGCGGGGCGGAAAAAAAGGGATGGAGGGGCGTTCCGATCCATAATCCGCCCGGAAGCGCACGGGGTCTGGTGACCCTCGCGGACTTCAAATCCGTTGGCGTCGCGGCCTCGCGCCGGGACGGGTGGGTTCGATTCCCACACGCTTCCGCCAACTCGCCACGCCGGTTGGACAGCTCCCGGCCGTCTTGGACGAGTCCGGGTAAACTCCGGCGCGTGAATCGCGACACTGCTCGGTCTCTCGTCGAGGCCGCGGACCTTTCCCGGTCGTACCGCCTGGGCGCGGGCCTCGTGCCGGCCGTGCGGGGCGTCTCGCTCGCGATTGCCCCGGGCGAGTTCGTGGCCCTCAAGGGCCCGAGCGGGTCCGGCAAGACGACTCTCTTGAATCTCCTCGGCCTGCTCGATCGGCCGGACGCGGGCACGGTCCGGGTCGAGGGCCGGGACGGCGAAGCGCTCTCCGAGGACGAACGGTCGGACCTGCGGCGCGACCGGTTCGGCTTCGTCTTCCAGACGTTCAACCTGATCCCGGTGCTGACCGCCGAGGAGAACGTCGCGTACCCGATGGCGCTCGCCGGCGTCGAGGCGGCCGCGCGCCGCGTCCGGTCCCGCGAGCTGCTCGCATCGGTGGGTCTTGCCGAGAAGTTCGACGTGCGCCCGGACCTTCTCTCGGGGGGTCAGCGCCAGCGCGTCGCGATCGCGCGAGCGCTCGCGAACGGCCCTTCCATCGTCTTCGCGGACGAACCGACGGCGAACCTCGACAGCCGCACGGCGGAGGAGATCCTGGACCTGATGCGCGAGATCAACGCGAAGAACCACGTCGCGTTTCTCTTTGCCACGCACGACCCGCTCGTCGTCTCGCGCGCGCGGCGGGTCGTGAGCCTTCACGACGGCGCGGTCGAATCGGACGTCGCGGCATGAGCGCGTTCGCCCTCGCCTGGCGCAATCTCGTCCGCCAGAAGCGGCGCAGCTTTCTCATGATTGCCGTCGTCACGTTCGGCTTCGCGGCCTTCGCGCTGGCGGGGGGCTTCATCGCACAGTCGTTCGATGGGCTCAAGGAGGGGACGATCCGCAGCGTCGGAGACCTGCAGATCGTGGATCGCCGCGCCGTCGGCAAGGCGGAGGAAGCCACGCTCGAGTACGGCCTTCCCGACGCGAAGCGCGCGCGGGCCCTCGCGGCGGGGGACCCGGAGGTCGCGGCCGTTCTGCCGCGCATCGAATTCGTGGGCCTCGCGACGACGGGCGCGAAGTCCGTCCCGTTTCTCGGCGTCGGCGTGGACCCGGGCCCCGAGGCGGCGGCAACGCTCGCGCCGGAGCTCATCGCGTCCGGCAAGTACCTCTCGGGCGACGGCGGCGACGGCGTGGTGCTCGGAACGGGCCTGGCGGCGGCGCTCAACGTCAAGCTGGGCGATCGTGTCACGCTCATGTCGACCACGCCCGATGGATCGCTCAACGCGCTCGACGGCGTCGTCGAGGGCCTCGTCGACGTGCGGATCAAGGAGTTGAACGACCGCTACCTCGCGGCGGGAATCGGGCTCGTGTCGCGGCTGCTGCAGAGTCCGGAAACGGTCTCGAAGCTCGTCGTGTTTCTGAAGAAGGGGGCCCACGAGGAGAAGGCGGCAGAGCGGCTCGGCAAGGCGCTCGTCTCCGGCGGATACCCGATCGTCGTGCGCCGGTGGCGCGAGCTCGCCACGTTCTACGAACAGGTGAAACTCTTGTACATCGGCATCTTCGGGTTCGTCGGCGCGGTCCTCGTCGTCATCGTGATCCTCTCGGCCGCGATCGTGATGACCATGGCGGTGACCGAGCGGACGCGGGAGATCGGGACCCTGCGCGCCCTCGGGACGCGGCCTTCGAAGGTCCTGCGGATGTTTCTCGCGGAGGGTGTCGCGATCGCCCTCGCGGGGTGCCTGGCGGGCACGGTCCTTTCCCTCATCGTGGCCGCGGCCCTCAACGCATCGGGCATCATCCTGCCGCCTCCGCCGGGGGCGACGCACGGCATGCCGATCAACGTGAAGCTCTATCCGCTTGCCTACGTGGCGGGAATCGCCGCGATGGTCCTGACGATGACGATCGCGTCGTATTTCCCGGCTCGGCGGGCCTCGCGGACCTCGATCGTGGAGGCGCTCACGCATGTTTAGGAAAGCAGTCCGCTGTCCGCTGTCAGCTGTCAGCCTGATGCTGATCGCTCGGCTGACCCTGGCGCAGTTGCCGGTGGAGGTCCAGTCGTGGCTGCGTGCGGTGGACGATGCGCGCAATGCGCTGGGCGAGGCGAAGATCACCGCGCGCGCGAGCCAGCTCGAGGACGGAAAGGTCGCCGGCTCGGCGGATTTCGACATCTACATCAAGGGACGGGACCGTTCGCTCATCGTCTTTCGGGGCGGCAAGAACGACGGGCGCAAGGCGCTGACGGTCGGCGAAAAGATGTGGCTGTTGGTGCCCGGCGCCGAGCACCCGGTCCCGATCACGGCCAACCAGCGTCTCATGGGCGGCGCCTCCTTCGGGGACGTCGCGCGCATCCGCTTTGCGGAGGACTTCACGGCGACGGTGCGGCCGGGAACGGAAAGGATCGGGGAGCACGAGTGCCGCATCCTCGATCTGACGGCGGTCTCGTCGAAGGTGGCCTATCCCAGGGTCACCCTGTGGCTCGACGCCGAAGGCGAGCGGCTGCCGCGCAGGCTTCTTTTCTACCTGCCGTCCGGCAAGACGGCGCGAGAGGTGCTCTTCACGAAGTTCAGGAAGGTCAAGGACAAGAATGCGGTCGCCGAGATGGAGATCCATGACCTGCTCGGCCCCAAGACCCAGTCCGTGACCCGCCTCGAGTATCTCGACATCCGCCCCGCCACGATCGACGACGCGATCTTCACCCCGGACGGCGCGAGAGCCATGTGACGCGCGTCGCGAAGCGACGCGCGTCATCCCGAGGGCCCGCAGGCCCGAGGGATCCCTTTAGGAGCCGCACTGTGACTCAAAAGGGATCCTTCGCTCGCTCAGGATGACAAAGACCGCCCCGCCCCCATGCGTTCCATCGCGAAGCGCACGAGGCGCTCTCCCGCGAGTCGCGCGGCGAAATTTCCGGCCGCCGGGCTGAGCATGAGCCGGCGGAACGCCGAGCCCCACCCGAAGCGGCGGGCGAAGCGGCGTTTCCAGGCGAGGGCGTAGGTGGGCGCAACCGCTTCCATTGGGATCCGGCCTCCGAGGCCCTGGTCGAGCATCTGCGCCGACAGGATTCCCGAAGCGAGCGCTGCGGCCTGACCCTCGCCGGAGAACGGATCGATCACGCCCGCGGCGTCGCCCGCCATGAGCATTGCATCCTCGACCGGGGGTTTCGCGGTGAAGAACACCGGCCCGACGCCGAGGAATCCGACCGGGCCTTCGCACAGGCCTGCGAGGACCCGGTCGAGGGCGCCGCTCGTTCGCCGCGCGTGCGCTACGACCGCGTCCCATCCGCTTCCGAGCTTCCTCCACGCGCCTTCGGAGATCACGCCGGCGAGATTCACCACTCCGTCCTCGACGCGCGAGAGCCCGCAGTAGCCGCCGGGGAAGAGGAAGAGATGCACCTGGCCGACAAGCCGGTTCTCGTCGCCCACGAAGTCCCGGTTCCAGCCGAAGAAGCGCGAGCGGCCTGCAAGAAAACCCCGCCGCAGCCCCCGGTCGAGCGCGTCCCAACGGCCCCACGCGCCGATCACACCGCGGGCTTCGAGAATCTCCTCGCGACCCCCCGAGGCGAGCCTCACGTGGAACGCCGCGCCGGGCACCCTCTCGAACGACGTCACGCGCGCTCCGTACCGAACGTCCGCGCCGAGCCCGGCCGCCCGCCGCGCGAGCAGGTCGTCCAGGTGAAAGCGGGAGATCCCGAGAGCGGCAACGGGCAGGTCGAAGGGCACCGAGCGGCCCCGCGGGAGATGCACGAAACCGCGATCGATGCGCTCGGCCCGGGTCTCGAGGGCGGCGAGAACTCCGAGGCGCTCGAGGTCGCCGCGCGCGCCTCCGGAGAGAAACTCTCCGCAGACCTTGGGCCTCGGAAATTGGTCCTTCTCGAGGAGGACGACGCGGCGCCCGGCGGCAGCAAGGACCGCGGCCGCGGCCGAGCCGGCCGGGCCCGCGCCGACGACGACCGCGTCGTACGCGGTCACGCTTCGCCCGTGACCAGCAACCCGTAGGGGAAGACCGGGATCGCGCGGGCGGTCGGCGTGACCGAGCGGGCGATGTTCCGTGCTTCCTCCGTCGTATACGCCTGCCGCACGGAGGCGATGCCATCGAGGACCGAGACGTGCGTTCGGAAGAGCATGCGGCCGGCCAATGCCAGGGCGATCAGCGGAATTCGGTGGCGTCGCAGGTCGAGGACGACGAAACCGAGCCGGGAGACGCGCGAGAGCTCGCCGAGGATTGCCTGGTTCTCGGCCGGCGAAAAATGGTGGAAGAAAAGCGTCGAGACCGCAAAGTCGAACGCGCGCGTCGGGAACGGGAGCCGGAAGGCATCGGCGCCGACGAGGGGCACGGACTCCCGCGGCGGAAAGCTCCGTCCCGCAACGAGGTGCCGCCACTGGACATCGAGCGCCACGACCTGGACCTTTCCCGCGGCGCCGGAAAGCGACGCGCGCAGCCGGCGAGCGACCGTGGCGGATCCCGCGCCCACGTCGAGGATCGAGGACGGCCTTCCAAGGGCGCGCAGGCGTGGCGCCAGGTGGCGCACGAGTGCCCGCGATCCTCCCCAGCGCCTGTGGACGAGGTCGATGTCTTCGAGGGACCGCCGCATCTCGCCGGAGGGGAGATCGGGATCGTCCAGCAGCTCGCGACTCGGTCGCCGCGGCGGGACGAGCCAGCTCATCCGACTCGCGAGAGAACGAGCGCGCTGTTCTTCGAGCCGAACCCGATGCAGTTGCAGAGGGCGTTCTCGATCTGCGCGTTTCGCGCCGTGTTGGGCACGTAGTCGAGATCGCACTCTGGGTCCGGCGCGTCCAGGTTGATCGTGGGCGGCAGAAACCCGTCGCGCATCCCGAGCACGGTTGCCGCCACGCCCGCGGCGCCGCAGGCCCCCTGCGGATGGCCGATCATGGACTTGATCGAGGATCCGGGGACGTTCGATGCCGCCTTCCCAAAGGCGATTTTCGCGGCGCGCGTCTCGATGCGGTCGTTCAGCGCGGTCGAGGTGCCGTGGTACGCAAGATATTGAATGTCCTCGGGAGCAAGTCCCGCCTCGCTCATCGCGAGCGTCATGGCGCGCGCGGGCTCCTCGCCCGATTCGTCGAGGCGCACGCGGTGGTGAGCGTCGCAGGTCGCGCCGTAGCCGCGGATCTCGGCGTGAACGCGGGCGCCCCGGGCCCGGGCGCGCTCGAGATCCTCGAGCACGAACATCCATGAGCCCTCCGCGAGGACCATCCCGTCGCGGTCGGCCGAGAAGGGCCGCGAGGCGCGGGCCGGAGTGCGTTCCCGGGACGTCGAGACGATGCGCATCATGGCGAACCCCTCCATGATGCCGCGGACCACGGTCGCGTCCACGCCTCCCGTCAGAAAAACGTTCGCAGTGCCGAACTTGATCGCTCGGAAGGCGTAGCCGAGGGCGTCCGTTGAAGAAGCGCAGCCGGTCGAGACGACATGGGAGAGGCCGCGCAGGCCGAAGCGGATCGAGATCTCGGAGGAGAGCGTGCCGATCGTTCCCGACGGGATCGAGTACACCGAAGCTTTCTTGACCTGGTCGGTGTAGTAGAGGTGGTACATCCGCTCGGAGAACTCGATCGGGCCGCCGCCGGTGCCGAGCACGACCCCGATTTCGCGCTGCTCCTCGAGCGACAGCGCCGCCGGATCGACACCAGCGTCCGACAGCGCTTCGGCCGACGCGGCGATCGCCATCGGGACGGCGCGGGACACGTGGCGGATGGATTTGGCGTCCATGTGCGCCGCGGGATCGAATCCTTTCAGCTCGCCGGCGATCGTGGCCGGCAGGCCCTCGGGATCGAAGAGGGAAATGCGCGCGACGCCGCTCTCGCCTGCCCGCAGCGCCCGCGCGTATGCCTCGCGACCGTTCCCGTTCGGAGAAAGACAACCGATGCCCGTGATCGCGACACGCCGTTCTACCACGCTCGCGATTCTATGCGCCCCGCGCTTGTCGCCTGTCTGTGTCTAAGAAAAGCTTCAGACGCTGAACCTGAAACCTGAAACTGTCTTTTTACGGCGGCGCATTCTCCGCAAACCACCGATCGAGCAGCCGCAGCAGTTTCACCGGCACGAACTCGACGAGGCCGTCGGCATGGAGGGCGCCGGGCAGGTCGAAGTGGACGTGCTCGACCGGCGCGGCCGACGCTCGCGCGAGCGCGCGGCCGTGCGAGGGATCGACCAGCCAGTCTCCTTCGGCCGTCACGATCAGCTTCGGCATCGAAAGCGATGCGACGGCGTCGGTTGCCCGGGGCCTGCGCGCGGTAAGCTGGCGGGCCGAAAGCTTCGGCACCCGCATCGCGTGCCGCAGGCGCACCTGCCGCAGCGCGCCGAGCTTCCACGGCTTCGGGCGAAGCGCCCGCAGGTCGGCGGGGGAAGAGATCATCACGAGCGCGCGGCAGGGCTGGTCCGGACGCAACGCCAGCGCCTGCGCCGCGATCGAGCCTCCCATCGAGAGGCCGAGGACCGCGAAGCGCTCGTACATCTTCCCTTCCCCGACGAGCTCGTCGAGTACGGCCTGAAAATCCTGGTGCTCCGTTGCGCCGAAGGAGTACCCGCCGCCGCTCTCGCCGTGGCCCCGGAAGTCGAGCGCCGCGACGTCGTAGCCGCGGCGCGCGAAGTGGGTGGCGAGAAAGAGGTTCTCGCGGGCCAGGCGCACGCGCCAGAACCCCGGCGCGAGCACGAGGAGCTCCCGCGCCGGGCGGCGCCAGAGCGTATAGGCGATCGCAACGCCGTCCGGCGACCGGGCACGGTGGTGGCCGACCTCGTGCGTGGCGGGCTTACCTCGCGTCCGCTTCAAATCCGGTCTCCGAGCACCAGGCACTCGACGAGCGCGCCCTCCAGCAGGGTCTCCGTTCCGAGGGGCACGCGGATCAGGGCGTTCGCGCTCGCGTACGCCGCGAGGTCGTGGCTCCCGCGGCTCTTGATCGGCTCGGCCCGCGCCTGCCCGTCCACCACCGAGAGCCTGGCGTCGGAGTACGTTTCTCGGCGCCCCCGGATCGTCATGGCGCGGGCGAGGCGCGCCGACACGAAGCTCGGGCCTGCGGGCTCGGCTCCCGCGAGCGCGTCGAGCGCGAAGCGCACGAAGACGTGGAAGCACACGGAGGTCGAGACCGGGTTGCCCGGCAGGCCGAACCAGAGCGTGCCGCCCCGGCGGCCGAGCGCGATCGGCTTGCCGGGTCGAATCGCGACGCCGTGGAAGAGGATCTCGAACCCGGCGCGCTCAGCCTCGGCGGGCAGCAGGTCGAGGTCTCCCGCCGACACGCCCCCGCTCGTGATCAGGACGTCAGCATCCTCCGTACTCCGGGCGAAGAGGCGCCGCACGGCGCCGTCCTCGTCGGCCACGGCGGGGCGCGAGACAGCCGCGGCGCCATGCGCCCGGCATAGCGCCTCGAGCATCGGACCGTTCGAATCCCGCAGCTGTCCGGGCCCGGGCGTCTCGGATGCCGGGACGAGCTCGTTGCCGGTGACCGCGATCGTGACCCGCGGCCGACGGAAGACGTGGAGGGGCTCGGCCCCGGCCAGCGCCGCGAGCGCGATGTCGGAGGGCGCGAGGCGCCGGCCCCGGGCGAGCAGCAGCGCGCCGGCCGCCACGCTCTCGCCGCGGCGGCGAATGTGCTCACCCGCGCTCGGAGTACCGAGGGCTGCGATGGTTCCGTTCTCGCGCCGGACCTTCTCCACCGGCACGATGGCCTCCGTGCCCGCGGGCACGGGCGCGCCGGTCATGATGCGCACGGCCTCTCCCGGCGCGAGCGGCGCGGGCGGCTTGTCGCCGGCCCCGACGAAGCCCGGCCGCTCGGAAACCGGTCCCTTGCCGGGAGCGAAATCGTCGAGACGCACGGCATACCCGTCCATCGCGGAGGCGTCGAAGGGCGGCCAGGCAACGTCGGCCCGCACATCGCGCGCGAGCACCCTGCCGGCGCCCTCGCGCAGCGCGGTCTTCTCCACCGGCCCGGCGGAGCAGGCCTTCCGGAGGATGGCGAGCGCTTCGGCGACGGTGATCACGAGGGCGATTCTACGGCGTCGGCAGTGCTGCTACGATTCGCCCGGAGATTCTGAATGCCGATCTACGAATACCTGTGCGGCTCCTGCAAGGAGAAGACGGAGGTCATCCAGGGGATGAACGACCCGCGTCTGAAGGTCTGCCCGCACTGCGCAGGCAAGCTGACGAAGGCCTTTTCCGCGCCGGCGATCCAGTTCAAGGGGAGCGGCTTTTACATCACGGACTACACCCGGGGCGCGAGCGAGGGGGCCACGAAAGAGGCGGACCCAAAATCCGAGGGCGGCGGGTCGTCGGAAAAGTCGGAGAAGTCGGAGAAGGCCGAGAAGGCCGAGAAGGCCGAGAAGTCGGAGAAGGCCGAGAAGTCCGAGAACGCCGGCAAATCCGAGAAGGTCGAGAAGAAGGCAGAGAAGAAGAAGGAAAAGAAGGCGGCGGATTGAAGGCGGGTCGAGGGTCTAGGGTCAAGGGTCAAGGCCTCCTCTCGACTGTGGACCCTCGACTCTCGACTGGAATTACCCCAGCTTCAACCCCTTCAGATACTCGCGGAACGGCCCGCCGAGGTCCTTCCTCTTCAGCGCGAACTCGACCGTGGCCTTCAGGAACCCCAGCTTGTCGCCGGCGTCGTAACGCCGGCCCTCGAAGAGGTAGCCGTCGATCGGGCGGCGCGAGAGGAGCGTCTTCAGCGCGCTCGTGAGCTGGATCTCGCCGCCGACGTCCGAGCACGTCTCGTCGAGGATCTGGAAGATCTCGGGCGGCAGCAGGTAGCGCCCGATGATGGCGAGGTTCGAGGGCGCCTTGTCGGGCGCGGGTTTCTCCACCATGTCGGTGATCCGGACGACGCGGTCCTCGACCTGCTCGCCGGCGACGATGCCGTACTGGCGGGTCTCCGAGCGCGGGACCTCCTGCAGCGCGATCACCGGGTTTCCGCGCCGCTCGTAGAGGCGCATCATCTGCCCGATGCAGGGCTCGTCGGCGTCCACGATGTCGTCGCCGAGGAGCACGGCGAACGGCTGGTCGCCGACGAGGTCCTTTGCCTGGAGGACAGCGTGGCCGAGGCCGAGCGCCTGCTTCTGCCGCACGTACGAGATCGGGATGAGCTCCGAGATTTGCCGGACTTCGTCCAGCAATCCGCCCTTGCCCTTCTCCGCGAGCATCTGCTCGAGCTCGAAGGACGTGTCGAAGTGGTCCTCGATGGCGTTCTTGCCGCGGCCGGTGACGATGACGATGCGGTCGATGCCGGCGTCCCTTGCCTCTTCGACGACGTACTGGATGAGCGGCCGGTCCACGAGCGGCAGCATTTCCTTGGGCTGGGCCTTTGTGGCCGGCAGGAAGCGGGTGCCGAGGCCGGCAGCCGGGAAGACGGCGACGCGAATCTTGGCCATGCGGACAGTGTAGCCGACCGAGGACGCAGCCGGAGGCCGCCGTAGCCCGTACAATACGAAGGTGAACATGGACAAGACACGGCGGCTCTCGCGGGCCATGGGCCCGATCGCGGCGGCCGCGCTTTTTCTCGCGGCGGACTTCGTCGGCGCGGCCGCGTGGTGGCGCCTGCCGCTCTGGGGCGCGGAAGTGCGCGCCTTCGCGCTCGACCCCTTCGAGCCGGGCGTCCTGTACTGTGGGACCTCGCGCGGCAATTTCTACGAATCCCGCGACGGCGGCGCCACGTGGGAGCCGCTGCGCTCGGGCCCGGCCTTTCCGGGCTACTACGTGACGTCCCTCGTCGCCGATCCCGCCGTGCCCAACCGCCTGTGGGCCTCGGTGGCGGGCGAGCTCGGCGGCGGCCTGGTCGTCGAGAGCAACGACCGGGGCGCGAACTGGACGGTGCTCTTGAAGTCGAGCAAGACCGTGATGACCCGCGCCCTGGCGCTCGCGCCCGGGCTGCCGCGCCTGCTCGCGGTCGGCGGCGATGACGGCGTTCGACTCTCGGCGGACGGGGGAAAAACCTGGGCGCGCTCGGGCGAGGGGGTCGCCGGGCTCCAGCAGGTCGAGTCGCTCGCCTTCGACCCGGCCGACCGGCGCGTGCTGTACGCCGGAACGTGGCGCCAGGCCTTTCGAACGAAGGACGCTGGCGCCACATGGGGCCGCATCGCCGAGGGCATGGTGCTCGACGCCACGGTCTACGCCTGGGACTTCGACGCCGCCGACACGAAGGACGTCTGGGTCTCCACCTGCGGCTGGGTCTACCGCTCGAAAGACGGCGGCGATCGCTGGACGCGGTTTACGACCGGGTTCACGAACCGGCGATCGCACAGCGTGCGGCGCGATCCCACACGCCCGGGCGTCGTGTATGCCGCGACGGTCGGCGGGCTGCATCGCTCCGACGACGGCGGCGCGACCTGGGCGCGCATCTCGCGGGAGTCGCTCGTCGTGACGGCACTCGAGATCGACCGGCTCTCGGGCCGCCTCTACGTCGGGACCGAGGGCGAGGGCGTCTTCTATTCGGACGACGGCGGTCGGACGCTCGAGTCCGGCTCGCGCGGCCTGCCGGAGAGCCGCGTGGCTGAGCTCGTCGCCGATCCGAACGATCCTGGCCGCGTGTTTTTCTTCCGCGCGTTCGCGGGTGAGGAGAGCGGCGTCTGGGAGGCGCGCGGGCGCCAGGTCCGCAAGATTTCGCAGGATGCGCTGCCGGCCGCCGCCTCGCTCGTCGCGTTCCGCGGGCGCGACGGGCGGACCGTGCTTCTCGTGGCGAGCTCTTCCGGCGTCCGGGTTTCGCGCGACCTCGGCGTCCACTGGGAGGCGCCCGCGCAGCCGCCCGAGGGCTCGCCGATCGTGCTCTATGGCGCGCCGTTCGAGCAGCCCGTGATCGTCACGACCGAGGGCGTCTTTCGAACGGACGACGGCCTGCGCTTTAAGGCGGTGCCGGGGGGACTGCGTCCGGCGGCGGCCGCGCAGCTGCTGGCCGACCGCAACGGCGATCCGTTGCTCGAGCTGCAATCCGGCGCGACGTTGTCCTACTGGGACGGCCAGAGTTGGTCCACGCGCAAGAAAGCCACGCTCGGAGGTGGGATCTTCATGAAGGCCGCCACCGACAAGCTGGCCGGCGGCTACTCGAATCTCCAGGACGTCGACGGGACGCTCCTCTGGCAGGAGGGCCGCAACCGGCGCGCCTTCACGAGCCCGCGCGCCGCGCTGACGCTCGCCTCCGCCGCGCAGGGGGCGGGGGGACGGGTCTACGTCGGCACGATGGGGGACGGCCTCTTCCTCTTCGAGCCGTAGTCGGGCCCTACGGCGTGAGGCCCGCTATCTTCAGCGTCGACCCGATCTTCAGGCCTTCTCTCTTCGCCATCCCGCCCGCGATCTCCAGCACCTGCCGGGCCGAAGCGTCCGGGCCGTAGGTGGCGCACGGGTCGGCCTTGCACGGGGGAGTGTCGGCCGAGACGAAGAGGACCTTGCCCGCCGCGTCCATCCAGATCATGTCGAGCGGGATCATCGTGTTCTTCATCCAGAAGTGGTGGGGTGCGTGGTCGGGGAAGACGAAGAGCATGCCCGTTCGCTCGGGGAGGCTCTCGCGGTACATCAGGCCCTGCGCCTGCTCCTCGGGCGTCAGCGCGAGCTCGAGCCGGTAGGCGGCGCCCGAGGGCATTTCGGCACGCGGGCCCGCGGCGGCAGTGGGCGAGGGGGTCGCCGCCGGAGTGGGGACGGGACCAGACGCGGCGCCGCACGCGGACGCGAGCGCCGCGGCGGTGACGGCGGCGACCAGCTGTCGCCGGCTCACGCCGGGTTCTCCTTCGCCTCGGCGGGGCCCTCCTCCTCCCCCTCGTACATCTCGTCGCGGTGCACGAGGTTGTACTTCTTCGCGTAGTACCGGAAGGAGCGAAACGACATGTGCAGCAGCTCCGCGGCCTTCGTCTGGACGCCGCCGCAGCGGTCGAGGGCCTCCCGCATGAGGCGCTTTCCGACGGTCTCGAGGTACGCCTCCAGGTTGATGCCCTCTTCCGGCAGGTTCTCGAAGTCGGGAACCCGCGTCCGGACGCCGAGCACGATCGCCTCGGGCAGGCTCGAAGCGTTGATCACCGGTCCCGCCTCGAGGGCCACCGTGCGCTCGAGCGTGTTCTCGAGCTCGCGCACGTTGCCGGGCCAGGGATAGCCCTCGAGCAGCCGCATCGCCTCGATCGAGATCTTCTTCTCGGGGATCTTCTGCTCCTTGCAGAGCGACGCGATGAAGTGCGTGGTCAGCGGAGCGACGTCCTCGGTCCGGGATCGCAGGGGAGGCAGCGCGATCGGGATGACGTTGATCCGGTAGTAGAGGTCCTCGCGGAACTTTCCCTCGGCGACGAGGTCGGTCAGGGCCCTGTTGGTGGCGGCGACGATGCGGACGTCGACCGAGACCTCGTCGTTGCCGCCGACCCGGCGGATCAGCTTCTCCTGGATCGCCCGCAGCAGCTTGACCTGCATGGTGGGCGTCGTCTCCGAGATCTCGTCGAGGAAGAGGGTGCCGTTGTCCGCCTCCTGAAAGAGGCCGCGCTTCTCGCGCACGGCGCCGGTGAAGGCCCCGCGCTCGTGCCCGAAGAGCTCCGATTCGAGGAGCGCCTCCGGCAACGCGCCGCAGTTGATCGAGACGAACTTCCGGTCCTTCCGGATCGACGAGAAGTGGATCGCGCGCGCGATGAGCTCCTTGCCCGTGCCGCTCTCTCCCGTGATCAGGACCGTCGAGGAAACCTTGCCGATGCGCTCGATCGTGCGGAAGATCTCCTGCATCCGGCTGCCCTTGCCGATGATGTTGGCGAACGTGTACTTGCCCGCCAGCTCCTGGCGCAGGTACAGGTTCTCGTCCTGGAGCAGCTTCTCGCCGAGCGCGCGGCGGACGATGAGCACGAGCTCGTCGTTGTTGAAAGGCTTGGCGATGTAGTCGACGGCGCCCCGCTTCATGGCCTCGACCGCGTCCTCCGTGGACGTGTGCGCGGTGATCATGATGACCGGCGTCGGGAGGTTCTCGTCGCGGACCTTGCGGAGCAGGTCGAGCCCGTTGCCGTCGGGCATCTTGATGTCGCAGAGGATCACGTCCGGGCTCGAGCGAATCGCGGCCGCGACGCCCTCGGTGTAGTTGGCGGCCGTCATGACCTCGAAGCCCTGCTTGTGGAAGAGCAGGCCGAGCATGTCCCGCAGCGACTTCTCGTCGTCGACGATCAGCAGGCGCGGCCCGCTCACTGTACGGCCTCGGGGCTCGTGGCGGTGCGCTCCGGGGTCGGTCGGGCGGTCGCGTCGCGCGGGAGCAGTATGGTCACGGTGGTTCCCTCGCCTGGCCTCGATTCCACGTCGATTGCGCCCCCGTGGTCCTCGACGATGCGCCGGACGATGGCCATCCCCAACCCGGTGCCTCCGTCGAACGCCGTCGAGAAGGGCGTGAAGACGCGGGCCAACTCTTCGACGCTCATCCCCCGGCCGGTGTCGCGAAACCTGATGCTATACCACGCGGCGTCCTCGCGGCCCTCGACCGTGAGCGTTCCCCCGTCGGGCATCGCGCGGACGGCGTTCTTGGCCACGTTGTAGATGATCTGGCGGATCTGGTCGCGGTCGCCCGAGAGGAGCGAGGAGCCGGGCGCGACGTCGGCGACGATCGCGTGCGCATCGGAGACCTCGTCGGAAAGGCGGAAGAGATCCATGACCTCCTGGATGTTGCCGGCCACGTCGAAGAGGGCGACGCGCCGCTCCTGCGGCCGCACGAAGCGCAGGAACTCCTCGAGGATCTTGGACAGGCGGTTCGACTCCGAGACGATGATCTCCATCAGCCGCCGTTCCGCCGAGCCGACCGACAGGTCGTGCGAGAGTACCTGGACGGACCCCGAGATCGAGGCGAGCGGGTTGCGGATCTCGTGCGCGATGCCCGCCGCGAGCTCTCCGACCGCGGCGAGCTGCTCGTTGAACCTCGCCTGACGCTCGAGTTTCTTCACCTCCGTCAGGTCCTGGAACACGACGAGCGCCCCGTCCGCACCGTCCGGGTCCTTCAAGGCGCGCACCGAGTAGCCGAGCACGCGCCGCGACGCGCCGCGCTCGATCTCGACCTCCGCCCGGAACCCCTCGCGGCCGCGCGTGCGCTGCCGGATCTCGTTCCAGTCCGTCGGCAGGTTGAGCCCGATCTCCGAGAGGAGCTTGCCGGTCGCGCGCGCGGGCGTGATGCCGAGGATGTCGCCCCCCGCCTGGTTCAGAAACGTCACCCGCTCGCGCGAATCCGCCGTGAGCAGGCCCGAGGACATGGACGCGATCACGTTCGCGTAGAGGGTCTGGATGCGGGAAAGGGCCTTCTGGCGCTGCTCGAGCTCTTCCCGGGCGGCGCGCAGCTTCTCGGAGAGGTAGGAAACCATGAAGGCGACGCCGTAGAAGCCGACGACGGTGATCGCGAGGTTGTAGCCGATCCGCTCGACGCCCCAGTGCGGCGCGCCGCCGAGCGCGGGCCGGAAAACGACCTCGTAGGCCGTGAGCTCCACCATGAGCCCGTGCAGCAGGGCCGCGACGGAGGCGATGATGAGGGCGCCGGTGCGGAAGAGCAGGAAGGCGGCCCCGCCGATGACAACCAGGTAGAGGAACGTGAAAACCGAGCCCGGGCCGCCCGTGGAGTAGACGAGGGCGCAAACGAGGCCGAGGTCGCCCAGGATCTGCAGGTACGCCTCGGCCCGCGTCGGGAGTAGCCGCCCGATGGTCCAGTGAAAGAGCGAGAGGGCGAAGGCCGCCGCCCACAGTCCGTAGAGGTAGGAAATGTCGACGTTCTCTGGGGCGGCCCCGGGCACCGGGACCGACGGGCCCGAGCCCGCCTGCACCAGGATCGCGGACAGCAGGATGAGGAAGAGGACGACGACCCGGACCGTGGTCAGCCAGAAGAGGGAGCGCCGGAGGGGGGAGTCGTCCAAGTTAGTGGTGAGTCTGGAGTCGAGAGGAGAAAGTGTCGCGTCGAAAACCTCTTGGCGCTTCACCTCTCGACCCTGGACTCTCGACCCTCTACTTTCCTCTATCCGATCTTGTTGATCAGCGTGAACATCGGCAGATACATGGCGATGACGATGCCGCCGATGATGACGCCGAGGATGAAGATCATGACCGGTTCGAGCAGCTTGACGAGGCCGGCGACCGCGATGTCCACCTCGTCCTCATAGAACTCGGCGATCTTGTTGAGCATCGTGTCCAGGGAGCCGGTCTGCTCGCCGACGCCGATCATCTGGATGACCATGTTTGGGAAGACCTCCGAGTCCTTGAGGGGCTCGACGAGGGTCTTGCCATTCTCGACGCTCTTGCGCGTCGCGGCAATGGCGTCTTCGACGATCGCATTACCGGCCGTGCGCGCCGTGATGTCGAGGCTCTCGAGGATCGGCACGCCCGACGAGGTCAGGGTCGCCAGCGTCCGGCAAAACCGCGCCACCGCGATCTTGCGCAGGATCATCCCGATGATGGGCGCCTTCAGCATCGCGCCGTCGATGATGCGGCGGCCGCGGTACGTGTGGTAGTAGCGGCGGAAGAAGAAGACGGCGGCCGCGATCGCGATGACGATGAAGATGAAGTACCGCGCGAGGAAGTTCGAGGCCGCTATGACGATGCGCGTCGGGTAGGGCAGCTCCGCCCCGAGGCTCGTGAACAGGGCGGCAAAGGTCGGGATGACCTTCAGCAGGATGACCGCGACGACGATCGCGGCGATCGTGATGACCGCGATCGGGTAGATCAGGGCCGCCCGGACCTGCGAGCGCAGCTTGACCGCCTTCTCGATGTACGTCGAGAGGCGCTGGAGGATCGTGTCGAGGATACCGCCCGCCTCGCCCGCGGCGACCATATTGACGTAGAGGTCGTCGAAGGCCTTCGGGTGCCGCCGCATGGCGTCGGCGAGCGTCGAGCCCGCCTCGACGTCCTGGCGCACCTGCAGGAGGATCTTCGCGAAATTCTTGTGCTCCTGCTGGTTCGCGAGGATCTCGAGGCACTGCACGAGCGGCAGGCCCGCGTCGATCATGACCGAGAACTGCCGCGTGAACACCGCGAGGGTCTTGGAGGGGACCCGGAACCCCAACTTCGTGAGCGAGATCTCCTTGCCCCGCTCGCGGATGCCGGTGACGACGATGTTCTGGCGGCGCAGGTTCGCCAGCGCGACTTCCTTGGTGTCGGCGACGAGCACGCCCTCCTGGACGAGGCCCGTGCGGTTCCTTCCCTTCCAGACGTAGTTCGGCATCGCTTAAGTCCTCTTGCCGGCCGTGGCGGCGGTGGTCGGCACGTTGACGCCGACGCCGCGGTTGATGAGCTCCTGCAGCTCGTCGGGGATCGACGAACGCGAGAGCGCCGCCTCGAGCGTGATCTGCTTCTTCAGGTACAGGGACGCGAGCGACTGGTTGAAGGTCTGCATCCCGAACTTCGACTGCCCGGACTGCATCGTCGAGTAGATCTGGTGGATCTTGTCCTCGCGGATCAGGTTTCGCACGGCCGCATTCGGCACGAGCACCTCGAGCGCCATGACGCGGCCCTTCCCGCTCGAGCGCTCGATCAGCGTCTGGCACATGATGCCCTCGAGCACGAACGAGAGCTGCGTCCGGATCTGGCTCTGCTGGTGGCCCGGGAACACGTCGATGATGCGGTTGATCGAGGTGGTGGCGGAATTGGTGTGCAGGGTCGCCATGGTGAGGTGGCCCGTCTCGGCGATGCGCAGCGCGGCCTCGATCGTCTCGAGGTCGCGCATTTCGCCGATGAGGACCACGTCGGGGTCTTCGCGGAGCACCGCGCGCAGGGCGTTCGAAAACGAGTGCGTGTCGGCGTGCAGCTCGCGCTGGTTGACCAGGCACTTCTTGTGCTGGTGCAGAAACTCGATCGGGTCTTCGATCGTGAGGATGTGGAGCTGCTTCTCGCGGTTGATCTTGTCGAGCATGGCGGCCTGGGTCGTCGTCTTGCCCGATCCGGTCGGGCCGCAGACGAGGATGAGGCCGCGCGGCTTGTCGCAGAGAAGCTCGACGACCGGCGGCAGCCCGAGCTCCTTGAAGCCGAGGATCTCGTAGGGGATCTGCCGGTAGACGCCGGCGACCGCGCCGCGCTGCATGAAGTTGTTTGCCCGGAAGCGGGCCATGCCCTTGACGCCGAAGGAAAGGTCGAGCTCGAAGCTCTCCTCGAAGCGATGCTTCTGGGCGTCGGTCAGGACCGAATACGCAAGCTGCTTGGTTTCCGGCACCGTCAGGGGCGGATAGGGAAGGGGGATGAGCTTGCCGTCCAGGCGCACCATCGGCGGAGACTGGGTCGTCAAATGGAGGTCGGAGCCCCCCATTTCGACCATCTGCTTCAGCAGGCCGTGGAGCGTGGTCTCACTCGCCATACAGTCTTCCCCCGATTGTTGTGTCGCAGTAGTTTACGCCCGAAAAGGGGGCGGGTAAAGGACTTAGGGGATGTTGAGGGGCCGGCAAACGGTAAACGGTAAACGGGAGGCGAGGATACCGGCGCGCCGTCTTCCGTCTACCGTCTTCCGTCTCCCGTCCTAAAGGACAGTCTCCCGGAGCACTTCCTCGAGGGTCGTCGCGCCTTCCTTGATCTTCTGGAGGCCGGACACACGGAGACTGACCATGCCCTCCTCGATGGCCTTGCGCTTCAACTCGATCGAGGAGGCGCCGGAGAGGATCATGTCGCGGATCTCGTCGGTGAAGGCGAGCACCTCGAAGAGGCCCACGCGACCCTTGTACCCCGTGTTGTTGCAGCGCTCGCAGCCGCGCCCCCGCTTGATCCGCAGGGACTTCGCCTCGTCGGGCGCGAACCCCACCTGCATCAGCATCTGCGGCGGCGTCTCGACTTCCTCGCTGCACTGCGAGCAGATGCGGCGCACGAGCCGCTGCGCGCAGATGCAGTTGACCGAGGTCGCGACGAGGAAGGGCTCGATGCCCATGTTCATCATCCGGCTGATCGTGGAGGGCGCGTCGTTGGTGTGCAGCGTCGACAGCACGAGGTGGCCGGTCAGCGCGGCCTTGACCGCGATCTCCGCCGTCTCGAAGTCGCGGATCTCGCCGACGAGGATGATGTCGGGGTCCTGCCGCAGGAAGGAGCGCAGCGCCGAAGCGAAGGTCAGACCGATCTGCTCCTTCATCTGGACCTGGTTGATTCCGGCCAGGCTGAACTCGATCGGGTCCTCGGCCGTCATGATGTTGACGGTGGGGTCGTTTAAGGCGGCGACCGCCGAGTAGAGCGTGTTCGTCTTGCCCGAGCCCGTCGGCCCGGTGACGAGGACGATCCCATAGGGCCGGTCGATCGCGTCCTTGAAACGCCGCAGTGGCTCCTGGTCGAAGCCGAGCTGCGTCATGTCGAGCTGCAGCTTCGACTTGTCGAGCAGCCGCATGACGACCTTTTCGCCGAAGTGCGTCGGGACGCTCGAGACGCGCAGGTCGAGGTCGCGCGAGCGCTCCTCGACGCGCAGCCGGATCTTGATCCGGCCGTCCTGGGGCAGCCGCTTTTCCGAGATGTCGAGCTTGGCCATGATCTTCAGGCGCGAGATCAGCGGGTCGCGGGTCCGCATCGGCAGCGCCATGATGTTGTGCAGGATGCCGTCCACGCGGAAGCGGACGCGGAATTCCTTCTCGTAGGGCTCCACGTGGATGTCCGACGCGCCCGCCTTCAGGGCCTCGATCAAGATCAGGTTCGAGACCTTGATGATCGGCGCGGATTCGCTCGACTTCGCCAGGTCCGAAAGGTCGATCTCCTGGCCTTCCTCGCCCCGGACGACGTCGACGTCGGCGCCGGTGTCCATCCCGGTGATCTCGTCCATGTTGAGCTCGCCGAGGCCGACGTTGGCCATGTCGTCCATGGTCAGGGCGGAGGACCCCATGACGTCGTCGAGGCTCGTGTCGCCGCCGAGCGTGGGCGCGCCCCCGGACTTCAAGCGCTCCTTGAGCACCACCGAGCGCGGCGTGCCGTAGTGCTTGTCGATCGCCTTGCGCAGCGCGATCTCGGAAGCCACGACCGGCTCGACGTTGTAGCCGGTCATGAACTTGATGTCGTCCATGGCGAACACGTTGGTCGGGTCGCCCATCGCGATCGTCAGCGTCGCCCCGGTCTTGTTCACCGGGAGGACACCGTACTTGCGCGCGACCTCGCCCGGCACGACCTTGATGATGGCCGGGTCGATCTCGAAGTGGGCAAGGTCGATCGATGGGACGCCGAACTGCTGGGAGAGGGTCTCGGTGATGTCGCTCTCGGAAACCGCCCCGACGCGCACCAGGGCCTCGCCGATCTTTCCGCCCTCTTCGCGCTGGAGCTTCAGCGCTGTTTCCAGCTGCTCCTGCGTGATGAGCTTCTGCTTGAGGAGCAGGTCTCCGAGCTTTACGGCCATGTAAGTGAAGGATGGTAGGGGTTTAGGGACTGAGTGTCAAAGGGGAGTCGTCAACCGGACATTTCAATTGCCCGCTGCAGCACCGCCTCATCGTCGATCTCGTGCATCGAGGTCACGACGCCTCTCCGGTCCCGATACGGCGCGTTTCGCTCGGGATCGGTCGGGCCGAAGAGCGCCAGCGTCGGCGTGTCGAGCGCGTCGGCGAGGTGGAGCGGCCCGGTGTCGCCGCCGACGAAGAGGCGCGACGCGGCAGAGAGGCGCGCGAGCCCGGGAAAATCGAGGAAAGGCGGCCGGGACGCGCGGGGCAGCAGGGCCGCGAGGCGCTCCGCGCGCGCCTCGTCTCCCGGCCCCCACGAGATCACGGGGTGAAGACCGCGCCGCTCGCCGAGCGCGTGCGCGAGGCGCGCGAGGCGATCCTCGCCCCAGACCTTGTCCTCGCGGCCGGCGCCCGGATGGAACACGGCGAAGGGCCGCGGCAGCGTCGCGAGGAACGCGTCGGCCTCGGGGCTCGGCCGCGCGAGCAGGTACGAGGCGTCCGGCGCGCGCACGGCCACCGGGATGCCGACAGCGGTAAGCAGTGCGAGATTGCGGTCGACGATGTGGCGCATGTCCGACGCCGGCGTGACACGAACGGCAGAGAGCAGCGCCGAGGGCACTTCCCGGCGCTCTCCCGCCGCGAACCCCGCGACCGGGGCGCCGGCCATGCGCGCGATCACCGCCGATTTCCAGAGCCCTTGCGCGTCGATCGTGTGATCGGGCGAAAATGCGCGCAGCTGCCTGCGCAGCCCGGTGACGGCGCGGAGAGTGCGGGGCGAGAAAGGCCCCTTTCGCCAGGCCCTGGTGTCCGCGACGAAGAGGCGCGCGCAGTGGGGATTTCCCTCGAGCAGCCCCGCGAACGCGCGCTCCACGACCCACCCGACCGTCGCACCGGCCGCTGTCGCGTTCTCCGCGAGCGGCAGCGCGTGGATCACGTCGCCCATGGCGGAGAGTCGGACGATCAGGAGCTTCATGAGCCGGTAGACGGTAGACGCTAGACGGGAGACGAATGAAGACGAGCGTCCACGTCTACCGTCTTCCGTCTCCCGTCTTCCGGCCTCACGACAGGAGCGTCCTATCGGCCAGAACGGCGTCTCGGAGCTCCCCGGGCGTCACCACGGCGGTGCCCATCTTGGTCACGACGACGCTGCCGGCGAAATTCGCGAGGAGCGCCGCCTCGAGCGGCGAGGCCCCGGCTGAGAGCGCGAGGGAGAAAGCCGCCAGCACGGTGTCGCCCGCGCCCGTGACGTCGGCGACCTGGTCGGCGCCATGCACGGGGATCCGCTCGGCCGGCCCGCTGCCGGCGAAGAGCGCCATTCCGCGCGAGCCGCGAGTGACCAGGAGACACTCGCAGCGCATCCGCGCGCGCAGCACCGCTCCCGCTTTCTCGAGCTTCGGCTCTGAGTCGTCGAGCGGCTCGCCCGCGCACTCCTCGAGCTCTTCCTCGTTGGGCGTGGCGGCGTCCACGCCGGCGTACTCCGGAAGGCGATGGCGCGAGTCCACGCAGATGCGCGCGCCGGGCATGAGGGCCCCGCGCAGGATCGGCAGCGCCGCGGGCGTGATCGCCCCGTAGCCGTAGTCGGAGAGGATCGCGCCATGCGCCCCGCGCGCGGCGGCGCCGAGGCGCTCGCCGGAGGCCACCGCGCGCGCGGTCTCGGCGTCGAGCGTGTCCTCGATGTCGTAGCGGACGATCTGCTGCTTGATGGCGTGCGGCGCGCCGCCGAGGATGCGCGTCTTCGTCGGGGTCCGATAGCCCGGCACCTCGAGCAGCCCGTCGGTGGCAATGCCGCGCGCCCGGAGCGCGTCGCGCAGGGCCCGCCCGGACTCGTCTGATCCCGTCGCGCCCACGGGCACCGGGATGCCGCCGAGCGCGCGGACGTTGGCGGCCGTGTTCCCGGCGCCGCCCGGCAGACTCTCTTCCCTCGCGTAGCTCAGGATGAGGACCGGGGCCTCGCGGCTGATCCGTTTCGGGTGGCCGTAGAGGAACCGGTCGAGCACGAAGTCCCCGGCGACCACGAGGTGGCGTCCGGCGAGGCCGTCCACGAGCGCGAGGAGACGTTGTCTGGAGACGGGCAGCGGCATTACCGCGGATTATAATGAGCGTCCCGAGAACGACCGATGCTCGACTCACAGGTCCTCGTGCTGAATCGCGTCTTCCAGGCCGTCCAGCTGACGACCGTGCGCAAGGCCTTCTCGCTCTTCTACAAGGGCCACGTGAAGGCGGTCCTGCCGGACTACTCGACCTACGAGTTCGATAACTGGTGCGACATCCCCGTGCAGTCGCAGGACGAGGTCGTACTGACGCCTTCGATGGCGATCCGGGTGCCGCGGGTGGTCGCCCTGAAGGACTTCGACCGTCTGCCCCGCCAGGACGTGAAGTTTTCGCGGCACAACATCTACCTGCGCGACGGGAACCGCTGCCAGTACTGCGGCCGCAAGTTCTCCTCGTCGGAGCTCTCGCTCGATCACGTCATCCCGCTGTCCCGCGGCGGAAGCTCCTCCTGGGAGAACGTGGTCTGCGCCTGCCTTTCCTGCAACGTGAAGAAGGGCAACCGCACGCCCCACGAAGCGGCGCTGCGGCTCGTGATGCCACCGCGGAAGCCCCGCTGGCACCCGGTCGGCCAGTTCGGCTCGAGCCGCCTCCATCCGGCGTGGCGGAACTTTCTGGATCTGGCGTACTGGAATACGGAGTTGAAATGACGCGGCCGCGGGCCGCGTCATCCTGAGCGAAGCGAAGGATCCCTTTCTTCGCCCGCCAGTTCCATCACCGCCCTCACCGCGTCTCCCACCTCGATCTCCCTCATGCACTCGTGTCCGTAAGGGCACTCCGTCTTGAAGCACGGAGAGCAGAAGACGTAGCGGTCGAGCACGCGGGAGGGCGATCCGGAGGGGCCGGTGCGGCCGGGATCGGTCGCCCCGAAGAACGCGACGACCGGCGTGCCGACGGCGCCGGCGAGGTGCATGGGCCCCGAGTCGTTCGTGATGGCGGCGCGGGCGCGCGAGAGTACCGCTGCGAGCTCGACCGGATCGAGGTCGGCGCCGAGGACTGGCAGGTCGGCGCGCGCCGCGGAGGCCACGCGGGCCCCGAGCTCGCGCTCGGCGGGCCCGATCAACAGCGCGCACCCGAATCCGCGCTCCGTGAGCGCGTCGGCGAGCGCGGCGTAACGCTCCGCGGGCCAGCGCTTGGTCGCCGCAAACGCGCTTCCGGGGCAGAGCGCGATGAGCTTTGCATTCGCGAGCCCCGCGGCCGAGAGCACGGCGTCCGCCCGGAGCCGGGCCGCTTCGGGCAGAGGGAGGCGGGGCGGCGCCAAATCCGGGGCAATCCCGAGGGCCGCGAGCAGCGCGTCGTAGTCGCGCAGCTGGTGGGCGGTTCCGGGCGGCGCGGGTCTCGCATGCGTCAGCAGCGGGCTCCTGTGGTCGGTGGCGTAGCCGATGCGCCGCCGCGCGCCCGACGCGAACGCGTAGAGCGCCGCGCGAAAGGAGTTGGGAAGGAGCCACGCCTCGTCGAAGCGGCCGCGCCGGAGTCCGACCGCATCCGCGGCGAACGAGGACCGCAGCAGGACCTCGTCGGCGCTGCCCTCCGCGCGGTAGATCGTCGCCGGCCCGCGCCGGGCGAGGACGGAAAGGCGATCGGACGGATGCGCCCGCCGGACCGCGCGCAGAAACGGCAGCGACATCACCGCGTCCCCGATCCAGTTCGGCGCAACCACCAGCCGCTTCACGCGCGGCCGCCCAGCTTTCCGTCTGCCGTCTGCCGTCTACCGTCTGCCGTCTCTTCCTCGGGCCTCGTCCTCCACCGGTTGTGCATCCAGAGCCAGGCCTCGGGCTTGCCGCGGATGACCGCTTCGGTGACCTCCATGTAGCGGGCGGTCGCGCGCAGGACCGCCTCGTCGCGGTCGAGCTCCGGCGCTCGGAACTCCTCGGCGAAGATCGGGGCCCCGAGCTCGAGCACGTAGCGTCCGCCACCCTCCGGCCAGACGAAGGCGGGCACCACGGGCGCGTCGGTCTTCAGCTGGAAGAGCGCGAGCGAGGGCGTCGTCGCCGCGAGCCTTCCGAAGAAAGGGACGAAGACGGCCTCGCGCGCGAGCACGTTCTGGTCCACGAGGATGGCGACGGTCTGCTTGCTCCGGATGGCGCGCAGGATGTCCCTGGCCGCGTCGCGCTTGGCGATCAGACGGTTGCCGAAGCGGGTGCGCCGCCGCGCCAGCTCCTCTTCGAGGTGCGGGTTGTCGAGGGGTCGCACGACCGGAGCGATCGTCTCGCCGATCAGCCCGGCGCGGATCGCGCCGAGCTCCCAGCCGCCGAAGTGCGCGGAGAGCAGAAAGACGCCGCGCCCGCGGGCGCGCGCCGCGAGAAGGTGCTCCTGCCCGGCGACGCGAACCCGGTCGCGGATCTCGGCCTCCGACATCCCGGAGACCTGCAGGAACTCCACGAACGCGGCGCCGACCGACGCGGCCGACCCGCTGGCGAGCCGTTCGATCTCCGCGGCGCCCTTCTCCGGAAAGGCCTGGCGGAGGTTCTCGACGAGGATTGCTCGCCGCGAGGGCGCAAGCCGCAGATGGAGCCGGACGAGGGCGCTCCCAAGCCGCGCGGCCGCCCGGCGCGGGAGCAGGGCGAGCAGGCCCGCTCCGATGCGGAAGAGCGCAAGCTCGAGCCGGTCTCGGGCGGCCGAGCGGCTCTTCGCGCTCATCCGCGTTCTCGACCGGCCGCGGGCAGCCGCGAGGCGAGGAAGGAGAAGAAGCCGGACTCGGCGACCTCGACGGCGAGGCGGACGGTCACGATGGGCAGCGGCGACTTTCCGACGAGCTTGACCGCATCCTTCTCCGTCGTGACGAGCAGGCTCGCGCCCGAGCGTTGCGCGGCTCTCCGGATCCGCGCGAGCTGGCGCTCGCCGTAATGCTGGTGATCCCGGAACTCCAGGCGTTCCTCGGGCCTCAGTCCGAGCTCGGAGAGCGTCGCCGCAAACTCCGCGGGATTCGCCACGCCGCAAACGGCGATGTGTCGGCGCTCGGTGAAGGCCGCGGCGTTGAGCGGCGAGCCGTTCTCGTCGCGCAGGTCCGAGGGCCGGATTCGCGCGTGGAAGACCGGCGCCTCCGGGTGAATGCGCGAGAGGGCCTCGACCGCCTCGGGCGAAGGCGTCCCGCGATCCACCCGCGTGAAGACGAAGGCGTCGGCGCGCCGGGCGGCCGCGATCGGCTCGCGCAGCCTCCCCGCCGGCGGCGGCCGGCCGCCGCCGAAGGGATCCCGCGCGTCGAAGAGCAGCAGGTTCACGTCCCGGCGCACGGCGAGGTGCTGAAAACCGTCGTCGAGGAGAAAGAGGTCCGCGCCGAGGTCTGCCGCGCGCCGCGCGGCGTCCGCGCGGTTTTCGCCGACGACGACGAGGACTCCGGAAGTCGAGCGGGCGAGCGCCACCGGTTCGTCGCCGCCCTCCTCTGGCGATACGAGCGGCCCCTCGCCGGCGCCCACGACCACGACCCCCCGCGAGAGGCGCCCGTATCCGCGGGAGAGGATGGCCGGGCGCCACCCCTCGAAGCGCAGGCGCCGCCCGAGGAACTCGACGAAGGGCGTCTTTCCGGTGCCGCCAAAGGTGAGGTTGCCCACCGAGATGGAGGGCCGGGGCAGCTCGTGCGATTCGAGCCGGCCCGACGCGTACCACTGCGCGCGCACCGCCATGGCCTTTCCGTAGAGCGAGGAAAGCGGCGAGAGGATCACGCGCGCATTCCCTTAGCGGCGGGGTCGGGAAGAAGCGTGAGGATCGCCTCGGCCGTGCGATCCGCGGCCCCGCGGTTCTGAGCCACGAAGCGCTCCGCGTCGGCCGCCCGGCGGCGCGTTTCCTCCGGCGCCGCGAGCGCCGCGGCGAGCTCGCGCGCGAGTCCCCCGGCGTTCTCGACGCGCCTCAGGATGCCGCGCTCCTGCCCGGCTGTAGCGACGTCGCGGAAGTTCTCCATGTGGGGCCCGGCCAGAACGGGAACCCCCGCGGCCCACGCCTCGATCGGATTCTGGCCGCCACGGGGGATGAGACTTCCGCCGACGAAGGCGAGCGCGGCCCCGCGGTAGACGGACGCGAGCTCGCCGATGGAGTCGAGGAGGTAGATGTCGGCGGGAGGGTTGTGAGTTGTGAGTTGTGAGTTGTGAGTGGAGCGACGCATCAGACGGAGGCCGCGGGATTCGCAGAGGCGGGCAACTTCGTCGAAGCGCTCGGGGCGGCGCGGGGCTAACACGAGGAGCGGCCGGTTCGGAAGCCCGCTCCAGGCCTGAAGCACCAGCGCCTCTTCGCCCTCGCCAGTCGAGCCGGCGACGACGACCGGACGGCCCGCGGCAACCGCGCGGAGCCGCTCGATGTCGGCGAACGCGGGCGCCGGCGGCATGTCGTACTTGATGTTGCCCGCGACCCGGACGCGGGGCCCGTCGGCCCCGAGCTCCTTCACGCGGCGAGCGTCCTCGCCGGACTGCATGGCGAAGAGGGCGATGCGCCCGAGGACGCCGCGAAGGAACCCCCGCACGCACCGGTAGCGCCGGTAGGAACGCTCCGAGATCCGGCCGTTGACGAGTGCGACCGGCACTCCCCGGCGCGCCGCGCGCTCGAGAAAGAGAGGCCAGATCTCCGTTTCCGTCAGCAGGACGAGGCCCGGCCGCGTCGCGGCGAGCGCGCGCTCGACGGGGCCGGCGAGGTCGAACGGAAACGCGAAGAGGGAAGCGTCCTGCGACATCGTTCGCTCGGCGAGCTCGCGTCCGGCCGCCGTCGTCACGGAGATGCCTGCGCGGCACCCGGGCCTCGCCTTGCGGAGCGCGCGGAGCAGGTTGTGCGCCACGCCGATCTCGCCGACCGAGACCGCGTGGATCCAGATCCCGCCATCGAGATCGGGGTATGCCGAGCGGCCCAGGCGGCCCCGGATGTCACCCAATCGGCGCCCGCCGGCAAGCGACCGGAGCAGGGCGTAAGGAGCGTACGCGGCCAGTGCGACGGCGCCCAGGGCCCGGTAGAAGAGCAAAGCGCTGCAATTATGCCGTGGCTCGCTTGCCCGGGCGCGTCCAAAGATTTAAGATTCAAGGGCTTAGAGTTGGGCAAAAGCCCTCAACGGCCGGGGGGCGTGGTCCGTATACCCCGAAGGAGGAGACCTCGCAAGGCTGATGGAACTCGTCTATAGCGAACGGCTCGAACGAAAGGGGCTCACGGAGCTCCCCGACCGGGAACTGGCCATCCAGGCCCGCGGCGGCGACATGCTGTCCTTCGAGACCCTGGTCTCCCGCAAGACGCCCGCCGTGGTCTCGCTCGCTCGCCGAATCGTCGGCAACGTCGAGGACTCCCGGGACGTCGCCCAGATGGTCTTCCTCCGCGTCTGGAAAGAGATCCACCGCTACGACGAGCAGTATTCGCTCAACACCTGGCTCTACCGGATCGCCACGAACCTCGCGATCGACTTCCTGCGCAGCGCGCGCAGCCGCGAGAGGGCCCACGGCGCGACCCTGCACCTCGTGCGCGAGCGAGAGGAGTCGAGTGCCACGGGCGCGACCCGCTCGGCCGAGGACCGCGAGCTCGCCCGGCTCTTCGAGGCCGTCTCGGGCAGGCTCTCGGAGAAGCAGAAGGCCGCCTTCGTCCTGCGCGAGATGGAAGACTGCGACACGAAGGACATCGCCCAGATCCTCGGGTGCGGCGAGTCCACCGTGCGCAACCACCTCTTCAACGCCCGCCGCATCCTCCGCAAGGAGATGGCGCGCCTCTACCCCGAGTTTCTGCCGGGAAGGACTCGAGTATGAGCCCGATCTGCGGGATCCTGCGCGAGAGCTTCGACGATTACCTCGGCGACGCGCTGCCGGCGCCGCAGAGGAAGATGCTGCGGGAGCACCTGGCCGTGTGCGCCGAGTGCCTGGGGGCGGCCGCGGCGAAGGATGCCTCTTTTCTTTTCGCGCGGCCGATGCCCGAGGAGGTTGCGCCCGACGAGACGGCGCGGATCCTCGTCGGCGTGCGCACGGGGGTCGGCCACATCGAAACCGAGCGCCGGATCGAGGCCGCGACGCAGCGCCGGTTCGCGGGCGTCGCCGCGGCGGCCGCGGTGGCTCTGCTCGTTCTGACCATCCCGGGCGGATCCAACGCCCGCCGGGAGCCCGAGACCGCGGCGCTCCCCGCGCCGGTTCCGTCGGGTACATCGGAACAGGCAGCGATCTCCTCCGGCCTCGCTCCTGCCGGTCTCCCGGCCGAGGCCGCGGCGCCGTCCTCGAGCGCGACGGTGTACGACCTGAACCCCGGCGCCGGCCGGGGAGAGCCGCGCATCGTGTGGATCGTGGATCGAGGGCTCGATATCTAGCCCGGATTATTCATGCCCGGGCCGGCCCCGAACGGGGCCGGGGATTGCCATTCGCGTGAAAAAGACTTTCTTCATCCTTGCCGTCATCGCGCTCTGCGTCCCGCCCCTGTGGGCGGCGGACGAGGCGCCCGTGCGCGTCTTCGTGCTCAAGCACAAGCGTGTCGAAGAGGCCGCGCTGCTCGTCCGTCCGCTCCTGTCCGAGTCGGCGTCGGTCACGCTGACGCAGAAGCTGAACGCGATGACCGTGACGGACCGGCCGGAGAGGCTCGACCAGATCGGCAAGGTGATCGCGGCCTTCGACGTACCGCCGCGCAGCTACTCCTTCGCCGTCAAGCTCGTGCGTGCGCGCGCCGACGTCCCCGCCGGCTCGATCGCGCAGGAGATCGGCGGCCTCGGCGCGAAACTGAAATCCCTCTTCCAGTTCAACGACTACGCGCTCATCGACTCCGCGGTCCTGCGCGGCACGGAGGGCAATATCCTTCGCTACCAGCTCGGCACCGAGTACACGCTCTCCTTCGCGGTCCTGTCCTCGGCCGGCAGCAACGAGCTGTTGCTCTCGGCGTTCACGCTGTCGAAGCTCTGGAACAGCAAGCCGGGGCAGCCGGGCCCGATGCGGCCGCTCTTCCGCACGACGGTCCCCGTCACGCTCTCGCAGACGCTCGTCCTCGGGGCGTCGAGGGACGAGGCCTCCAAGAGCGCGCTCATCCTGGTCCTCCTCGCCGAGGAAGTGCCGGGCGCCGGCGCGGAGAAGGGCGCGGCGGGGGCGAAAGCGGCGGAGAAGCGGCCTTGACGGAATTCCGCGTGAAGGCCGGCTGGCCGGACGGCTCGGTGGCCGAAAAATCGGTCATGGCCATCGACATGGGCGCGGCGCGCATGGAGGTCGAGCGGCGCGGCGGCCACGTGTTCGAGGTCAAGCGCCAGGGCTTCCGCATCGGCGGCAAGAAGGCGCCGGGCACGGGGCACGTGAAGATGGGCGAGTTCCTCATATTCAACCAGGAGCTGATCGCATTGCTCAAGGCGGGCCTTCCGGTCGTACGCTCCTTCGAGATCCTGCTCGAGCGCCAGAAGAGCCCGACGCTGCGCCGCGTCCTCACCGACGTGCGCGAGCGCGTGAATTCGGGCATGTCG
>JBGPGG010000027.1:0-30384 GCA_041483715.1 Thermoanaerobaculia bacterium
CGCCATCCTGATGCTGCGCCACCTCGCCCTGCCCGACCTCGCCGATCGCATCGAAGCGGCGCTGCTCGCGACGCTCCGGGCCGGGATCAAGACCACGGACATCGGCGGCTCCGCCGGGACGAAGGAGTTTGCGCGGGCGGTCTCGAAAAGACTATAGGGCGGTCGACAGTCGACAGTTAAGAGTCGAGAGGTGTCATTCGACTCTCGACTAGTAGAGGTCCACCTTGGGGATCATGAGCGCCCGTACGGCACAGTTCCCGTGCACTTTGGCCTGGCACCCGAGCCGCCGGCCATCTCCCATGTCGTAGGCCTGCTCCTGGGGATTGACCGGAGAGAGGCTCTCGCCGCCGACGACGACCTCCACCCTGCAGGTCGAACAGGTACCGTTGCCGCCGCACACGTGGCTGATCTTCACGCCCAGATCGAGGGCAGCCTGGAGCACCGTGGTGCCGTCCGCGACCACCCCGGCCTTCCCCTCGTTGACGAACACGATCGTGGGCATGACAATCGCGGCCTTGGAGAATCAGGGTAGCACAGCGGATTCGCCGGGCCGCTTTCCCGGCAGACCGGACGAGGAGTTCTGGCTCGGACGGCCATTCGACGCGCGCGCGCGCTTCGGACGCATCGCCCCGCTCGAGATCGAGATCGGCAGCGGCAAGGCCCGTTTCCTGATCGCCTCGGGCCTCGCCAATCCGGCCCACGACTTTCTCGGCATCGAAAGGTCGCTCTCCTACTACCGTCTCTGCCGCGAGCGGGTCCAGCGCGCCGGGCTTCGCAACGCGAGCATGGTGCGCGCCGACGGGCGCCTCTTCGTCGAGACCGCGCTCGCGCCTGGCTGCGTGCGCGCTTTCCACGTGTACTTTCCCGATCCATGGCCGAAGAAGAAACAGAAGAAGCGCCGGCTCCTCGACGGGGTCTTTCTCGAGCTGGCCGCCGCGCGGCTCGAGCCGGGCGGCATTCTCCGCATCGCAACCGATCATCCGGACTACGGCGCCCATCTCGAGACGGTCGTCGAGACTGTGCCCCTCCTCGAGCGGCTCGCGTGGGACTCTTTCCCTCCTCCCCCGCCGACGAACTACGAGATCAAGTACGAGCGGGAGGGTCGTCCGATCTGGAGATTCCTGCTCTGCAGGAGGGGCTAGGACTCCTCCGGTCCGGCGAGCACGATCCGTCGCAGAAACCGAACGAAGTACTCGGTTCCCGAGACCAGCGCGACCGCGACGACGAGCCAGAGCGCGACGAGGCCGGGCAGGGCGAACATGTCGTGGCGCAGGGTCAGGATGAGCAGCGAGACCGCGGCAATCTGGGTGAACATCTTCGCCTTGCCCCACGCCGACGCCGCGATGATGATGCCGCGCCCCGACGCGATCGAGCGCAGGCCCGACACCGCGAACTCGCGGCCGATGACCACGACCACCATCCAGGCAGGCGCGAGGCCGAGCTCCACGAGCGAGATGAAGGCCGCCGAGATGAGCAGCTTGTCGGCGATCGGATCGAGGAGGGTTCCCAGGGTCGTGATCTCCCCGCGGCGGCGCGCGAGCCACCCGTCGAAAAAATCGGTCGCGACAGCCGTGAGAAAGATCAGGAGCCCCACTGTCTCCCGGCCGTCGAACTTCGTCAGCAGGACGACGACGAGGAACGGGACGAGGAAGATGCGCAGGAGAGTCAGCGCGTTGGGAAGATTGATCTTCAAGTTCGTGGCCCCGAACTATAACGTCTTCGCCGGACGCCTCCGTTTCCGACCTCGCGCATAATAGACGGGTGAACGTCCCCTGCCCGACGCACTCCGGCTGGCGCGCCCACGAGAGCTGTCACTTCTGCCGAAAGCCCATCTGCCGGAGGTGCGAAGTCCGGATGCGGGGCCACCTCCATTGCTCCGAACTCTGCGCCCGCGACGCCGGGCGGCACGCGGTGTGGCGGCGGGTGCTGGGAGTGCTCGGCAGGCCCGTGCCGGCCCGCCTGGCCGTGGCCGCCGTGGCCCTTGCCGCCGCCGCGCCGGTCCTGTTGGCCCTTCGGACCGTCCGCGAGCTCGACGGCCTGAACACACCTTCGCCCCTGGCTCGGCCCCGCCGGGAGGCTCCCACCGCGCGCCTGGAAACCGTCGCCGCCGTCGGGACGGGTCTTCGCCTCGAAGGGACGGCCTCCGAGGCAGCGGCAGTCTTTCTCTTCGCGGGCCCGCGCCTGCTCGGCGCGGCGGCGGTCGAGAACGGGAGATTCCGTTTCGACGGCATTCGCGAGAAGGGGCCCTTCCGGGTCGGGGCAATGCCGCTGTCCTCTCCGCTTGCCTACGCCCCGACGCCCGTCCCCGCGCCGATTGCAGCGGCCCCGACTCCCGCCCCCGCTCCGCCAGCCGGCAGCGCGGCAGCCGCCGTGAAGGCCCCCTCCCGACCGACGCCGTCTCTTGCGTTGCTCGTGCCGCCGCCTCCCCTGGCCCCGCGCGTCCCCGCGACGCCGGACCTGACGCGCGGCCCAGACGACCGTCCCGACATTCTTGTCTCGTTCGATGCGGGCTCCTCCGACCGGGGCGCCACGGAGATCCTCGACGCCCTGTCCGCGCGCGGGATCCGCACCACGATCTTCCTGACCGGCGAGTTCATACGGCGTTACCCGGGCATCGTGCGCCGGATCGCCGCGGACGGGCACGAGGTGGGCAATCACACGGACACCCATCCGCATCTGACGACCTATGCGGCCGACGGGAGGCAGGTGACCCGGGTCGGAGTGGACCGCGCGTTCGTCTGGCGCGAGCTCGCCCGGACCGCCCGGCTCTACCGGGACGCGACCGGCCACTCGATGGCGCCACTCTGGCGCGCGCCCTTCGGCGAGCACAATCCCGAGATCCGGCGCTGGGCCGCGGAACAAGGCTACTGGCACGTCGGCTGGACGGGCGGACGCTCCGGCCTCGACGGCCTCGACTGGGTCACGGACCCGGGCTCGCGCGCCTACCAGCCGGCCGACCGCCTGCTCGCGCGCCTCGTCCATCACGCCGAGAACGGCGGCATCGTGCTATTGCACCTGGGCAGCGACCGCGACCAACCGGTGGCGTCAAAGATCGCCATCCTCTTCGACGGCCTGAAGGCGAGGGGCTTTCGCTTCACCCGCGCCTCGGAGTTCCTCGCGCGGCAGGGCTACGACCAAGCGAAGCTCGCGGCGTTGCACGAGGCTTCCGGCACGGGCGCCGCGCGTTGACGATTCGTTTCGGCACCGACGGCTGGCGCGGCGTCATCGCCGACGACTGCACTTTCGCCGAGATCCGGCGCATCGCTGCCGCCACGGCGCGCTTCTACGGCCTGGATCCGGGCCCCGGCGATCGCGGCCGCATCGTGGTCGGGCACGACACGCGATTCCTCTCCCCGGAGTTCGCGCGGGCGGCGGCCGAGGTCTTCGCCGAGGCGGGCATCGACGTCCTCCTCTCCGACCGAGCGATCCCGACGCCGGCGGTCTCCTTCCACGTGCGCCGCCTGGGGCTCAAGGGCGGCATCGCGATCACGGCCAGCCACAACCCGGGCCGGTACAACGGGTTCAAGGTCAAGGCGCACTTCGGCGGAAGCGCTCCGCCGCAGGACTACGCGGCGATCTCCGCCGAGGCAGACCGGCCGCTGCCGCGCGCCGCGCGCCCCGGTCGCATCGAGGTGGTGGATCTGAAGACCGCCTACCGCGAGCGGCTCGCGTCCCTGGTGGACGTCGCAGCGATCCGCGCGGCGAAGCTCTCCGTCCTCGCCGACGCGATGCACGGGGCCGCGGGCGCGCTCGTCTCGGAGATCCTTTCGGGCGGCCCGGGCAGCCTTCGCGTCGCGTCGTTTCGGTCCGAGCGCGACCCCCTCTTCGGCGGCGTGCACCCCGAGCCGATCGGCGCGAACCTCGCCGCCGCGGCCGAGCGCGTGCGCAGCGGAGGCTTCGACCTGGCGGTCGCCCAGGACGGCGACGCCGACCGGCTGGGAGTGCTCGATGCTCAGGGCCGCTTCGTCTCCCCGCACCAGATCCTCGCGCTGCTCCTGCTGCACGTCTTTCGAAACCGCGGCGAGCGGGGAGGCATCGCGAAGACGTTCTCGACTTCCTTCCAGATCGACCGCATCGCGCGCGCGCTCGGGGCCCCGCTCATCGAGACCGGAATCGGTTTCAAGTATGTGGCCGAGCTCATGAATCGCGGCGAGGCGGTCGCGGGCGGCGAGGAAAGCGGCGGTTACGCCTTCGCCTTCCACCTGCCCGAGCGGGACGGCGTCCTGTCCACTCTCCTGCTCATCGAAAGCCTGGCGAAAACGGGCCGCGACCTCTCGCAGTCGCTCGCAGCGCTCTCGACCGAGTTCGGTCGCTTCGAGTACGGCCGCCGCGATGTCCACCTCCCGGTGGACGTCATCCGCCGCTACATCTCCGAGGTCCACGATGCGCCGCCGCCCTCGGTTGCCGGGCAGGCCGTGACGGCCGTCCAGGATCGCGACGGCGTGAAGTACATCCTCGGCGAGAGGGGCTGGCTGCTCCATCGCCTCTCGGGCACCGAGCCCATGGTGCGGCTCTATTGCGAGCACGAGGACGGGGCGGTGATGGAGAGAATCCTGGGAGAAGCGCAGCGGCGGTTGAGGGACTTTGCGGGTCGAAACTAATTCCTCCTCTGATTCACCGGCCGGTCCATGTCCGAAGCGCGACGTCGGGGGCGGGGCGGCTCCGTCAGGACGACGCCCTCTCCCTCGAAGC
The DNA here is from genome assembly GCA_041483715.1 of Thermoanaerobaculia bacterium. Lineage (GTDB taxonomy): Bacteria > Acidobacteriota > Thermoanaerobaculia > UBA5066 > Gp7-AA6 > DAHUXD01. The sequence continues at coordinate 4,693 of JBGPGG010000027.1, forward strand.
GGATTTTCGGCGGGCTCGCGACGTCGGGCTGCATGACCTCCTCGAGGAACTGGTCGTCCAGGACCGACGCGACGAGGTCGCCGCTCCAGGCGACGAGGTCGCGCGAGGAGATGGAGAGCGGATACTGCGCCGAGACTTCGTGCGCGAGCACCGGTCCGCCGACCGAAAAGACGACGCTGCCCTTGCCCTGCACTCTCAGGATGTCGACGCGGCGGCTGCGCCGGAAGTCGTGGATCGCGTCGAGCCGGAACGTGAGGCCGTGGTCGAGGGCCAGCAGACGGCTTCCCACGACATGAAGTGTTTGCCCGGTCAGATCGCGCCTGTAAGCGCGCCGGCCCGCGTCGTTGACCAGCAGGGTCCCCAGGCCCGTCGCACGCAGGATCCACTCGAGCGAGGTGCCGGCAAACGCGGCCTCGGGCGCGAAGCGGATCTTGCCGCTGTACCAGGCCACGCAGCCCTTGCGCACGAAGACCGTCCCGCGGGACGCCACTTCGAGCCCGCCCTCTGGCCGGATCTTGAAGAGGGGGCGCGTCTCCGGAGCGGCGACGGCGATCGAGGCCGAAGTCTCCGAGGCCTCGGGAAATGCCGGCTCGAATCCCGTCTTCTCGGCCGCAGAAGCCTCGCTTGCCGGCGCCTTCAGGGTGGCCGTGGTGTCCGAGAGCGCCCCGCTTCGACCCGCTCCGTCGCGCCCCAGCCGATGCAGCGCCTCTTCGATCTCCGTGACCCTTCGCCGCGCGCCCGCCACGCGGAGGTGCTCGAGCGCAAGCCCGAGCTTGCCGCGCATCTGGTACAGGAGGCCGAGATACAGGTGGCTGCGCAGGTGCCCCGGCGCAAGCTCGATTGCCGCCCGGAGCTCCTTCTCGGCCTCGGCAAGCCGGCCGGACTTGAAGAGGATCAGGCCGAGGTTGGACCGGAGCACCTCGGACGAGGGGTTTTCGGCGAGGAGGGCTCGCGCCGCGTTCGCCGCCTCGTCGTAGCGCCCGCGCTTGAACTCGAGGAGCGAAACCAGGTTGAGGACGTCCTCGTCGTGGGGCCGCAGGGTCCGCGCCTGCTCGAGCTCCGTCCATGCTTCTTCGAAACGCCCCTCCCGCACCTCGCGCCGCGCGCGGTTCAGGTGAAGCAGGAACACTCCCTGGTCCACGGGGGAAGGATCTCCGGCGGCGCGCGGCACGGTCGGTCCCCGGGCTAGCCGAGGCGGCGCGGCGCGGGCCGGCCCTTGGTCGTCAGCGTGACCCGGTTGGTGCGCGCGTCGCGAACCCACTGCACCGAGCGGCCCTGCGCGGCGGCGATGCCCCGGTACGTCTCGCCGGCCGGCTTGCCGAATCCGCCGCCCAGCGTGGACTTGCCGTAGTAGGCCGCCAGCGCCTTCCGGACGTAGAGCTGCGTCTCAGCGTACGGCGGCACGCCATCGTACTTGTCGACCGCGCCTTCGCCCGCGTTGTAGGCGGCGAGCGACTTGACGAGGTCGCCGCCGTAGTAGGACATCAGCCTCGAAAGCTGGCGGGTCCCCGCCGTGATGTTCTCTTTCGGGTCGTGGACGTCGCGCACGCCGTGCTCGGCGACGACCGCGGGCATGAGCTGCATCAAGCCGCGGGCCCCCTTGCGCGAGATCGCGGCCGGGTTGAAGCCGGACTCGATGAGCATGACCGACTTGACGAGCTTCGGGTCCACCGCGTTGTCACGCGCCGCGGCCGCGATCAGGTCGTCGTACGCCGACGCGCGGCCGACACGGGCGGCCAGCCACTCTTCACTCGCCGCGATGTTGGCCGGCCCCTCGTTGTAGATCACGCGGCGGCCGTCCTTCACGGCCACGCGCACCTGCGCCGACGCCGCCGCGGCCATGGCGACAAGAATCCCCACGGAGAGAAAGGCCCGAAGCTTCATGGAGTTCGAGATGGTATTATAGCGCCCGGGACTCACCCCACAACCCCTATCGGATCAGAAGGTTACGGGCCGCCCCAGACGTGACGCAGCGCACAAGCGCGAGGCCCGACGTCAGGCCGTCGGCACCGGTTCCGCGAGAAGATCCCTCACGGCTTCCGCCGCCGCCTTCAATCCTCCCGGAAGCTCCGCCGGATTCTTGCCCCCGGCCTGGGCGAGGTCGGGTTTTCCGCCACCGCTGCCGCCGAGCGCCTTGCCGACGCGCCCCGCAATCTGGGAGGCCGGAAGCCGCTTGACCAAGTCCGGCGTGACCGCGACGATCACCGAGGTCTTCCCTTGCGCGACCGTGCCCACCACGACGACGCCGCTCTTCAACTTCGAGCGCAGCGTATCCGAGAGATTGCGCAGCTCCGGGATCGACAGCCCCTCGACGACCCGCGTGACGATGGGCACGCCGCCGACCTCCATCCGGTCGCCCTGCGCCCCCGCGTCGCCCGAGGCGAGCTTGAGTTTCAGCGAAGCGACCTCGCGCTCGAGCGCCCGGACGCGCTCTTCGCGCTCGCCCCATCGGGTGGTCAGCGCCTCGCGCGGAACCTGGGCGGCGCCCGCGAGCGCGTTCAGGATCTGCTCGTCGTGCGACAGAAGCTCGACCGCGCCGAGCGACGTCACGGCCTCCAGCCGCCGCACGCCGGCCGCGAGGCCGCGATCGGACACGACCTTGAACGCCCCGATCTCGCCGGTGCGCGGCACGTGGCAGCCGCCGCAAAGCTCCGTCGAGAACCCCGGCACTTCCACCACGCGGACCCGCTCGCCGTACTTCTCGCCGAAGAACATGTCCGCGCCCTTGCGGCGCGCCTCGTCCATCGGCATGGTCTCCTTGGCGACCGGCTTATCCCGGAGGATTTCCTCGTTGACGAGTCGCTCGATCTCCACGACCTGTTCCGGCGTCGTCGGCGCGGCCGCGGCGTAGTCGAAGCGCAGGCGGTCGGGCGCGACAAGCGACCCCATCTGGCGCGCCGTGTTACCGAGCACCTTCCGCAGGGCCGCGTGGAGCAGGTGCGTTCCGGTGTGGTTTGCCTGGGTGCGGCGGCGCGTCCACTCGGGCACGGCCATGTCCACCGCGGACCCGAGTTCTAGCCTTCCGCTCCCGACGCTCACGCGGTGGGCGATCAGGTTCGGCACCGGCTTCTGCACGTCCGTGACGTCCGCGCGCCCGCCGGCCCACGCCCACGTCCCGGTGTCGGCAACCTGGCCGCCGCCCTCGGGATAGAAGACCGTGCGATCCACGACGACGTCTCCGCTCTCCCCTTCGGAAAGCAGCGACGCCTCGCGCCCGTCCTTGACGATCGCGAGGACGCGGGCGCCCGAGAGCGAAACGAAGTCCTGCTCCGGGTATCCGCGGAAGACCGAGTGCTGCGGAGGCAATTCGAGCCGCTCGTACACCGACGCATCGGCGGCCTCGAACTTCGCCGACGCGCGCGAGGCGGCCCGCTGGCGCTCCATCGCCTCCTCGAAGCCGGCGCGGTCCACGGCCACGCCCTCGTCGCCCGCGATCTCTTCGATGACGTCGAGTGGGATGCCGTACGTGTCGTAGAACCGGAACACCGCTTCGCCCGAGAGGGCCGTCGCCCCCTCGCGGCGCAGGCGCTCGATCGCTTCGCCCACCCGGTCGGCGCCCTCGGAGAGGGTCTTGCCGAAGCGCTCTTCCTCGGGGGCGAGCACAGCTGCAACGGTCTTCTCGACCCGCTCGGTGTCCGACGGCCCGAAGTACACGCCCGCAAAACCCTCGACGACCGCGGGGACGAGGCGGTGGAGAAACGGCCGGTCGAGGCCGAGGCGTCTGCCGTAGCGCATCGCCCGGCGCAGGATGCGGCGCAGGACGTAGCCGCGCCCCTCGTTCGAGGGCGCCGCGCCATCGGCGATGAGCATCGTGGCCGCCCGGACGTGGTCCGCGATCACGCGGAAGGGCGCGTCCTCCGGCGCCATTCCGCCGCGGTAGTTCTGCGCCGAGAGCTCCTCGAGGCGAGCGAGGATGCGCGCGAAGAGGTCGGTGTCGAAGTTGTTGTTCACGCCCTGCAGGATCGCGGCGAGGCGCTCGAGGCCGGCACCCGTGTCCACCGAGGGGCGCGGCAACGCCGTCATGTTTCCGGAAGCGTCGCGCTCGAACTGCATGAAGACGAGGTTCCAGATCTCGAGCGTGTCGTCGCCGGGGCCGTTGACGAGGTCCGGCGTGTTGCCGGCGAGGTCCGCGCCGCGGTAGTAGTGCAGCTCCGAGCAGGGGCCGCAGGGCCCCGTCTCCCCCATCGCCCAGAAATTGTCCTTCTCCCCGAAGCGCAGAACGCGGGAGGCCGGCAGGTGGCGCTCCCAGAGCCTGGCCGCTTCGTCGTCCTCCGTGTACACAGTGGCCCAGAGCCGCTCGGGCGCGAGCCCGTACCCCTTGTCCCGGTCAGTCACGAGCTCCCAGGCGAAGCGGATCGCCTCGTCCTTGAAATAGTCGCCGAACGAGAAATTGCCGAGCATCTCGAAGAACGTCTGGTGGCGGCCCGTGTAACCCACGTTGTCGAGGTCGTTGTGCTTGCCGCCGGCGCGGACGCACTTCTGGGAGGTCGTGGCGCGCACGTAATCGCGCTTCTCGCGGCCCGTGAAGACGTCCTTGAACTGGTTCATTCCGGCGTTCGTGAAGAGCAGCGTCGGGTCCTCGGCCGGGATGAGCGAGGACGAGGGCACGCGGCGGTGCTGCCGCTCTTCGAAATAGCGCAGGAACCTCTCCCGGACTTCAGTCGATTTCATACCAGCCCCGAATAATCTCAGAAATCTTCTCCGCCGAAAAACCGCGTCGGACGAGGGCCTCGAAAACCCGGCGGCGGCGCAGGGCGGGCGCGAGGTCCGCGCGGGCCTTCCACAGCTTGCGAAACAGGCGCGCGAGCGCTTGCTGTTCCCTGCCGGCGCCGCCCTCGGCCTCGAACGCCGCAGCCATCGTCTCGCGGGAGAATCCCCGAACTTTCAGCTCGCGTTCGACACGGGCGCGCCCGTAACGAGCGCCGCGCAGGCGCACAGCCGAGCGCGCCGCCGCGAGGTCGTCGAGGAGCCCCTGGCGGTCGAGCCGCGCGAGCGCCTCCGCGACGGCCTCGTGGGAAAAGCCGCGCTCGACGAGAGAACGCTCGAGCTCGGCCCGGCCGCGGGGCCGGACCCCGAGCAGGCGCAGCGCCCGCTCGAGCGCCGCGGCACCGGAGCCGGGGTCCGCCGGGGGTTGGCCCTTGCGGAACGTCTAGCCGCGCCCCGGGGGCTGGTTGGAGAAGTCGAACGGCGACTCCTCCTGCAGCGGCTTGAAGTCGGAGGGCGTCTCGAGGGCGGCGTCCATCTCCTCGCGCGCGACGTCCGACGTCGACTGGATGCCCTGGATGCGTAGCTTGAACTCGTTGGGGTTGGTCGAGCGCTTCAGGGCCTCCTCGAGCGTTATGAGGCCTGACTTGTAGAGGCTGTAGAGCGACTGGTCGAACGTCTGCATGCCGTACTGCGAGGTGCCCTGCTGGATCGCGTCCTTGATGTACTTGGTCTTTTCCTTGTTCTCGATGCACTCCCGGACGTAGTTCGTCCGGATGAGGATCTCGGCGGCCGGGACGCGGCCGAGTCCGTCGGCGCGCGGCATGAGGCGCAGCGATATGACGGCCTTCAGGACCGCCCCGAGCTGGAGGCGGATCTGCTTCTGCTGGTGCGGCGGAAAGACGGCGATGATGCGGTTGATCGTCTCGGTGGCGTCGAGCGTGTGGAGCGTGGAGAACACGAGGTGGCCGGTCTCCGAGGCCGTCAGGGCCGTCTCGATCGTTTCGTAGTCGCGCATTTCGCCGACGAGGATGACGTCCGGGTCCTGGCGCAGGGCGCTGCGCAGGGCGACCGAGAACCCCTTCGTGTCGACGTCGACTTCCCGCTGGTTGACGAGCGACTTCTTGTCGCGGTGCAGGAACTCGATCGGGTCCTCGACCGTCATGATGTGCTCGTTGCGGGTCGCGTTGATGTAGTCGATCATCGCGGCGAGCGTCGTCGACTTTCCCGAACCGGTCGTCCCCGTGCACAACACGAGGCCGCGCTGCTCCTGGCAGATCTTTTCGAGGACGGGCGGGAGTAGGAGGTCCTTCATGGACAGGATGCGGGCCGGGATGACGCGCAGCACCAGTCCAACCGTCCCGCGCTGCTGGAAGATGTTGCAGCGGAAACGCCCGAGGTTCGGGACGTTGTAGGCGATGTCGATCTCGAAGTTGTTCTTGAACTTCTCCTTCTGCCGGGCCGACATGATCGAGAAGGCCATCGCGATCGTGTCTTCCTGCATCAGGCGGCGCATGTCTGCCAGAGGAATGAGCGTCCCGTCGATGCGAATGACAGGGAAAGCGCCCACTTTCAGGTGCAGGTCGGAGGCCTTGCGCTCGACCGCAATCTTCAGCAGATCGTTGATATGCATGATTCCATTTTTCCTCAGTTGCTGGCTAGATTACGCTCGTTGACCGAGGAAGGGAAGCTGTCAGCTGTCAGCCGGAAGCTTCGATCCGGGCACCGACTTCCCTGCCGCGCCCGACCTAACGTACTGACCTGATGCCTGATAGCTGATAGCCGCGAGCTAGCGAACCCCCGCTTCGACCGGCAGCGGCGTCAGCCACCCGTAACGGTCCTCGGCGTCGCCGTGGATCATGGCGAAGAACTCCTTCTGGAGCCGCTCGGTGATCGGTCCGCGACGGCCCGCACCCACCACGATGCGGTCCACGGAGCGGATCGGCGTGATCTCCGCCGCCGTACCGGTGAAGAAGACCTCGTCGGCGAGGTAGAGCATCTCGCGGGCGATCTGCTGCTCGACGACCGTGTACCCGGCGTCCTTGGCGATGCGCATGATCGAGTCCCGGGTGATCCCCGGCAGGATCGTTCCCGCCAGCGGCGGCGTCAGGATCCGGCCGCCGTAGACGAGGAAAATGTTCTCGCCGCTGCCCTCGGAGATCCGCCCGGTATTGTCGAGCGCGATGCCTTCGGTGAAACCGTTGGTGATCGCCTCCATCTTGATCAGGGCGGAATTCAGGTAGTTGCCCGTCGCCTTGGCCATGGCGGGGAAGGTGTTGGGAGCCATGCGATTCCAGGATGAAACGCAGACGTCCACGCCGCCCTCCAGCGCCTCGTCGCCGAGGTACTTGCCCCAGCGCCACACGGCCACCATGACGTCCACGGGACTGTTGAACGGATTGACACCGAGCGCGCCGAGGCCCCGGTAGACGACAGGGCGGATGTAGCACTCGTCGTAGCCGTTGGCGCGGATGGTCTCGAAGATCGCCTCGCGAACTTCCTTCGGCGTGTAGGGCACTTCCATCCGGTAGACCTTGCACGAGTCGTACAGCCGCTTGATGTGCGCATCGAGGCGGAAGGCCGCCGAGCCGTGTTTCGTCTTGTAGACACGGGCGCCTTCGAACATCGCGGACCCGTAGTGAAACACGTGCGAGAATGCGTGGATCTTCGCGTCGGCGAAGTCCACGAGCCGGCCGTTCATCCAGACTTTCTTGACGTCCTCGTAGGACATGCCGCCTCCGCTTTGTGACCGGGAGTATCCCCCCGCCCAGAAGGAACTGTCAACGCGCAAGTCAAAAACGGGAAACGAAAAACGGAAAACGGAAAACGACGTGCAAAAGTTATCGTTTTCCGTTTCCCGTCTACCGTTTCCCGGCCCCCCGGGCCAGCGCCGTGCGCGCGAGGGTCAGCGCCGCAATCGCCGCGGTCTCGGCCCGCAGCTTTCCGGCAGCGAGCGAAGTCGCGACCCATCCCTTCGCGAGTGCCGCCGAGAGCTCCGCGTCCGTCCACCCTCCTTCCGGACCGACGAGAAGCGAGGTCGGAGCGGCCGCCAGGACCGGCGGAAACGGCTCTCCGCTCGGATCGAGGATGAGCCTCGTCCGCGCGGCTTCCGCTCGGAGGACCTCCCGGAGCACGACCGGTCCAGCGATGTCGGGCCAGCGCGCGAGCTCCGCCTGCTTGGCGGCCTCCCGCACGACTCGGTCGAGGCGCAGGGGGAGCGCCTCGTTCGCGCGAAAACTCTGCGTCCGCTCGCTCGACACCAGCGTCAGGCGCGCGGCACCAAGCTCCGTCGCCTTCTCGGCGATCCACGACAGCCGCTCAGAGCGGACCGCGGCGACGAGAAGGTGGATCGGCGCCCGCGACTCGGCGCCGGCCGTCCTCACCTCTCCGACGTCCACGTCCAGAAATCCGCGCTCGACGCGCCGCACGCGGCCCGCCGCCTCCCGCCCGCTGCCATCCACGAGCACCACGGCATCGCCGGCCGCGACCCTCCGCGCCCGCGCATGGGCCGCTTCCTCACCCCCGACCCGGCAGGCAGAGCCCGCCTCGGGCAGCACGTCGACTATGAGGCGTGCGCCAAGCAAAGGCTGATCCACTCGTCCTCCGTGCGCCGTCCGTCGAGCTTCCAGCGACCGGTGCGCATCTTTGCGAGCACCGAGTGCTCGCGGTCCCGCGTGACGCCCGACAGAAGAAGACGGCCCGGGCGGGCGGCGCCGCCAAGCAGACGGCTCGCCTCGGGCAGGATCTCTCCGGCGAGCATGTTGGCCACGACGAGGTCGAATTTCCCCGCGCACGCAGCCAGGGGCCCCGCGAAGAGGCGCACGCGATCACCGAAGGCGTGGCGCGCGAGGTTCTCGCGGGCGACGAACACCGCCTCCTCGTCGGTGTCGAGGCCCACGGCCAGGCGGGCGCCAAGGGCGGCCGCGGCCAGGGCGAGGACGCCGGAGCCCGTGCCGACGTCGAGCACGGTCCGTCCTTCGAGCGCTTCGTCCTCGAGCGCGAGCAGCGCCAGTCGGGTCGAGGCGTGGCTGCCCGTGCCGAAGGCCCGCGAGGCGGGCACGCGCAGGGAAATTCGCCCTTCCGGCGCCTCGGCGCGGGACGGTTCGCCCGGCTCGATCCACAAGCGCCGGCCAATGGGAAACGGCTGCGAGGCCGCGCGGTAGGCCTCGAGCGGATCGCCTTCGGAAATGTCCGTCGTCAGATCGTGGCGGACCTTGCGCGTCCGCAACGCCTCCGCGGCCCGGCGCGCCGCGCCCGCATCACGGAAGAAGGCGACGAGATCGTTGCCCGCGTTCTCGAATCCGAGGGGATCGTGGAGGTACAGGAGCCCGAGCACGACGTCGTCGCCGGACTTCTTTGGCACGAGCAGGCGGCTGTACCTGGACCGATGTCGGAATTCGGAATTCGGAATTCGGATTGACACGCGACTACGCGGGGCTCAAATCCGAAATCCGCAATCCGAAATCCGCATTCACGAGAAGATCTTCTTCGCCTTCCGAAACACTCCCTTGCCCTTGCCGACCGGCGCGCCGGTCAGCTCCGCGTATTTGCGCAAGAGCTCCTTCTCATCCTTCGACGGGGATTCGGGGACTCGCACGTTGACGCGCACGACGAGGTCGCCGCGCCCGTTGCGGCCGAGGCGGCCCATGCCCTTCCCCCTCAGACGCAACTCGGACCCGACCGGCGTGGCCGGTGCGACGCTGACCTCGTCCGCGCCCTCGAGCGTCGGGACGGACACCTCGCCGCCGAGCACCAGCGTCGGAAACGGAAGATCGAGGCTCACGACGATGTCGTCGCCTTCGCGTGAGAAGATGTCGTCCTCCGCGACCGTCAGCACGACATAGAGGTCGCCGGCCGGGCTACCGTTGGGGCCGGCGTCGCCCTCCCCCGCCAGCCGCAGGCGCGAGTTCGACTCCACGCCCGCGGGGATCCGGATCGTCATGTCCTTCTTCGCGCGCCGGCGCCCCTCGCCGTGGCATTCGGCGCAGAGGTGCTCGATGACCTTGCCCTCGCCGTGGCAGCCCGGGCACGGGCGCATGACGGTGACGAAGCCCTGGGATACGCGTTGCCGTCCCCGGCCGCCGCAGGCAGGGCACGTTTTCGGTTTTGTGCCCGGCCGGGCGCCGCTGCCTTCGCACGCCTCGCAGCGCTCGAGGCGCGAGATCGCGATGGGCGCTTCAACCCCAAACGCGGCGTCACGGAACGCGATCGTCATCCGATAGACGAGGTCGCTGCCCGCCATCGGCCCCGGCACCCCGCCGAAGCCTCCGCCGGAGGCGAAGCCGAAGAGACCACCAAAAAGGTCGGAGAGATCCACAAAGCCCGAGGCGTCGAATCCCGAGAAGCCCCCGGCGCCAGCCCCGCCCGAGGACACGCCCGCGTGTCCGAATCGGTCGTAACGAGCGCGCTTGTCCTGGTCGGACAGTACGGCGTAGGCCTCCGAGGCCTCCTTGAACTTCTCGGCCGCATCCGAATTGTTGGGATTGCGGTCCGGGTGGTACATCAGGGCGAGCTTCCGGTACGAGGACTTGAGCTCCGCGGCGTCCACGTCGCGCTCGACCGATAGGATTTCGTAATAGTCGCGTTGGCTCAAACGTCAGCTCGCGGCGGCTCCGCCGGTACCGGCCCGCTGCAGCATCACGCGAGTCAGCACCTTCGACACGCCCTGCATGTCGAAGATCGCCTCGTTGAAGGCGTCCCGCGACTCGCCGCCCGCGATCTCGCGGGAGCGCCGCAGCGTCTCCTCGATGCGCTGCCGCTCGTCGTCGGCGAGCGCGGCGCCGAATTCGGAGAGCACGCGCTCGTTGGACGCGATCATCCCCTCGAGCCGGTTCTTGATCGCGGCGATCTCGCGCCGATCGTGGTCGGCCTCAGCGAAGGCCGAAGCGTCCTTGATGATCTTGTCGATCTCGTTCTGCGACAGACCGCCCGCCGGGTTGAGCTGCAGGCCCTGCGCCTTCCCGGTTGCGAGGTCGCGCGCCGACACACTGACGATGCCGTTCGAGTCGATCGCGAACGTGACCTCGATCTGCGGCACCCCGCGGGGCGCCGCCGGGATGCCGACGAGCTCGAAGCGGCCGAGCGACTTATTGTCCTTGGCGATTTCGCGCTCGCCCTGGAGGACGTGGATCTCGACGACGGACTGGTTGTCCGCGACCGTCGTGAAGACCTTGGTGTTCTTCGTCGGAATCGTGGAATTGCGCTCGATGAGCTTCTCGAAGACGCCGCCGTGCATCTCGATACCGAGCGAGAGCGGCGTCACGTCGAGGAGGACGACGTCCTTGATCTCGCCCTTCAAGACGCCGCCCTGGATGGCCGCGCCGATCGAGACGACCTCGTCCGGGTTGATGTCCCGATTGGGCTCGCGGCCGAAGAGCTCCGCCACCATCCGCTGCACCTTGGGCGTCCGGGTCTGACCGCCCACCAGGATCACCTGGTCGACGTCGGAGGGCTTCAGCCCCGCCGCCGAGAGCGCGTCCAGGCAGGGCGCCGCCGTCCGGTCAATCAGGTCGGCGACGAGCGACTCGAAGCGCTCGCGCGTCAGCGTGCGGTTGATGTGCTTGGGGCCCGAGGCGTCCGCGGAGATGAACGGCAGCGTCAGCGTCGTCTCGGTCGCCGTCGAGAGCTCGCACTTGGCCTTCTCCGCGGCTTCCTTGAGCCGCTGGAGGGCCATGCGGTCCTGCCGCAGGTCGATCCCGGTGGACTTGCGAAAGTCGTCGAGGAGCCAGTCCATGATCTTCTTGTCGAAATCCTCGCCGCCGAGGTAGGTGTCGCCGGCCGTCGACTTGACCTCGTAGATCCCGTCGCCCAGCTGAAGGATCGAGATATCGAACGTGCCGCCCCCGAGGTCGTACACCGCGACGGTCTCGCTGCCCTTGCGGTCGAGGCCATAGGCGAGCGATGCCGCCGTGGGCTCGTTGATGATGCGCATGACCTCGAGCCCCGCGATCCGCCCCGCGTCGCGGGTGGCCTGGCGCTGCGCATCGTCGAAATACGCCGGCACCGTGATGATCGCCTCGGTGATCTCCTCGCCGAGCGCCTCCTCGGAGAATTCCTTGATCTCCCGCAGGATAAACGCCGAGATCTCCTCGGGGCTGTACTCGCGCGCCCGCGCGCGGATCTTCACGTCGCCGTTGACCGCGCGGACGATCTCGTAGGGAAGCACTTCGCGTGCGTGCTGGGTCTCCTCGGCTTCGTACTTGCGCCCCACAAGCCGCTTGACCGCGAACACGGTGTTCATCGGATTCGTAATCGCCTGGCGCTTGGCGATCTGCCCCACGAGGCGCTCGCCGTCCTCCGTGAAACCGACGATCGAGGGCGTCGTGCGGCTGCCCTCCCGGTTCGTGAGAACCTGCGGCGTGGCGCCCTCGACCACGGAGACGCAGCAGTTCGTCGTGCCGAGGTCGATGCCGAGGATCTTGCCCACGATGCCTCCTTACCCGTTCCCGCCGGACTCGCCCTTGCGCACGGCCACCTTGACGAACGCCGGCCGGATGAGCCGGTCGTTCAGGAAGTACCCCTTCTGGAGCTCCGCGAGGATCGTGTTCGGAGAGACCGCGTCCGTCTCTTCGGTCGTGACCGCCTCGTGCAGGTTCGGGTCGAACGCGCCGGACGTGTCGATCGGGAGCAGGCCGTACCGCTTCCAGAGCTCCGCGATCTGCTTGCGGATGATCACGACGCCCTGCCCGAAGTCGCTCTCGAGGTCCGCGGGGCGTGCGTGCTCGAGCGCGCGCTCGAAGTTGTCCATCACCGGAAGGAAGTCGTGCATGAATCCGGCGAGCGCGATCTTGAAGTACTCCTGGCGCTCCCGCTCGCTGCGCTTCTTGTGGTTCTCGAACTCGGCGAGCTTGCGGACGTACCGCTCCTTGAGCTCCTCGAGGTCCTTCTGAACCGACTGGACCTTTTCCTGCGCCGCGATCAGCGCGGCCGCCTCTTCCTGTGCGAGCGCGGCGTCGAGCGAATCGCCCGAGTCGCGAAGCTCGATCAGGTCCTCGTCCGGGCCGGGGGCACGATCCCGGCCGCTCATTCGGCGCCCTCGCCGGACAGCACGTCCTCCCGCCGGTCGAGCCGGTCGGAAACGGCCCGGCCCAGCAGCTCGACGACGGGGATCACGCGCGTGTACTCGCGGCGCGCGGGTCCGATCACACCCAGCATTCCCGTCAGTGTCTCTCCCGTGCCGTAAGAGGTCAAGACTGCCGAGAGCCTCGGGTCGACGGCGTGGTCGTCCTCCGAGCCGAGAACGACACTGGTGCCGGGGGAATCCAGGTAGCGCGACACGAGGTCGAGGACCCGCGCCTTCTCGTCGAACGCCTGAAAGATCCTCTTCAGGGAGAAGACGTCCGAGAACTCCGGCTTTTCGAGAAGGCGGGCCGTTCCGTCGAAGAACAGGCTCTCCTCGTCTTTCTTCTCGAACGCCCGGCTGGCCAGAGCCGCCGCCCGGTCGATGATCCGATCCGCCTCGGCCCTCTCGCTCGCCATCGCGGCGACCAGTCGGCGGCGCACCTCGTGGAGCGTCAGCCCACTGTACTCCCGCGTCAGGCGCTCGGAGAGAGAATCGAGCTCCGCGGTCGTGTAGGCGACGTCGGTCTCGAGGACTCTGGAAATGACGACATCCGGGTCGTTGACCTGCACCACGAGGATCTTTCCCGGCGCGACCGCCAGGAAGCGCAGGCTCTTCACCACGGTGTGCAGCGCGTCCGGCGCCACGACGAACCCGACCTCTCCCGAGAGCTGCGAGAGCAGGCGGGAGGCCACGGTGAACAGGTGGCTCACGTCCCCGCCGGCGAGGTCGAGGTCCGAGTCCACCTGTTCCCGCACGTCGTCGGCGACCTTGCGCTGCCGCATGAGCTCGTCGATGTAGAGGCGATACGCCCGGTCCGTGGGAACCCGGCCGGCGGAGGTGTGGGGCTGCGCTAGATACCCGCCGTCGGTCAAGTCCGCCATGATGTTGCGGATCGAAGCCGGCGAGAGCGCAAATCGGTCACACTTGAAAAGCGTGCGCGAAGAGACCGGCCGGCCGGTGTCCACGTGGACCCGGATGATCTCCTTCAGAATCGCGCGGCTGCGGACATCGAGCAGGGACATTAGCAGTCTCTCCTTGGGAGTGCCAATGATAGCAGAGACGGCAGAAGACGTTGAGGCGGGAGACGGGTAACGGGAAACGGGAGAATACACTCGAGCCATGGCCGACGCAGACACAGACATTCTCGCGAACCGCGTCGCGCTGGTTGGTCCCGGAAGGGCCGGGCGCGCGTTCGCGCGATCGTGGATGAATGCCGGCGGGCGCATCGCAACCGTGGTCGGGCGCAAGCCGCGAGAGTCCTCCGATATTTCGGGGCTCCCGGTTCTTTCCGTCGAGACGAGCGCGTTCGAGCCGTGCGACGTCGTCGTGCTCGCCGTTCCCGACGATGCGGTCGGCTCCGTCGCGACACGGCTGGCGGGAAAGCTCCCCTGCCGCTATGCCCTGCACCTGTCCGGCGCGATCGGCAGCGAGGCCCTCGCGCCGTTTGCCCGCAACGGGGCCGAGGTCGCCTCCCTGCATCCGGTGCGGCCCTTCACCGGAGCCCGGGACGAAGACTGGCGAGACGCCTTCGCCGCGGTGGAAGGCCAACCCCGGGCGGTCGCCGTCGCCGAAGCCATCGCCGCGGCCGTCGGCGCGCACCCGCATCAGCTCGCGCCCGGCAACCGCTCGCTGTACCATGCCTCCGCAACGCTCGCGGCGGGAGGAGCCGCCGCCGTCGTCTCGATCGCCGTCCGGGGTTGGGTGGCCGCGGGCATTCCGGAGGACGTCGCGCGGGAAACGCTCGCCGGCCTCGCATCGCGCGCCACCGCCGCGGTGGGTACGCGAAGCTTCTCGACAGCGTTCACGGGAGCCGTGGCGCGGCGGGACGCCGGCACGGTCCGTGCGCACATCGACGCGCTCGCCGACGATCCGCGAACGCTCGCGCTCTATCGCATGCTTGCCGAAGAGATCCTGCGCCGGACCGACGGCGTCGGGCGCGAGCCCGAGATCCGCGTCATCCTTCAGGGCCGGGAATCCGACGGCTAGCACCCTCTCCGGCTCTTCGTAACCCTCTCAGGGTGTTACAATTTCCTGAGCCGCCGCGTCGCGCGCCGGCGGAAGCGGAAGCAGGATGGTTTTCTTCAACTACGCCACGATGCAGATGGCGGCCAAGGTCGTGTACTACGGCCCGGGTCTGTGCGGGAAGACTACCAACCTGCACCACATCTACGGCCGGACGGCGCCCGGCTCGCGCGGCGAGATGGTGTCGCTCGAGACGGAAACGGACCGCACCCTGTTCTTCGATCTTCTCCCCCTCGACGTGGGCGTGATCGGCGGATTCAAGACGCGCGTGCAGCTGTACACCGTCCCGGGCCAGGTCTTCTACAACACGACGCGCAAGCTGGTCTTGAAGGGCGTCGACGGCATGGTCTTCGTGGCCGACTCGCAGCGCGCGATGAAGGACGCCAACGTCGAGTCGCTTGCCAACCTGAAGGCGAACCTGGCCGAGATCGGGATCAAGCTCGACGAGATCCCGCTCGTGTTCCAGTACAACAAGCGCGACCTCGCGAACATCCTTTCCGTCGGGGAGCTCGAGGAGAGCCTGAATGCCCAGCGGCTTCAGGAAGGTTACGAAGCGTGCGCCGTGCTCGGGCAGGGAGTCTTCGAAACACTCAAGGCGATTTCGCGGCTCACGCTGCGCTCGCTCAAGAAGCGGATGCTCGGGGATGAGAAGCCGTCTCCGGGCAAGTCCGCCGCCGCCTCCGCTGCCGCCGCGCAGTCCCCGGCCGCCAAGCCCACGCCGCCTCCGCCGCCTTCCCCGGCCCTTTCGCGGCCCGTCATCGCCCAGGAGACCGCCGAGATCGAGGACACTCTCGACGTCGAGCCCGGCACGTTTTCCGCCGAGCCGGCGCCCCCGACCCTGGCACACGAGCTCAATCAGTCGCCCTCGACCTTCGACGGCGGCGACTCCGAGACGGTCCAGGAGTTCGAGCAGGCACTCGACTCCCTCGATGCGCCGTTGCCGGAGCAGGCGGCGCACGCCGCGGCGCCCGCGACACCGGAGGCGGAAATCGCCGATGTGTCCTTCGCGGAGGCCGAAGAGGCGGAGCCTGAGAAGGCCATCGTTGAAGAGGTCCGACACGTCAAGGTCGGGTCCAACATCGACATCCTCGCGGAGCTGGAGAAGCTCCGCAAGACGTCCACCGCCACCGCGCCCGCCGTCGAGCACAAGCCGCGCCGTGCCGCGGTGGGCATCTCGGTCGACGACCTGCTCGCTTCGAGCCTCAACCACCACAAGGAAGTCAGCAAGGTCTTCGAGGTGCAGGTCCCCAAGCGCCAGCTCGCGCAGGGCCACCAGGTGACCGTCGGGCTGCGCTTCGAAGACCAGCAGGGAAACGCGATCGGCGAGGGACAGAACTTCGCGATCGAGCTTAAATCGAGGAGCGACATCGAGAAGCTCCTTCTCTCCCTGAAATTTCACATTCTGGGCAAATAGCGCCACGGCTCCATGGAGCCGGGAGGCTGCTGTGACCCACCGCACTGTCCTCGGCTCGAGACACTGTCCCGAAAAGACTTTGCAATTGCGGGCGCCGGCAGTTTACCATTTTTTGATGCGTTTGCCGTCGCGTGTACTGCGTGAGGGGCTTGCCGTCTTCGCCGCGCTCGCGGCGGGTGCCGGCTGCGCCACGGCCCCGCAGAAGTCAGCCGCCCTGCCGGCGCCGCCCGCGTCCGCGGCCGACGAAGCGACCGTCCGCGCCACCGACGCATTCACTCTCGGGCGCGAGGCAGCCCTGGCGGGCGACTTCGAGTGCGCGCGCATCTACTTCAGCACGGCCGTCTCCGCGGTCCGACCGGCCGGGGGGCCCGCCCCTTCGGGCCCACGGCTCGAGTTCTCCTACGAATTGTGGGACGGAATCCAGCGCTACGAAGCGCTGGCCGGGGCCACGGAAGAGGCCGGCACCTCGCACGGGCAGATCTCGCCCGAGCTGGCGGAAATCGATACCCCCACCGCCACGCCCGAGGAAATCTCGGCGGCGCGGGAGGATGTCGCCTCGGCGATCCCGACGGTCTCCTCCGATGTTCCCATCGTCGTCAACGACTCCGTGCTGCGCGTCGTTGCGGCGTTCCAGAGCGCCAGCCTTCACGGCAAGATCGCCGCGGGGCTCTCGCGCTCCGGCCGCTACGTTGCGATGATCCAGCAGATCTTCGCCGAAGAGGGGCTCCCGCAGGACCTTGCGTGGATCGCCTTCATCGAGTCGTCTTTCCTGCCCCACGCCCGCTCTCCACGAGCCGCGCACGGCATCTGGCAATTCATGCCGCGCACCGGCCGGCAGTACGGGTTGAAGTCCAACGGCGTGGTCGACGAACGCAGCGACCCGGAGAAAGCCACCCGCGCGGCCGCGAAGTACCTCTCCTACCTGCACGAAATCTTCGGAGACTGGTACCTCGTCATGGCGGCCTACAACGCCGGCGAGGGCAAGATCCTGCGAGCGATGGAGAAGACCGGGGCTCGCGATTTCTGGCAGCTCGCCGGGACCTCGGCCATTCGCCGGCAAACGCAGAACTACGTGCCGGCGTTCCTGGCATCGGTCCTGATCTCGAAGGACCCGACCCACTACGGATTCGATGTGGTCCTCGAGCCGCCGATCGCGTTCGAGACGGTGCGGCTCGATCGCCCCATCGACCTCGGGACGCTGTCCGGCACAGCGGACCTCTCGCTCGAAGAGCTTCAGGCCCTGAACCCCGAGTTGCGCTCCCCCGTGACGCCGCGCCAGGACGAGGGGTATGAGCTCAAGGTTCCCCCGGGCACGCGGGAATCCGTGCTGATCGCCTTCGCGGCGGTGCCGACCGCGAAGCCCCCGTCCTTCAAGACGCACGTCGCGAAGAAGGGCGAGACACTGCCCCGCATCGCGAAGCGCTACGGCGTTTCCGTCACGGCGCTCGCGTCGGCCAATTCTCTCTCGACGCGCTCCAGGGTCTCCCGCGGGGAGGAGATCCTCATCCCGCAGAAGGTCGCCTCTGTTTCCACGGGCGCGAAGGCCTCGAAAACGAAGAAGACCAACGTGGCCAGGGTCACGAAGGCCGCCTCGGCGCCGCAAAAGAGCTACAAGGTCAGAAACGGCGACACGCTCTATCGCATTGCGATCCATCACGGCGTGACGGTCGCCGAGATCCTCGCGATCAACAGCCTGGGCGGCACGCCATCGATCAGAGCCGGCGATAAGCTGGCGATTCCTGCCCGAGGCAAGTAGCCCCCAACTCCCCCCAACTCCTGCTAAGATCTCCCCGTCCTCATCCGATCAGGCGCTCCTCGGCCCCGAGGAGGCCGGATGCTCGCCCGGATCAATTCCGCAGCCACTCTCGGTCTCGACGCCCGAGTTCTCGACGTCGAGGTCGACGCCTCGGGCGGTGTGCCCCGCTTCACGATCGTGGGCCTGCCCGACACCAGCGTTCGTGAGGCCCGCGAGCGGGTCCGCTCGGCCCTGAAGAACTGCGGCTTTTCCCTTCCCGGCGGGGCCGTCACCGTCAACCTCGCTCCGGCCGACTTCCGCAAGTCGGGCGCGGCGCTCGATCTTCCCGTCGCGATCGGCCTGCTCTGGTTGCAAGGGGTGCGCTCCGCCTCCGCGGCGCGCCGGGTCTTCGTCGGGGAGCTGGGGCTCGGCGGCGACGTGCGGCCCATCCGCGGAGCCCTGTGCCTTGCACTCGCCGCGCGGGAAGCCGGGTTCGACGAGATCGTCCTTCCGGCCGAGAATGCCGCGGAGGCCGCCGCGATCGGCGGGATCCGGGTCGTCCCCGTCGAGCACCTCGCCGGGGCCGTCGGGCACGTCCTGGGCAGCCGACCCATCCCGGCGGCCCGGGCATCGGCGACCGTGCCGTCGGGTCCCTCGGGCCCCGACTTCTCGGAGATCCGGGGGCAGGCCGTGGCCCGTCGCGCAGCCGAAATCGCCGCGGCCGGCGGGCATCACCTCCTGTTGACGGGCCCGCCCGGCGCGGGCAAGACCATGCTGGCCCGCCGCCTGCCGGGGATCCTGCCGCTCCTGACCGCGCCGGAAGCGATCGAGGTCACGCGCATCCACTCCATCGCCGGGGCGCTGCCGCCCGGCTCCGGCCTCCTCGCGGCGCCTCCCTTCCGCGCCCCGCACCACGGCATCTCGAGCGCCGGCCTCGTCGGAGGGGGCGCCCGACCGACGCCCGGCGAAGCGTCGCTTGCCCACCGCGGCATCCTGTTTCTCGACGAGCTGCCCGAGTTCCGGCGCGATGCGCTCGAAGCCATCCGGCAGCCGCTCGAGGAGCGCCGCCTGTCGGTCGTCCGAGCGCAGGGCGCGGCGGTCTTCCCCTGCGACGTGCTGCTCGTCGCGGCGATGAACCCCTGTCCCTGCGGGTTCCTGGGCGATCCGCGGCACCCGTGCGCCTGCGACCCCCGCGATCGGAGCCGCTACGCGCGCAAGCTCTCGGGCCCGTTGCTCGATCGCATCGATCTTCACGTGACGATGGCCGCCGTGCCGTGGAAGGATCTCGCCGGCGCAGGCAGCGGCGAGGATTCCGCGAGCATGCGGTTGCGCGTTGCGGACGCGAGGCAGCGCGCGGCAGTGCGGCGGCCAACCGTTTCCGGGTTCCGCAACGCGGACCTCTCTGCACAGGAACTTGGGCAACATTGTGCCCTCGATCACCAGGGCCTGCTTCTTCTCGAGAGAGCCGTCGCGCGCCTGGGCCTGTCCGTTCGCGCGGTGCATCGGGCGCTTCGGGTCGGCCGCACGATCGCGGATCTGGCGCAAGGCGAACGGGTTACCGCCGCACACCTGGCCGAGGCGTTTTCCTTTCGCGCCCCGGCCCTCGTGTCGTCCTGCCCGAACGAGCAGGTTGACACCCGCGGCAGGGCTACATAGGATCGCAACCACTTCGAGGGCCTCGAAGCCTTCGGTCTGTGACTCTGCTCAAGCGGTCCCGCGGCGTAGGCGGACAGGTCTGCCCGCGAGGCGGCGCAAGGGAGGCGAGACGGTGAAAAAGTACAACACGATCATCTTCGTCCCCCACGCCCGGGCGCGCTTCCGCAAGTTGACGATCTCCACTCGATTCCTCGGCGTCTGCGCCGCTGCCACCGCGCTCCTTCTCGTCGCCGCCGTCGCCTTCGGATGGGCGTTCTTCGCGTCTTTCGCGAGCGACCGCCAGTTCCGGCTCGCGATGGCCGATAACGAGCGCCTGCACGCGGCCACGGCGACGCTGCACCAGCGCCTCGACGGCCTCTCGAAGCAGATGTCGGACTTCGAGGCTCGCACCCGGCGCCTGGCGATCGTGGCGGGCCTCTCCGACTCGCTGCGCTTGGGGCTGGGCGGCCCCCGATCGACGGGCAGCCAGCCGGACACGCTGGCAAGCGAGAGCGCGCTGCTCTCGTCGCGGCTGACGCTTCTGGAAGGCCAGTTCTCCCGCCGCTCGGCGCTCATCGCCTCGACGCCGACGGTCTGGCCCGTCCACGGCGCCGTGAATTCCGGTTTTGGCGCGCGTTCCGACCCCTTCAACGGCCTGCCGGCCTTCCACGAGGGCGTGGATATCTCGACCGCCCGCAGCGAACCGGTGGTCGCCACCGCGGACGGCATCGTGCTCCGCAGCGGTTGGGCGGGTGAATACGGCAAGGCGATCGCGATCGCCCACGGAGACCGCTACGAGACGCTCTACGGCCACCTCGAGGAAACGCTCGTGACCGAGGGACAGACGATCCGCCGCGGCGACCGGGTCGGCCTCGTCGGCTCGACCGGCCGCTCCACGGCGCCGCATCTGCATTACGAGGTGCACGTCGACGGCAGAGCGGTCAATCCGCTCGAGTACATCCTGGAGAGTCGGTAGTTGGTAGTCTGCAGTCTGTAGTAGGGAGCCCCTACCGACTGCAGACCGCAGACGACAGACTGGCTCCCCCCGCCCTTCTCCGACTCACGAATCCGAAATAGACTGAGGCCGTTATGGTGTTAACGGCTTAATCATGATCGACCGCCTCCTCGCCAGGGTCTTCGGCACCCAGCACGAGCGCGACATCAAGAAGGTGTTGCCGCGCGTGGAGCGCATCAACGCGCTCGAGCCGGCGATGAAGGCCCTCTCGGACGATGGGCTGCGGGGCAAGACCGTAGAGTTCCGGGCCCGCATCGCGAAGGCCCTCGAGGGCGTCCACGAGGAGGACGTCAAAGCCGCCCGGGCCGCGCTGCTCGACGGGCTTCTGGAGGAGGCCTTCGCCGTCGCCCGGGAAGCCTCCGTCCGCGCCCTCGGCCTGCGCCCCTTCGACGTCCAGCTGATCGGCGGCATGGTCCTCCACTCCGGGAAGATCGCCGAGATGAAGACGGGCGAAGGCAAGACGCTCGTCGCGACGATGCCCGTCTACTTGAACGCCCTGACCGGACGCGGCGTCCACGTCGTGACCGTGAACGACTATCTCGCCCGACGCGACGCGGAGTGGATGGGCCGGATCTACAAGCTCCTGGGGCTGACGGTCGGCTGTATCCAGAACAGCCTGCTCGACGACGAACGCAAGCTGGCCTACGCCTGCGACGTTACCTATGGAACCAACAACGAGTTCGGCTTCGACTACCTGCGCGACAACATGAAGTTCGAGCTCGAGAACATGGTCCAGCGCGGCCACGTCTTCGCCATCGTGGACGAGGTGGACTCGATCCTGATCGACGAGGCGCGCACGCCGCTCATCATCTCGGGCCCTTCCGAAGAGAACACCGACGTCTACTACAAGTGCAACCGGGCCATCCCGCACCTCGTCAAGGGGGCCGAGCAAAAAGACAAATACGGCAACAAGTCGACGACCGGGGACTACCTCGTGGACGAGAAGGCGCGCACCGCCGTCCTCACGGAGGAAGGCGTGGCGAAGGCCGAGAAATTCCTCGGCATCGACAACATGTACGAGCTCCAGAACATCGACCTCCTGCACGGGGTCGAGCAGGCGCTGCGGGCCCACGCGCTCTACAAGCGCGACGTGGACTACATGCTCAAGGACGGCCAGGTCCTCATCGTGGACGAATTCACCGGGCGCGTGCTGCCGGGCCGCCGCTGGTCCGACGGCCTGCACCAGGCGGTCGAGGCCAAGGAAAACGTCAAGATCGAGCGCGAGAACCAGACGCTGGCGACGATCACGCTCCAGAACTATTTCCGCCTGTACGAAAAGCTCGCCGGCATGACCGGAACCGCCGACACGGAAGCCGCCGAGTTCCACCAGATCTACAAGCTCGACGTCGTGGTCATCCCGACCAACCAGCTGATGATCCGCGTGGACAACCAGGACGTCGTCTACGCGTCGGAGCGCGAGAAGTACGAAGCGGTGGCCGACGAGATCGTCCAGCTGCGCGAGAAGGGCCAGCCGGTCCTGGTGGGCACGGTGTCGATCGAAAAGTCCGAGCGCCTCTCCGACCTGCTCAAGCAGCGCCGCGTTCCGCACGTCGTCCTGAACGCGAAGTTCCACGAGAAGGAAGCCGAGATCGTCGTGCAGGCCGGGCGCTCCGACGCCGTCACGATCGCCACGAACATGGCCGGCCGCGGCACGGACATCGTGCTCGGCGGCAACGCCGACGCCGTCGCCACGCACGAGCTGCGCGAGATCCAGGACCCCGCAGAATTCGAACGGCGCGTCGCCCAGCTCCGCGAGACCTGCGCCGAGGACAGGAAGAAGGTGCTCGCCGCGGGCGGCGTCCACATCATCGGCACCGAGCGCCACGAATCGCGTCGCGTCGACAACCAGCTGCGCGGGCGGTCCGGACGGCAGGGCGACCCCGGCTCCTCGCGCTTCTACCTGTCGCTCGAGGACGACCTGATGCGGATCTTCGGGTCCGACCGGCTGCAGAACATCATGCGGCGGCTCGGCATGGAGGAAGGCGTCCCGATCGAGCACGGCATGGTCTCCCGCTCGATCGAGCGCGCGCAGAAGCAGGTCGAGGCCCGGAACTTCGAGAGCCGCAAGCACCTGCTCGAATACGACGACGTCATGAACCGCCAGCGCGAGGAGATCTATGGCATGCGCCGGGGAATCCTCCGCGGCGAGACCGCGCGCGACCACGTCCTCGGACTGGCCGAGACGATCCTCGACTACATCCTTGGACGACACCTGAACGAGGAGAAGGACCCGCAGGAGTGGGCCCTGGCGGCCTGCGACCTCGACCTCCAGGAGTACTTCGGCTTGAAGCCCGGCTCCTTCGACTACACGGAAAAGGGCAGGGACCAGATCCGCGAAGAGCTCTGGACCGGCCTCTCCGCTGTCTACGACCGCAAGCAGCAGATCCTCGGCCCGGAGATGATGCGGACGCACGAGAAATTCGTGATGCTGCAGGTCGTCGACCAGCAGTGGAAGGACCACCTCCTCGCGATCGACCACCTGAAAGAGGGCATCGGCCTGCGCGGGTACGGGCAGCGCGACCCGCTGATCGAGTACAAGAAAGAGTCCTTCGAGCTCTTCACCCTCATGAAGGAGCGCATCGAGGACCAGATCGTCCAATACCTCTACAAGCTCCAGCCGGTGGCGCGCGGAGAGGAGAGCGAGGACGTCAACGCCAGGGCGAGCGAGCGGCGGGCGCCGGTTCCCATGCCGGCCCGGCGCGCGCCTTCGAACGTGAACTACTCCTACGGCGCCGCGGCCGCGGGCGGTCAGGACGCGAAGGTCTCGACGATCCAGCGCAATCAACCCAAGGTCGGACGCAACGACCCGTGCCCCTGCGGCTCGGGCAAGAAGCACAAGAAATGCCATGGGGCACAGGCGGCGGGGGGCTGATGCCAACTCAACGGAAGCAGCGCAACGGCAGCGACGAAGTCCCCCTGGCCCTGACGTTCGACGACGTCCTCCTCATTCCGGCCCACTCGGAAGTGCACCCCCGCGACGTGGACCTGCGGACGAGCCTGACGAGCCAGATCGGCCTGAACATCCCGGTCATCGCGGCCGCGATGGACACGGTCACCGAGTCGCGCCTCGCGATCGCGATGGCCCAGCAGGGCGGCCTCGGGGTCATCCACAAGAACCTCTCGATCGAGGCCCAGGCGGCGGAGGTCGACAAGGTCAAGCGCTCGGAATCCGGGATGATCGTGGACCCGGTGACCTGCCGCCCGGAGCAGACCGTCGCCGAGGCCCTCGAGGTCATGTCCCGGTACAAGATCTCGGGCGTTCCGGTCGTCGACCACCGTGGAAAGCTCGTCGGCATTCTGACCAACCGCGACCTCCGCTTCGAGACGCGCACCGACTGGCCGATCTCGTCGCGGATGACGAAGAAAAACCTCATCACCACGCCGGTCGGTACGACGCTCGAGCAGGCCAAGCAGCTTCTCCACAAGCATCGGATCGAGAAGCTCCTGGTCGTCGACCGCGCGGGAAACCTCAAGGGCCTGATCACCGTCAAGGACATCCAGAAGGCGATCAAGTACCCTAACGCGGCCAAGGACAAGCTTGGCCGGCTGCGCGTGGGGGCGGCGATCGGCGTGACCAGGGACATCCTCGACCGCGCCCGCGAGCTCGTCGCCGCGAAGGTGGACGTCCTCGTGATCGACTCCTCTCACGGGCAGAGTCAGGGCGTTCTCGACGCCCTGAAGCTCGTCCGCAAACGCTTCCCTTCCACGCCGATCATCGCCGGCAACGTCGCCACCGAAGAAGGGGCGCGCGACCTCGTCAGGCGCGGCGCGGACGCCGTCAAGGTCGGCATCGGACCCGGCTCGATCTGCACGACGCGCGTCGTCACCGGGGCCGGCGTTCCGCAGATCCACGCGATCCGCGAATGCGCGAAGGCGACCCGGGGCACCCGGGTCCCGTTGATCGCCGACGGCGGCATCAAGTTCTCGGGCGACATCACCAAGGCGATCGCGGCCGGCGCCCACGTCGTCATGATCGGCTCGCTGCTCGCGGGGACGGAGGAGTCGCCCGGCGAGACGATCCTGTACCAGGGACGCACGTTCAAGGCCTACCGGGGCATGGGCTCGCTCGGCGCCATGAAAGCGGGCGCCTCCGATCGCTATTTCCAGGAGTCGATGGAGAACGAGCCGTCGGTCAACGGATCGTCCCTCTCCAAGCTCGTGCCCGAAGGCATCGAGGGAATGGTCCCTTACAAGGGCAGCGTCGAAGCGCTCATCGCACAGCTGACGGGCGGGGTCCGCAGCGGCATGGGGCTGGCAGGTTGCGGGACCATCGAGGACCTGCGCACGAAGTCCAAGTTGATCCGCATCACGGCCGCGGGCCTGAAGGAGTCCCACGCCCACGATGTGATCATCACGAAGGAAGCGCCGAACTACCGGACGCAGGAGAACTAGAAGACGGGTCGTGAGTCATGAGTCGTGAGTTGTGAGGCGGCTCGACGAGACGACTCCAACTCATGACCCCTTCTTCTTCCGCCTCTCGCTGTCATCAGCCGCTTCCTTGGCCCACTTCTCCTGGCGCGCCTTCAGGACGGCTTCCAGCCGCCGTGAAAGCTCCGCCTCCTCCCCCGCCGACCGCGGCCGGTAGTAGCGGCGGCCCCGCAGCCCGTCGGGCAGGCACTCGATTCCGCCAACGCCCTCGGGCTCGGCCGGGGCGTACCGATAGCCCTTCCCGTACCCCACGTCGCGCATGAGCTTCGTCACCGCGTTGCGAATGACCCGGGGCACTGGCTCGGCCGGCTTCTCCGCGACGTCCCGCTTCACCTCGCCCTCGGCCTCGTAGAGGGCGTTCGACTTCGGCGCGAGGGCGCAGTAGACCGCCGCCTCCACGAGCGCGAGCGATCCCTCTGGCATCCCGAGAAATTCGAAGGCCTCCTTCGCGTCGAGCGAAACACGCAGGGCGCGCGGGTCGGCCAGGCCCACGTCCTCCGAGGCGAAGCGCACGATCCGCCGCGCCACGTACAACGGGTCCTCCCCCGCCTCGAGCATGCGCACGAGCCAGTAGATGGTCGCATCCGGGTCCGACTCCCGCATCGACTTGTGCAGCGCCGAAATGAGGTTGTAATGCTGCTCCCCGGCCTTGTCGTAGAGCAGGACCTTGCGCTGCA
>JBGPGG010000028.1:0-30259 GCA_041483715.1 Thermoanaerobaculia bacterium
CAGAAGATCACCGAGGACTACATCACGGGCCGGTTCGGCTAGCCGAACGGCGGACGGAAATGGGGACACAATGAAGTCCGTGGTTACCAGAGGCAAGGACGGGGCGGCCACCCCGCGCAGCGAGCTCCACACGGGCTCGATGAAGCGAATCGCGCTCATCGAGGACGACGCGGACATCGCGTACACGATCCGGCTGAACCTGCGTAAGGAGAAGCGCTATCAGGTCGAGCACTACGTTTCAGGGATCGCCGCGCTGGCGGCGGTCCAGGAGAAGCCCTTCGACCTCGTGATCCTCGACTTGAACCTGCCCGACATCGACGGCCTCGCGCTGTGCCGGGAGCTGCGCCGCGCGGACGAAACGCGCAAGGTGCCGATCATCATGTTGACGGCGCGCGTCGAGGAGCGGGACAAGCTGCTCGGCTTCGAGATCGGCGCGGATGACTACATCACGAAGCCCTTTTCGATGCGGGAATTGCTGGCCCGGGTCAACGCGCACTTGCGCCGGGTGGCGGCCTTCGAGACGTCCGAGGAGGAGGTCTTCCACGACGGCGAGCTCCACGTGGATCGCGCTCGCTTCGAGGTGACTCTCAAGGGCGAACGGGTGCACCTGACGAAGAAGGAGTTCGACCTGCTCTGGCTCCTGATCCGCAACCGCAACCGCGTGGTCACGCGCGACGCTATCCTGGCGCGTCTCTGGGACTACGACGCCGACGTCGAGACCCGCACGGTCGACGTCCACATCCGCGCGCTGCGCCGCAAGCTCGGGGACCAGCGCATCGAGACGGTCGTCGGCCTCGGCTACCGCTACCGCGAAACCGCCGCCGCGAAGTAGGCATGCCCGGTCTCCACTCACGACTCACAACTCACGACTCACGACCTCTTCCATGAGATTGCGCGCACGCTTCACGGTCCTCTTCGCCGTGCTCGCCGTCGCGGCGGTGATCTTCCTCGTTCTCGTGTCCGACGCGACCATCGGCCGGGCCGTGGAGGACCGGGTGTCGGACCGCTTCCGCCGCGAGCTCGAGCACCTGGCGAATGACCTCGCGACGGGGCTGCCGGGTACGGAGTCGCGCGACGCCTTCCTGCGGCGGGCGGCGGCGGCCCTCGAGTGCCGCATCACGTACATTGCCCCGGACGGCCGCGTCCTGGACGACACGGATCTGCTTGCCGCCGACGTTGCCGGGATGGAGAACCACGCCAACCGCGAGGAAGTCCGCGCCGCCGTGGCCGGCGGAAGCGGCGTGTCGCACCGCCTGTCGCCGACCGAGCAGAAACCGATGCTTTACGTGGCGCGCAAGCTGCCGGACGGGGGCGTCCTGCGGCTGGCCATCGCCGAGGCGCGGCTGCGGCAGGTCGAGCTGGGAGACCTGTGGACGATGCGCCTCGCGATCGTCGGCGTCTGCCTGATGCTCTTTCTCATCGGCGCGAGCGCCTCGCGCCGTTTCTCCGAGCCGATCGCGGAGCTCACGCGCGCGGCCTCGGCCGTGGCCGCGGGGGACTTCGCGCGCGAGCTGCCGGCAGGCGGCGGCGAGGAGGTCCAGCTGCTCGGGGGCGCCCTGCAGCGCATGAAGAGCTCGTTGAACGAGGCCGTCCAGCGCGCGGAAGCCGAGCGCCGCCTGACCGCGATGGTCTTCGAGCGGCTCCCGGACGGGCTCGTGGTCGTCGACGCAAAGCTCCGCGTGCTGGAATGCAACAGCCGGTTCGCCGAGATGACGGGGATCCCGACGCCGGCCGGGCGGGGCGTCTACGAGGTGCTGCGCGAGCGTCCGCTGTACGACTGCTTCGAGGTCACCGTGAAGACGGGGGAGACCGCGGAGCAGACGGTGCATATGTCGGACGAGCGGGTCTGGCAACTGACCGTGGCGCCGCTGCCCGAGGGACATCGGGCCGCCGCGGTCGGCGTGCTGCGCGACGTGACCCGGCTCGAGCGCACCGAGGCCATGCGGCGCACGTTCGTCGGCGACGTCTCGCACGAGCTGCGCACGCCGATCGCCTCCATCGCCGCCGCGGCAGAGACGCTCGCCGACGGCAACCCCGACCGGAACGAGACAACGGAGCTGACGGGGCTCATCCGCCGCCAGTCGGACCGCATGCGCGAGTTGATCGACGACCTCATGGACCTGGCGCAGATCGAGAGCGGCGCGGTGCCACTCGAGCGCGAGGAGATCCCGCTCAAGGACCTGCTAGTCGAAACCGCCGAGGACCTCGAGGCCGCCGCGCGAGAAAAGAAGGTCGAGGTGCGCGTCACGGGCGACGCGGGAGTGACCGCCGTGGGCGACCGCCGCCGGCTCGGTCAGCTCGCGCGCAATCTGCTCGACAACGCCATCAAGTTCTCCCCGGAGGGCGCGCCGGTTGTGGTGCGGGTGTGGCGGCAGGGAGGCCGCCCGGGCTTTTCCGTCGAGGACCTCGGCCCGGGCATCCCGAAGGCGGAGCGAGACAAGATTTTCCAGCGCTTCTACCAGGTCGACCGGTCCCGTTCGAAGCAGTGGCCGGGCTCGGGCCTGGGCCTCGCGATCGTCAAGCACATCGCCCAGCTCCACGGCGCCACCGTCGACGTGGAGGGGGAGACCGGGCAGGGCAGCGCCTTTCTGGTGCGATTCCCCGCCGCCGCGGCGTAGAGATCTCGCAAAGCCGGCGGTAAAGTCGGCGTGAAGTTCTGCGATAGGATGGCGCCGCCTTTCGGCGCGCCTATGCTGAACTTTCTGCCGCGGGACGAGAAATACTTCGAGCGCTTCACCGAGCTCGCGGTGCGCATCCATGAAGCGGCGAAGATCCTCGAGCGCTTTTTCGAGAGCGAGGCCCCGGTCGGGACCGTGGCCGACCAGATCAAGCGCCTCGAGCACGAATGCGACGAGATCTCCCACGACATCCTGCGCGGGATCGACCGGACGTTCATCACGCCCATCGACCGCGAGGACATCCACCAGCTCGCGGTGCGGCTCGACGACGTGATCGACCTGATCGACGGCACGGTGCGGCGGGTGTCGCTCTTCCAGATCGAGAAGCCGACGCCCATCTCGACGGCCCTCTCCCGGCTCATCGTGACCACCACCGCCGAGCTCGTCGAGGCGGTGTCGCGCCTGCGCCAGCAGAAGGGCGTCATGGCCCACTGCATCAAGATCAAGCAGCTCGAGAACGAAGGCGACGTCGTCTACCACGAGGCGATCGCGTCGCTTTTCCGGGAAAATCTGCCCGCGATCGAAGTCATCAAGTGGAAGGACGTCTACGACAACATGGAGCGTTGCATTGACTCGTGCGTAGTGGTCGCGCACGTGCTCGAGAGTGTCGTTCTCAAGCACTCGTGAGTCGACAGGTGAGAGTTCACAGTCGAAAGTCCAGATCGGGCGGGGCTTGCTGTTGACTGTCGACTGCTGACTGTCGGTTTGGACCCATGATCTACGTCCTCTTCATCATCGCGATCGCGCTGGTCTTCGACTTCATCAACGGGATGCACGACTCGGCGAACTCGATCGCCACGGTCGTGTCGACGCGGGTGCTCTCGCCGTTCGTGGCGGTCTTCTGGGCGGCCTTTTTCAACTTCGTCGCGGCGTTCGTGTTCGGGACGGCCGTGGCGAAGACGATCGGGTCCGGCCTGATCGACATCACCGTCGTCAATTCGGATGTCGTGCTCGGCGGCCTCCTCGGCGCGATCGCCTGGAACCTGATCACTTGGTTCTTCGGGATCCCTTCCTCTTCCTCGCACGCTCTGATCGGCGGCTACGCCGGGGCCGCGGTCGCGCGCGTGGGCGTGCGCGCGATCGTCCCGGGCATGGCGTGGGTGAAGACGCTTTCCTTCATCGTTCTCTCGCCGCTCATCGGCATGACGGTCGGATGGGCGCTCATGGTCGCGATGTCGTGGATCTTCCATAAGTCGCCGTACGGCTCGGTGGACCGCTGGTTCCGCCGCGCGCAGCTCGGCTCGGCGGCGGCCTTCTCGCTGTCGCACGGCACCAACGACGCGCAGAAGACGATGGGGATCATCGGCGGCCTTCTCGTCGCCAACCACGGGCTGTTCGCCGACCCGGCCTCGCGCCTCCACTGGATGCACCTGCCCGACCTGAAGACGATCCCATGGTGGATCATCCTGTCGGCGCACGCCGCCATCGGCCTCGGCACGCTCATGGGCGGCTGGCGGATCGTGCGCACCATGGGCAGCCGCATTACGAAGCTCAAGCCGTTCTCCGGTTTTTGCGCCGAGACGGGCGCCGCGGCGACCGTCATCGTCGCTTCGGTGTGGGGCATTCCGGTTTCGACCACCCACACGATCACCGGCTCGATCATCGGCGTCGGCGCGACGCAGCGGGTCTCGGCCGTGCGCTGGGGCGTCGCGGGCAAGATCGTCTACGCCTGGATCCTGACGATCCCCATGGCAGCCGCGATCGGTGCCCTCGGCTACGGCGTGCTATCGGCGCTCACGCACTGACGACCGGATTCCATTCTCCTCCAGAAAAAAAGCCCCTCTCGCGAGGGGCCCGAAGGAGGAGATCGTGTGTCTGCCTCTATTACGGGGCCCGGGCCGAAAGCGTTGAGGGTGTATTTTGGCCGAACTATGGGCCTTCCTCCCGGCACCCGGCTCGGCTCCTACGACATCTACCTGCTCGAGAACTTGTGATCCGTCTCACCCTGAAGCGCGGCCGGGAGGCGTCGGTCCTACGCCGCCATCCGTGGCTCTTCTCCGGCGCGGTCGCGTCGGCCTCGGGGGACGGCTCGGACGGCCACGCCGAGGTGGTGGATGAGGGGGGCCGCCCGCTCGCCCGCGGGGCGTTTTCACCCGACTCGCAGATTCTGGCGAGGCTGTGGGCCTTCGACGGGAGGGCCCCTGATGGCGCGCTCTTTCGCGAACGGTTTGTGGCGGCCCGGCAGCTCCGCGAGGAATGCCTGCCGCCGGAGACGACCGGCTACCGGGCCGTCAATTCGGAAGGCGACTTCTGCCCGGGCGTGCTGCTCGACGTCTACGGCGACTTCGCCGTCCTGGAGCTGCTAACCCGCGGAACCGAGATCTGGCGCTCGGAAATCGAGGCCACAGTCCGTGAGGTCTTCGCGCCCTCCCGGCTGATTGTCCGAGAGACCGGCTCCGCGCGCGACTCCGGCAAGTCCGAAATCCGAACTCCGAAATCCGAACTTCCCCCCGCCCCTTTCCTCGAAAACGCCCTCCACTTCCTCGCCGACGTCTCGGGCGGCCAGAAGACCGGCTTCTTCCTCGACCAGCGCGACAACCGGGCGCGCCTGCGTACACTCGCAGGCGGCAAGACGGTTCTCAACCTCTTTTCCTACTCGGGCGCCTTCTCCGTCGCGGCGCTCTCGGGCGGCGCCGCACGAGCCGTGGACGTCGACTCGTCCTCCTCGGCACTCGCACTCGCGCGCGAGCATCGGCGCGCGAATGGCTTCCCGACGGAGGACTCCGACTTCGTCCAGGCGGATGTGTTCGAAGACGTGCGCCGCCGCGCCGCGGCGGGCGAGCGCTGGGATGTCGTCGTCTGCGATCCGCCCGCGTTTGCCAAGAAGAAGGCCGACGTCGACCGGGCGGCGCGCGGCTACAAGGACGTCAACCGCGTCGCCATGGCGCTCGTCGCCCCGGACGGCTGGCTGCTGACGTGCTCCTGCTCCGGCCTCGTCGATGCCGATCTCTTCCAGAAAATCGTCTTCTCGGCTAGCGTGGACGCGCGCGCGGCCTTCACGCTCGTGGCGCGACAGGGCGCCGGTCCCGATCATCCGGTTTCGCTCGATTGCCCCGAGGGGGAATACCTGAAGGGACTCTGGTTGCGGCGGGCATAGCGGCGCCGTTCCGGGAGTTATCATCCAGTGATGCGAAGACGGAATCTCGCCGGCTGGTTCCTGGCGCTCGGCGCCGCGGCGGCCCCCGCGCTCGGGGCGGAGCAGCCCGGCGCGGTCGTCGAGGTCGGCCCGTCGGTGTTCCACGCGCCCGCCGCGCGGGCGGCGGTGGCCCGGCGCGCAGACCTCATGCTTACTTTGCCGCTTCCCGAGGCCGCCCGCCATGCGCTCGGCCCGCTCTCCGCCGCGGAGAGGGAAGAGCTGCAGGCGCCGGACCGGCGGGGCAGCCTGCGCCGGAAGATGCCCGCGCTGAAGGTCGGCCTCGCGCGGGCCCTTCCCGAGCCGGTCGGTTTCAACGGCCTGCCCGCGGAATTGAGCCCGGAACAGTCCCGCGCCCTCGGAGGAGGCCTGCTCGAGCGCGGTCGCGACGGAAAGTGGACGTGGACAGCCGCGTTCTCGTCCGCCGGCGCCGGTGGGCTGCGCCTTCACCTGAGCCGGGCGGCCCTGCCGCAGGGCAGCCGGGTCTTCGTCTATTCCGCCAGCGGCGAGACTCAGGGGCCGTATGCGTTCGACGCGGGAACGCGCCCCGAGGGCTTCTGGACCAACACGATTTTCGGCGATGAGATCTTCCTGCAGGTGCAGCTTGGTGCGGCGCCGGAGTCGGCGCTCGGCATGGCCGTCCTTCTCGTGGATTCCGTCGTCCACCTCGAGCACCCGGACTTCGCGCCGTCGGTTTCGGCGCGGGCGGGCCTGCGCCCGAAGTCGCAGACCTGCTTCATCGACCGCAGCTGCGTGACGGCGTCCGACTTCCCGAACGTGGAACAGGCCACGCGCGCCATCGGGCAGCTCAACTTCGTGGATGGTGGCAGCGACTACGTCTGTTCGGGTGGGCTCATGAACACGACCGCGGGCGGGTCCATCCCGTACCTCCTCACGGCGAATCACTGCTTCTCTTCGCAGGACTCGGCCACCTCGCTCGAGTCGTTCTGGCAGTACCGGACGGCGACTTGCAAGGGTCCCTATCCGAACGAGAGCCTCTTCCCGCGCACGCTCGGCTCGACTCTGCTGGCGACGGGCGCGGCGCCCTCGAGCGACTTCACGTTCGTCCAGCTCTCGCAGGATCCGCCCGACGACAGCGTCATGCTCGGCTGGACGACCGCCGACCTCTCCCTGGCGGGCGGCACGGTGCTCTATCGCCTGAGCTACTCGAACGGCGACCCGCTCATTTTCACGAAGGAGCAGATCAGCGCGGTCCCCACGCCCAAGAGCTGTGGAGACGCGCCCCAGGGCAACTTTCTCTACGAGAAAGACATCGCCGGTGGGACCGGCGGGGGCAGCTCGGGGTCGCCGGTCTACCTCGAGGACTTGCGCGTGGTCGGCCAGGAGTACGGCAGCTGCGGCAGCAACGCCGACGACGACTGCGACGTGGTCAACAATTCGACGATCGACGGCGCGTTCCGCGTCACGTACCCCTCCGTGCAGCAATGGCTCTCTCCGGGCGCCCCGGCTTCCTGCGTGGCCGGCCCGACGACGCTTTGCCTGAACGGCGGGAGGTTCCGGGTCACGGCGTTCTACGCCACCGCAGCGGGCGCGAGCGGCCCTGGGATGGGCGTCTCCCTCACGGGGGATTCGGGCTACTTCTGGTTCTTCGATTCCGCCAACATCGAGCTCGTCGTGAAGGTCCTCGACGCGTGCACGCTGGCGTCGCCGCACTTCTGGGTCTTCGCGGGCGGCTTGACCAACGTGGGCGACACGCTGATTGTCGAGGACACCCAGACCGGCGCCTCTCGGACCTACAACAATCCGATCGGCACGCCGTTCGCCCCGCTCCAGGACACGCAGGCGTTTTCCTGTCCGTGAGGGGGAAGGCGAGAGTTAACAGGGGTTGACTGTCGACTGTGGACTGTCAACTTCTCCCGATATACTCCGCCTCCCATGAATCTGGAGCTCACTGAGGAGCAGCAGCTCCTGCAGGCCTCGGTCCGCCAGTTCGCCGAGGGGGTGGTTCGGCCGCGGGCGGCCCACATCGACCAGACGGGTGAGTTCCCGCGCGGGACCTTCTCTGCCGCGGGGGAGCTCGGGCTGGCGGGCGTGGCCGTTCCCGCGGAGCACGGCGGCTCGGGCATGGACACGGTCTCGTACTCCATCGTGATCGAAGAGATCTCGCGCGCCTGCGCAAACATGGGCGTCATCCTCTCGGTCAACAACTCCCTCGTCTGCGATCCGATCGAGAAGTTCGGCAACGATGAGCAGAAGAAGAAGTTCCTCGTTCCGCTCGCCCGCGGCGAAAAGCTCGGCTGTTTCGCACTGACGGAGCCCGACGCCGGCTCGGACGCGGGCAACCAGAAGACGCGGGCGGTGCGGGAGGGGGACTTCTACCGGATTTCCGGACAGAAAGTCTTCATCACCTGCGGCTCCGACGCCGACATCTGCGTGCTCTTTGCGATGGTGCATCCTGAAAAGAAAGTCCGGGGAATCTCCGCGTTTCTCGTCGACGCGAGCGCGCCCGGCTTCGACCGGTCGCGGCACCAGGTGAAGCTCGGGGTGAATGCCTCGGGCACGGTGGAGATCTTCCTGACGGACGTGAAGGTGCCGGTCGCGGACCGTCTGGGCGAGGAGGGGGACGGGTTCAAGATCGCGATGGCGACGCTCGACGGCGGGCGTATCGGGATCGCGGCGCAGGCGGTCGGGATCGCCCAGGAGGCCTTCGAGGCCGCCGTCCGCTACGCGAAGGCGCGCAAGGCGTTCGGCAAGCCGATCTCCGATTTCCAGGTGCTCCGCTTCTACCTCGCCGACATGGCGACCGAGATCGACGCCGCGCGCCTGCTGGTGCGCCGGGCGGCGGCGGCCAAGGACGCGGTGAAGAAGAACGGCGGCCGCTATTCGATGGAAGCCGCGACGGCCAAGCTGTACGCCGCCGAAATGGCGCAGCGGGTCACGACCAAGGCGCTCCAGATCCACGGCGGTTACGGTTACACGAAGGAATATCCGGTCGAGCGCAACTTCCGGGACGCGCGCATCACCGAGATCTACGAGGGCACGAGCGAAATCCACCGGCTGATCATCGCGAGGGAGATCTTTCGCGACTCGGGGCTGGTGATTGGATGAGGGAGATGAGTCAACAGTCGACAGTTCACAGTCCACAGTGCGCGGGGATCCCCGTCTCGACTGTCGACCGTCAACTGTCAACTGTCGACTCATAAGCATGGGCCAGACACGCATGTTCCGGGACCGGGTGGTCTCGATGGAACAGACGCTCGAGGGAGGAGAGAAGCATCTCCCGTTGTTGAAGGCGCTCTGC
The DNA here is from genome assembly GCA_041483715.1 of Thermoanaerobaculia bacterium. Classification (GTDB taxonomy): domain Bacteria; phylum Acidobacteriota; class Thermoanaerobaculia; order UBA5066; family Gp7-AA6; genus DAHUXD01. Next base: position 9,074 of record JBGPGG010000028.1, read on the forward strand.
GCCGAGGCGCTGCCGGACCTCGTCTTCCGCGAGCACTCGCTCGATCACGAGCGCGATCTCTTCGTGATGGACTTCGATGCGCCCGACGGCGCGCGCCAGCGCGTGAGCTGGACCCGCATGGTGCTCTTCGATGCGGAGCGCATCCCGACCCTGACGGCCGATCCCGCCGCGGCGCTGCGGACGAAGATCGTTGAGCACCTGCGAGCCCAGGTCGGCCGGCCCGAGATCCTCGTGACATTCCGTCACCTCGAAGAGGGTTGGGTGGACACGCCCGAGCCGCGCCGGGAAAGCCGGCGCCGCCGCAGGGGCGGCCGGGGTGGCGCGCGCGGGCAGGAACGCGGCGGTCTGGACCGGCGCCCGGACGGACAGCCGCAGCGCGACCGCGACCGGAACCGCGATCGTCGTCCCGGGGGAGGGCCCCCGGGAGGCGGCGCGCCGCAGCAAAGGGGCCCGGCGGGGCCCCGGCCCGCGCCGTCGCCGCAACGCAGGCCCGCGGCCCAGGGTCCGGCGCCCGAGGCTGGCCAGGCCGCGCCCGGCGCCAAGCGCCGCCGCCGGCGCCGTCGCAGGGGGCGCGGTCCGGGAGGCGCGCCGGGCGGCGCCCCGCCGGCACCCGCGGGGCCGAGACCATGAACTTCGAGCTGACCGACGACCAGAAGCGGATTCGCGAGGCCGTGCGCGCCTTCGCCGAGGCCGAGATCGCGCCGCGGGTCGCGGCGTGGGAGAAAGAGGAGCACTTCCCTCGGGAGATTCTCGGCAGGCTCGGCGAAATGGGCGTGATGGGAATGATGGTGCCGGAGGCCTACGGGGGCGCCGGCGCGGACGCGCTGTCCTATGTGCTCGCGGTCGAAGAGCTCGCGCGCGTGTGCGCCTCGACGGCGGTCATCGTCTCCGTCAACAACTCGGTCGCGTGTTACCCGATCTGGAAGTTCGGCTCCGAGGAGCAGAAGACGACCGTCCTGAAACGGCTTGCTTCCGGGCAGGCGCTCGGCGCGTACGCGCTGACCGAGCCGCAGTCCGGCTCCGACGCCGCGAACCAGAAGACGAGGGCCGTCCGCGACGGAGCCGGGTACGTGCTGAACGGGGCAAAAGCCTGGATCACGAATGCCGGCGAGGCCGAGTGGTACGTGGTCATGGCAATGACCGACGCCGCGGCCGGCACGCGCGGCATCACGGCCTTCCTTGTGTCCGCAGAGGACAAGGGCCTTCGCGTCGGCGCGCCCGAGGACAAGATGGGCCTGCGCTCCTCGAGGACCGCGGCGATCTTTCTCGAGGACGTTCATCTTCCCGCCGGGCGGCGCCTGGGCGCCGAGGGCGAGGGGTTCACGATCGCGATGACGACGCTCGATCACTCCCGCATCGGCATCGCCGCGCAGGGGATCGGGATCGCCGAGGCCGCGTACGCCGCGGCGACCGAGTACGCGAAAACCCGCGAGTCTTTTGGCCGAAAGCTCGCCGAGCACGAGGCGATCGCCTTCCAGATCGCCGATATGCGAGTCCAGCTCGACGCGGCCCGCCTCCTGACGTACCGGGCCGCGCTCAAGTCCGAGATACCCGGCGTGCGCTTTTCGAAGGAGTCGTCCATGGCCAAGGTGTACGCGACGGAGGCTGCCAACGCGATCGCGGCGCGGGCCGTGCAGATTTTCGGGGGCTACGGCTATTCGAAGGAGTACGCCGTCGAGCGGTACTATCGGGATGCGCGCGTGACGACCATTTACGAAGGGACGAGCGAGATCCAGCGGATCGTGATCTCGAAAAACGTCCTGGCGGGACGGTGACACGATGAATCCTGAAGATCCGATCCTGCCCCCGGACGAAGAAGAAGAGCTCGAGGAGCCGGAGCCGGTCCCCGCCGCGGAGGCCGTGACGGGCAGCCCCAGGGACCCCGCGCCGGCGCGCAAGGCCGCGGCGCCGCGCCCCGATCTCATCGACCGGCGCGAGCCGCTCTACCGCGAGTGCCGGGGCTACAAGCTGCGGCTCGATCCGCCGGATCTTGCTCGGTTGCGCGAGTTGCCGGGCTCGCGGGGCAAGTCGGACGCCGAGATCGGCGAAGCGTTCTTCGACGGCCAGGCCGAGCGCCTCGCCGCGTCGATCGCCGACGACGTCCCCGCCCCGAGCGAGATCCGCGTGGTCGTGGACCCCTATTCGCGGCAGGCGTTCCTGGCGCTGGAGAACCGGATCAGGGGGATTCTGAGCTTCTAGTCTAAATGTCCGCTGTGATCACGATCCGCGTCGCCTTGGTCAGGCGGGCCTTCTTCTGATGCGGGTCGATCTCGACGGAGATCTCGCCCGGCTGGGCGCCGGCCGAAGCGAGCGCGTCGGCCCATGCTTCGGCGCGCGCGCGCAGGAAGTCCTCGGCGACGGCGGGTTCCTCGCGGCCCTCGAAATCGGGCATCGCCTTGAGCTTTTCGACGTTCGGGTGGTCGAGCACGAAGGCAAAGCCATCGCGGTCGGCTCGGTAGACACGGGAGCGGTCGGGAGAGTTTGGTTGCATATCGGGGAATTTTAGGGCATCCGGGACGTTTTTTGGCAATGATGAATGCGACGAATACGATGATGAGCCGCAAGCCCGTCCCGCTCCTCGTTGCAGGGTTTCTCCTGGCCGCCGCCGTGCCGGCGGCCGAAGGCGTGCGCAACCACTTCGACACGGACTCGGCGGGCCGGCCTCCCGGATTTTTCGACCTGGTCGTTCTCGGAGCGCCCGGGCCGGCGCGCTGGCTGATCCTGGCGGATCCCAATCCGCCATCGGCGCCGAACCGGCTGGCGCAGGTAACGCAGAACCGTCCGGCCGACTCGATCGCGGCCGCGATTCGGCGCAACTACGTCTTCCAGGACGGCACGGTCTCCACGTTCATCAAGCGCGGCGCGGGCCTCGAAGGGCTCATCCTGCGCATGGCCGACGAGAAGGACTTTCTCGTTCTGCTCGTCGACTCGGGCTCCGGGGATGCCGTGCTCTCCTCCTACCGCGACGGCAAGGCGACGGAGCTCGGGCGCGGCCACGCGCGCCTCGACCGCGGCTGGGAGAAGTTCTCCGTGGTCGCCTCCGGGTCGACGCTGACGGTGCTCTTCAACGACCAGAAGCTTTTCGAGGCCAGGGATCCCAAACCCGCCACCGGCAAGACCGGCCTGGCCGCGGTGGGACCGGGCGAGGCCTCCTTCGACGAGTTCGTCCTGGAGCCCGCGAGCTAGATTACGGCGCCACCGAATCGGCGAAGCGAAAGCGTCCGCCCTCGACGCGCAGGACGACGGCCGGCTTGATCGGGTTGCGGTCCGCGTCCATGGAGATCGTGCCCGTGACCCCAGCGAAATCCTTCGTGGTGGCGAGCGCGTCGCGGATCCGTTTCCCCTCGGTCGATCCCGCCCGCGTGATGGCGTCCGCGATCAGCCGCATCGCGTCGTAGGACGTCGCCGCGATCGAGTCCGGTTCCGCCCCGTACCTGGCCTTGTAGGCGTCGACGAACTTGCGGACCGCGGTCGCCGGGTCGTCCACCGAGTAGTGGTTCGAGAAACAGGCGCCTTCCATCGCCTCGCCGCCGATCTCGACGAGCTTGGGCGAGTCCCAGCCGTCGGCGCCGAGCAGGGTGGCCTTGACGCCGAGCGACTTCGCCTGGCGGGCGATCAGACCCGCGTCCGTGTAATAGCCCGGGATGAAGAGCACGTCCGGTTTCGAAGGCCGGATCGCGGTCAGCTGCGCCGAGAAGTCGCTATCGCCCTCGGAGTACTTCGGCTCGGCGACGATGCTCCCGCCCAGCCCGGTGAAGGCCTGGCGGAAGGCCTCGGCGAGGCCGACGCTGTAGTCGCTGCGCGAATCGATGAGGATCGCCGCGGTCTGCGCCTTCAGGTTCCGGCGCGCAAACGCCGCGAGCACCTTGCCCTGGTAGGAATCGATGAAGCAGACCCGGAAGATGTAGTCCCCCTTCTTCGTCACCTCGACGTTGGTCGACGAGGGGGAGACCATCGGGACCGAGTAGCTTTGCGCGATCGGGGCCGCCGCGAGCGAGCGGGACGAGGCGTTCTCCCCGATGAGCGCCACGACGTGGTCGCGCGTGATGAGCTTGGAGACGACGGAGGCCGCTTCGGCCGCCTCGCCCCGGTCGTCCTCGGAGAGGAGCGCGATCGGCCGCCCGAGGACGCCGCCCGCGCGGTTGATCTCGTCGGCCGCGAGCAGCGCGCCGTTTCTCCCGGAGATCGCGAAGGTGGCCGTCGGGCCGGTCAGGGCGCCGAAGAATCCGATCTTGATGCCCTGCGACTCCGTTGGTTTCTCGCCTCCGCAGGCGGCGAAGGCAGCGATCAGGGCGATCAGGGCGGCCTTCCGAATTCGACGCACGGCGGCATTCTAGATGCAGTCATGAGTCATGAGTCATGAGTCATGAGCTGTGAGTTTGGCGATAAAGTCTCGCCCCGACGGTTCACGTTTCACGGTTCACGACGGAGGCTCCATGTCCCGAATTCCCCGAGTCAATCGATCCCAGGCTGCGGGCGGCGCCCGCGAAGCCTTCGAGCGCAAAATCACGGAGCGCGGCAACATCCCCAACATGTACCGGGTGTTCGCGCACCGGCCCTGGCTGCTCTCGACGATGGACGCGCATTTTGCCGCCGTCATGGGCTCGGGGACGGTGCCCCTCAAGCTCAAGGAGATGCTCGCCCTCCAGACGTCGCTCGAGAACGAGTGCCGGTACTGTGCGAGCTCCCACGCGGTCCTGGCCGAAAAGACCGGTGCGACGCCCGATCAGATCGCTTGCCTGCGCGAGTTCGAGAGCGGCCCGTTCTCCGAGAGCGAGAAGGCGGCCCTGCGCTTCGGCCTGCAGATGACGCGCGACGCCAACCGGGTGCCCGAGTCCACCTTCACGGCGCTGCGCGCCCACTTCAACGAGGGGGAGATCGTCGAGATCGCCGCGGTCGTGGGGCTCTTCGCGTACTTCAACCGCTTCAATAACGCCTTCGCGCTCGAGCCCACGAAGCCCGGCGAGGGCGTGGACAGTTGAGGATTCGGATTCCGGATTTCGGATTTCGGAATTCGGATTTTGGATTTGCACTGATAGGCTAGCCCGCCCAAAGTTACGGAAGCGAGAAAGGCTATGAGCTCGACCAAATCCTACGACCTTTGCATCATCGGTTCGGGACCCGGCGGCTACGTCGCGGCGATCCGCGCGGCGCAGCTCGGCATGACCGTCCTGATCGTCGAAAAGGAGCTGCGCCTCGGGGGCGTCTGCACGCTCTGGGGCTGCATCCCGACCAAGGCGCTGCTCCACACGGCCGACCTGCTCGAGGAGGCCCGCCACGGCGCCGAGGTCGGCGTCACCACGCGGGAAGTCCGCCTCGACATGCCGGCCGCGATGAAGCACAAGGAGAAGATCGTCCGCCAGTCGTCGAACGGCGTCGCCTACCTGATGAAGAAGAACCGGGTCGACGTCGCCAGCGGCTTCGGCCGGCTCGCCGGGCCCGGACGCGTTTCGGTGACCGGCGCGGATGGCGCCGAGACGGTCTATTCGGTGAAGAACGTGATCGTCGCGACGGGATCGGCGCCGCGGTCGTTGCCCGGGATGGACATCGACGACAAGACGGTCCTGTCCTCGACCTCGATGCTCGAGCTGACCGAAGTCCCGAAGTCGCTCGTCGTGATCGGCTCGGGCGCGGTGGGCGTCGAGTTTGCCTCCATGCACGCCCGGTTCGGGGCGAAGGTGACGATCATCGAGGTCCTCCCGCGCATCGTGCCGCTCGAGGACGAGGAGATCTCCCGCGAGCTCGCTGCCTCGTTCAAGCGCCAGGGGATTGCGATCTATCCCGAAACGCGGGTCGAGCGGATCACCCGCGGCGAGGGCGGCGTCGAGCTGCTCGCGCGCTCCGCGGGCGACAAGACCGAGACGTTCCGAGCGGAGAAGGTCCTCATGGCGGTCGGCCGCCGGCCGCTGTCCGACGGGATCGGGCTCGAGGCGATGGGCATCGCGACGGAGAAGGGCTACATCAAGGTGGACGCGACCATGCGCACGAACGTGCCCGGCGTCTACGCGATCGGCGACGTCATCCCGACGCAGGCCCTCGCGCACCTGGCTTCCGCCGAAGGAGTCCTCGCGGTCGAGCACATGGCGGGCAAGCCAACCCGCCCCATCAACTACGACCAGATCCCGGGCTGCACGTACTGTTCGCCCGAGATCGGATCGATCGGCCTGACCGAGGCGAAGGCGCGCGAGCGCGGCTACGACGTCGTCGTCGGCAAGTTCCCGTTCTCGGCGGTCGGCAAGGCGAGGATCCTGAACCAGGCGAGCGGTTTCGTGAAGATCGTGGCGGAGAAGAAGTACGACGAGGTCCTCGGCGTGCACATCGTCGGCCCTGCGGCGACGGAGCTCATCGGGGAAGCGGGCGCCGCGCTCGAGCTCGAGGCGACGTCAGAGGAGCTGGTGAAAACGATCCACGCCCATCCGACGCTTTCCGAGGCAATCCACGAAGCGGCCGAAGCGGTGCAGGGCCACGCGATCCATATCTAGATGGACCGCTGATTTCGCCCGCGGCGCGCGAAGTCTCCCGAAGTAACCGAGGGAGGAGGCGCGCGCCGCGGGAGCGAGCGCGGAGCTCTCGCGACGGTTACTGCGGCGCGTTCTGTCCGTTCGTGGCGGCCGGGTTCGTCGGCGGGGCGCCCGAAGACGACTGGGTAGCGTTCGACGGCGCGTACGCATACGTGCGGCCGACCTGGTAGTCGTTGGCGGAATTCCCGAACGCCTGCGTCTCGCCCGGAATGACGTTGCCGTAGAACCCCGTCCCGAGGCCCGACGTGTTCTTCGCGGCGCTGACGGCGCGCGCGTTGGTGGGTCCAGCCTGGGCGCTCCCGCCCTGCATGGCGAGGTTGCCGATCGGGATCACTTGGTCCGCGAGGTTCGTCGCCTGCGCGGTGGCCGAGGGGATCTTCGTGACTTTCTTGAGGTCCGAGCGGCGCATGCTCACGAGGGTCCCGCTCGGATACTTGTGGAAGATGACCATCGTGCCCTTCGTGGCGGGCAGATCGGTCGAGATCACGCTGCCGGAAGGCACCAAGTCGACCTGGTAATACACCTCTTCCGCTCGGAGCGCGAAGGCGCAGGCGAGCAGGACCGCAACCGAGACCAGGCGGTTCCTCATGACCCACCTCCAAGCAGAAGCGTACCACGCGGGGCCTCCGGCCGGGGCGGAACTGGACAGGCGGCAACCCGGCAGAACCCTTCTTCGTATGAAGGGGATACGGCTTCTCGTGGCCGCGGGGAGTCAAGAATAGAATGGCGGACTCGAATCGGAGGATCATGATTCTGGAAGCATCGAAACCGGCCGACCTCTCGGCGCTGCGCATCCCGCGGGATCCGGAGCCCCGCAGCGGCGTGCGCGGCTGGCTGCTGCTGGGCGCGGTCCTCGTCGTGGCCGCCGGCGTTGCGGCCTATCTCGCGGCCGGGCGCGGCCTGCGCCCGAAGAAGGTCGAGGTCGTCACCGCGTCGGTCGTCACCGAGGGCCAGGCCACGACGCTGCTCTCGGCCACCGGCTACGTCGAAGCCGAGCGCAAGGCGGACCTCTCGCCGAAGATCACGTCGCGCATCACCGAGTTGAACGTCACCGAGGGGACCCGCGTGAAGAAGGGCGACGTGATCGCGCGGCTGGACTCGACGGACCTGGATGCCCAGCTCGCGGAGGCAAGAGCGAACTGGGTCAACGCGCAGGCGGAGCTGGCGCGCCAGAGGAACCTCTTCGAACAGGGCCTCAACACGAAATCCGCGCTCGACACCTCGGTTGCGAACGAGGCCGCCAATCACGCTCGGGTGCGCTACGTGGAGGCGCTGCTCGACTACACGATCATCCGCGCGCCTTTCTCCGGCGTGATCACGGCCAAGCGCGCGTTCGTCGGCGAGGCGGTGTCGCCGTTCGGCTCCTCGCCTTCCGGCGGCGGCTCGGGCGGCGCGGTCGCGACGATCGTGGAGTTCTCGTCGCTCTACGTCGGCGCGGACGTGAACGAGGCGAACCTCTCGAAGCTCGCAAAGAACCAGCCGGCCGAGATCACGCTCGACGCGGTGCAGGACAAGGTCTTCCACGGGAGGCTGCGCCAGATCGTGCCGGCGGCCGACCGCCAGAAAGCCACCGTGCGCGTCAAGGTCGCGTTTCTGGACGCCGACGACCGGGTGTTGCCGGACCTGTCGGCACGCGTCGCCTTCACGACCGAACCGACGCAGGGCAAGGAAGCCCGGTCGCGCGTGGTGATTCCGAAGGCGGCCCTGACGACGGTGGATGGCAAGACGGGCGTCTTCCGCATCGTCGAAGGCAAGGCTGTGTTCACGCCCGTCACCGCGGGCGGAGACGTCCAGGGCCAGGTCGAAGTGGCGCAGGGCCTGCAGGGCGGGGAACGTCTGATATCGCTCGCGGGAGGAATGCAGTTGAAGGACGGCGACAGGGTGCGCGCGGAAGGACAGGAGAACTGAGCATGGCCGAGCCCTTGATTCGGATCGAGCACGTCGAGAAGGTCTACCACCGGGATCAGATCGAGATTCCCGTTCTCACGGGCCTCGACCTCGACATCCCGGAGGGCGAGTACGTCGCATTGATCGGGCCCTCCGGATCGGGAAAGACGACGCTCTTGAATCTGATCGCGGGGATCGACCAGCCGACGCGCGGCCGGATCGTGGTTGCGGGCCGCGACATCGCTACGATGGGGCAGACCGAGCTGGCGCGGTGGCGGTCGAACACGATCGGCTTCATCTTCCAGCTTTACAACTTGTTGCCCGTGCTGACGGCGTTCGAGAACGTGGAACTGCCGCTCCTGCTCACCCGACTGAAAAAGGCCGAGCGGAAGAAGCACGTCGAAGCCGCGCTTTCGATCGTGCGCCTCGCAGACCGGATGGACCACTACCCCCGCCAGCTCTCGGGCGGCCAGGAGCAGCGCGTCGCGATTGCTCGCGCGATCGTATCGGACCCGAAGATCCTCGTCGCCGACGAGCCCACGGGCGACCTGGACGCGAAGTCGGGCGACGAGATCCTCGAGCTGCTGCGGCGGCTCAACGAAGAGTTCGGCAAGACGATTGTCATGGTCACGCACGATCCCAGGGCGGCGGCGCGCGCTCACCGCATGGTGCACCTCGACAAGGGCGTACTGCACGCCGACGAGCAGACCGACTCGATGAGGTCCGTATGAAGTACTTCCGCTTGATCTGGAAGAACGTCTTCCGCAAGAAGCTGCGGACGACGCTGACGGCGAGCTCGATCGTCCTGGTGCTCGTGCTCATCGTGATCCTCACCTCTCTCCTCCAGGCCATGGAGGCCGACCCGTCGGGCGGCCGCGGTTCCAACCGGCTCGTCGTGCAGCACGCGACGGGGCTCGGCAACTTCCTCCCGATCTCGCAGCGCCAGCGGATCGAGCAGATCCCAGGCGTGGTCGCCGTGTCGCCGCAGATCTGGTTCGGCGGCGTCTACAAGGACGACAAGCCCGAGAACTGGATCGGCCAGCTCTCGTCGGACCCCGAGATCTACTTCGACAAGGTCTTCGACGACGCGACGATCGATCCGGCCGTCAAGGCCGAGTGGAAGGCGACGCGCAACGGCTTCGTCGCCGGGCAGAAGATCGCCGCCAAATTCCAGTGGAAGAAGGGCGCGCACATCATCCTGCGCGGGACCTACATTCCCGTCAATCTCGACTTGATCTACGTCGGGCCGTTCAACGCTGGGGACGAAACCAATATCTTTTTTCACAACGAGTACCTGAACCAGGCGGACTGGTTCGGGGCGAATAAAGTCACGGGCATCTACTACCTCAAGGTCGACAGCGGCGAGAACGTGCCGCGAGTCGCGGCCGCCATCGACAAGATGTTCGAGAACAGCGACGCGCCGACGAAAACGCTGACCGAGAAGCAGTTTCAGCTCTCCTTCATGGAGATGATGGGCAACGTGAAGTTCCTGATCCACGGAATCTCCCTGATCATCCTCTTTGCCGTTACGCTGATCGTGGCGAACACGGTGGCGATGTCGGCGCGCGAGCGCGTGACCGAGATCGCCGTGATGCGCACGCTCGGGTTCGGCCGCGGACACATCCTGGGCTTCATCCTGTCGGAGTCGGTTCTCATGTCGCTTCTCGGCGGCTTTCTCGGTGTTCTGCTGGCGAAGGTCTTCTTCATTCCAATGCTGCTGGCGGTCGGGAACAAGACCTCCATCTCGATCTGGCTGGTCAACTTCCGGGTGACTCCCCAGACCCTCGCGCTGGCGTTCGGCGTTTCGGTGGGCGTCGGAATCCTCGCCGGCTTCGCGCCGGCCCTTCGATCCTCGCGTCTGCGCATCGTGGACGGACTGAGGCAGGTGGTTTAGTCATGGCGATACCCCTCAAGTACAACTTCCGCAATCTCGTCGCGCGCAAGGTGTCGACCGGGATGACCGCGTTCGTCATCGGCCTCGTCGTGGCGGTGTTCCTGTGCGTGCTGGCGCTCGTCCAGGGCGTGACGCGCACTCTGTCGGTGACGGCCTCGACCCGCAACATCCTGACGATGCGCGTGGGCTCTCAGGCCGAGATGCAGAGCGTCATCACGCGGGACCAGGCCGACCAGATCCAGGCCCTCGCCGGTATCGAGCGCAGCGCCGCCGGAAGGCCCTACGTGTCGCCCGAGCTCCTGACGCTGATCAACGTGCCGCGCTCCGATGGCAAGTCGAGCTCGAACGTACAGGTCCGCGGCATGGCGCCGATCGGCGTGGAGATGCGGCCGGCGGTCAAGATCGTGGACGGGCGGATGTTCAACCCGGCCACCAACGAAGCGATCGTGTCGCGGAACCTCTCGAAGCGGTTCGCCGGCATGAAGGTCGGCGACACCGTCAAGTCCGGGAGCTTCCGATGGGTCATCGTCGGGCTCTTCGACGCCGCGGGCAGTGCCTATGAATCGGAGATCTGGACGGACGTGACGGATTTGCAGCAGCAGACCAAGCGCAACATCTACTCGTCGGTCTTCGTGCGGGCGCCGGACGCCGACGCCGCGAGCCGCTACATCGAGACCGTCAAGGGCGACCAGCGCCTGAAGCTCGAGGGCAAGACCGAGCGCAAGTACTACGACGAGCAGATGATCACGGGCGCGCCCATCAAGGCGCTGGCCTTCATCGTCGGCATCTTCACGGCGATCGGCGCCGCCTTCGGTGCGATGAACACGATGTACGCGCAGGTCTCGGCCCGGACGCGCGAGATCGGGACCTTGCGGGCAATCGGCTTTTCGCGGCGCTCGATCCTCGTCGCATTCGTGCTGGAGTCCCTGATGCTGTGCCTCGCCGGCGGGCTTCTGGGCGTGCTCTTCACCTTCCTCGTGTTCAACCTGTACCTGACGCAGCCCACGGGCACGATGAATTTCCGGACGTTCTCCGAGGTCCTCTTCAACTTCCGGATGACACCCCAGCTGATCGCCGGCGGGCTCGGCTTCGCCCTCGCGATGGGACTCCTCGGCGGCCTCTTCCCCGCCGCGCGCGCCGCGCGCCTGAAGATCACGACCGCACTGCGGGAAGTGTAGTGGGAGTCGAGGGTCGAGGGTCGAGGGTCGAGAGGGGTCGCACTGTACTGTTCGTGTCGCTGCTCTTCGCGGCCGCCGGCGCCGCGTCCGGCGCTGTCCAGACAGTCACGATCGGCGATCTCTACGCCGGCGGCACGGTCAACCTCGCTCCGGCGGACACGCTCGAGGTTCGTCTGTCCCCGGGCCCTTCCGGCTGTTCCTGGGGCGTGGCGTTCAACGACCCGGCGATCCTGACGCCGGATGCGGGGGCCGCGCCGCCTGGGGGCGTTCCGGTCTTCCGCTTCAAGGCCGTCACCACGGGCTCGGAGAGCCTGGGGCTTGCCTGCCGCAAGCTGTCGGACCCGAAGGCCCAGCCCGGCGGTCTCTTTCGCGTCCTGGTCGCGGTGAAGGAGAGCGTGGCGCCCCGCGGGCTCATCCTCGAGGAGCCCGACAACGGTTCGGACATCTTCCTGGCCCAGGGCGACGCCATCCAGGTGAGGCTGCCTTCCAATCCGACGACCGGATACTCGTGGTCGGTCGCCGCGAACGCGCCCTCGGTCCTGGCGCCCGTCGGCGAGGCGAAGTTCGAGCCGGCCGCCAAACCCCTGCCGGGCGCGGCCGGAACGCAACGCTTCGAGTTCCGTGTCGTCGGAGGCGGGGGAGCCTTCCTCGAGCTCGTCTACGCACGGCCCTTCGAGAAGGACGCGCTGCCCGCGCGCCGCTGGGGCATCTTCGTGGCCGCCGCGGCCGTCGGACCGTAGTCGCGGGTCCCTTCCCGCGGTGCGGCTACACTCGCGCCGTGCGCCTGCGCTTCTACGGCACGAAAGGGAACGTTCATGAGTCCTCGCGCGAGCACGCGGGCCACTCCGCCTTCGTGCTCGAGGCGAAGGGGTTCCGCCTCCTGTGCGACTTCGGCGAGAACCGCAAGGGGATGCTCGAGAAGATCCGCCCCGATGCGATCTTCGTCTCGCACGCGCACCCCGATCACGGTTGGGGTCTGTGGGAGGGAACCGATCTTCCGGTGCATGCCTCCGCGGCGACCCACGGGCTCCTCGCCGAGCTGCCGCTCCTGAACCGGGTGGTGCTCGCGCCGGGCGAGCCCGTCACGATCGGCCCCTTCCGGCTCACGCCGTTTCCCGTGATCCACTCGATCCGCTGCCCGTGCGTGGCCGCGCGGATCGAGCTCGACGGCTTCGCGCTCGTCTACTCGGCAGACATCGTCGCCTTCGAGGATCCCGAAACGGCGCTTTCCGGCGCGGACTTCTACATCGGCGACGGTTCGACGCTGACAGGCAAGCTCGTGCGGCGGCACGAAAGCGGCGTGCTCATCGGGCACACGACCGTGCGGGCGCAGCTCGGCTGGCTCGCTCGCCACGGCATCGTCCGGGCGGTCTTCTCGCACTTCGGCAAGGACCCGATCGAGATGGGGGAGGAGGCGCTCAGCAAGGCGCTCGGGGAGCTCTCCGCCGCGAATCCCCCGGGCTGCGCGGTCACGGCCGCATACGACGGGCTCGAGATGGATGTCGGCTGAAGGCACCCCGTTGGTAGACTCGGACGCCCGATTTGGTTCAGGCAGCGCCTCGTGCGCCGGGATTGAACCCGGGGGCACCGCACTTTTCCTATTAGGCATCCGGGCATGGGTGCGACGATGGGTCCGAAACCCGACAATGGCCGTCGCGCCCGAAGTTCGAGGGCGTCGGCGAAAGCGGCGAATGAAATTGAAAATGACAGCACCAACCCAGGGGGAAAGAGCCACCAACGCCAGCCGATCGGAGGCTACGAGCCACTCCCAAACGTCCTGGGCCAGATCCTCCGCGTCTGGCCGCGCGAGTTCGGCCAGGAGGCACGCGGACACGATTCGAGCGGTTACGGCGAGCGCCTGATCCTCGCCAACCGGGCCCGAGCTATCGCTACAGCGATCGGTCGCCAAGTCCGCCCATCACTTACCCGTTGTCGCGAGGCCGAGCACAGGTTTATTTGCTCGCTCAGAACTTTCACTATCTTTTCGACGGGCTTCAAGCGATCTAACTGTCAGGGCAGAGAGCATCCGCGAAACGAGAGGCGGGTCTTCCCTGCCCGGGACGGATTCGTCGGTCGAGCCGTGCACGATTCGGTGGGAGGAAGCGCCATGTCGTTGGAGCGGGCCGGGCGCCGGGAGACGCTGGGGATCGTGTCGTTATCGTCGATGTTCGCGGGACGACCCGAAGCTTGGCAGGTGGATCGGGACCGTCCTCGAATGCGAGGGCGCGGGTAGCCGCTGCTGTGTGACGGCGAACCCTAGCGCCCCTGGGCGGTGGTAGCCTCCGCCCCTATTACGAGGAGGCAAAGACGTGGCACGAAAGCAACGGTTCCCGAAGATCTCCGCGCAGGAAGCGCACGCGGCCCTGCGGTGGTTGCACGGTCTCGGCAAGGTCAGAGCGAAAGACATCGTGGATGCGCTCCGCCGCCGCGAGCAGCTCGTGAGCGAGATCCAGCAGAAGCTACAGGAACTCGGCGGCGAGGGACTGCGATTCTTGCGCGGACCCGAGGGACTGAAGCCCCGCCAAGCCGGCCCGCGGGCAAGGAAGCGGGTGTCGGCCAAGGCTCGTGCGGCCTGGAAAGCGCAGGGCCGATACCTCGGTGCAGTTCGGGCGCTGTCGCCAGCGAACCGGGCGAAGGTCAAAGCGATCCGCGAGAAGTCGGGGGTCCGAACGGCGATCAGGGCAGCGAAGAACCTGGCGCCGAAACGGTAGGAACCCCGGCGCAGGCATGAGCGAATGTCACAACCTGCTACGGGCGGCGTGCGCGATCTGAATCTGGACCTAGAAGAACTCATTCGAACGGTTGACTAGCCCGCACCCCCGCGTTCGTTGCGGCCTGGGCCAGGGAGGAAGCAGTCCGGTCGCTGGCCTCGAGTCACCCTAGCGATACAATCCTGGGAAAATGACCCAACCCGCCGCGGCGCCCTGGCCATCGCAGGCCATCGACACCACCCAGCTGCGCCTGGATCCAGAAAACGCCCGGATCGATGTCCGGCCCACCGCCAGTCAAGAAGAGGTCCGCGTCGCGCTCCTCGATCAAGCGGAGGTTGTAGACCTCGCCGAAGAAATCGTCGACACTGGCGCCAACTTCGCTGGAGAGCGAATCATTGCCCTTCGCCAGGCGGTTGGAGACTACCTCGTACTCGAGGGAAACCGACGAACCTGCGCATGCCAACTTCTTCTAGACCCGACTTTGGTTCCGGCAGGACACCGAAAAGCCTTCCCAAGCCTTCCGGCGAACCTTCGACCTCTCATCAAGACCCTCACGGTCGACCTTGCGCCCACCCGCGAGGCCGCGGAGCCCATCATCAGCAGGCGCCACATGACCAGCCCCGTGCTCCGCTGGAGCGTCATCGCGCAGCAGCGCCGAATCGCCAAACGCCTGAAGGACGGGAAGACCATTGCTGACATCGCGCAAGAACTCAGGATGAAACCCGGCGAAGTCAGAAGCCTCGCTCGCGAGTACCAGCTCCTCGAGCGAGCAGTCCAGAGCGCCCGCTGGACCCGCGCCGAGCGGGAGGCGCTTGCGGATCCCGATCTCAAAGCTAACCCGTTCGTCCGCTTCTTCGAACTCAAAGGGACTAAGGAAGCCCTCGGGATGACCTTCGAGGCTGACGGCTCCTTCAGCACGAAACTCCCCGACAACGACTTCAACCTCCTGTTCGCGAACATCGCGCGCTCGTTCCTGATCCCAGACGCCACCACCGGCAAGTCCCACGCGAACACCCGTACGACCCCAGAATCCCTGTTCAGGCACCTGGCCGCCTCGTCCCCAGCCCTCGAGAAGCTCCTCCCAAAGCCGTCCGTCGCCAGCAAGAAGGGTCCGGCCGCTCCGAGTCCCAGGGGACCCGTCCCTAGAACGGTCACCGGCAAGGTCGACGAGTTCTTCGAATCTGTTCGGTGCAGTGTCGACGAACATCAGCTCAAGCAGATCACCATCGAGATCTCGCGGATCAAGTTCAAGGAGTTCCCTGCAGCGGCTTCCTTTCTCCTGCGCGCGATCATGGAAGGCGCTCTCATCCATGCGCTGAAAACCAGAAAGCACTGGAACTCCTTGAAAAAGGAGTGGTACAACGAGCCTAGGAACAAGGGCCGGGACCCCGGTCTCGACTTCATCATCAAATACTGCGTTAGGGAGTGCGCCTCGATTTTCGCCGACAACGAGAAGCGTGTTCTCAAGAAATGGCTGCACCACAAGGACAGCTGGGATCTCGTCGTCCACTTGAAGGCCCAGGCGAAGTGGACAGACCTCCACACCGCCGCCGGCGTCGTCCGGCCACTCATCGTCAGGATCTTCGACGGCAGCGCCTTCCCGCAGCCCTAGCCAGAATGCGGGACTCGATAAGCCCCCTGCGTTACCCTGGCGGGAAAGCGTGTTTAGCGAGCTACGTCGAGTGTTTCATCCTCGAAAACAGGTTTGCGGGCGCTACCCTCTATGAGCCCTACGCGGGCGGTGCGTCCATCTCGCTCACGTTGCTCTCGCGCAACGTAATCGACCGATGCGTCCTCGTTGAACGTGACCCACTCGTCTACGCCTTCTGGAAGGCGGCTCGCGATCACCCACGCGAACTCGCCCGAAAGATCAAGACCGCCACGATCTCCGTTGCCGGCTGGCGCTATCACCGGCGATATCTTCGTTGGCTCAAACCCCAATCAGACAACGTGGTCGCGATGGGATTCGCAGGCCTGTTTCTAAACCGCTGTAACTTCTCTGGAATCCTCGACGCCGGCCCTATCGGAGGCATGGAGCAGGCATCCGCGTACGAAATCGGGTGCCGCTTCGACAGGCACCGCCTCACACGCCAACTCGACCAGATCGCCAAGCTGCGCCGTAGAATCAGCGTCCGATTCGGCGACGGTCTGGCGTTTCTTAGGCGCAACGCTCGGAAGCTGCGTGATCAGCGGGCGATCGCCTACATCGACCCGCCCTACGTCCAACAAGGCAGCAGGCTCTACCGCTACTCCTACACAGAAGCCGATCACCGAAGCCTCGCGACATATCTTGACTCGAATCCCTTCCCCTGGCTCGTCAGCTACGACAATCACCCACTCGTCTACGAGATCTTTTCACGACAAAAAATCGTTCCAATCCTTCTCAACTATGCCGTCAAGCAGACGCGTCACGCCGACGAGCTTCTCATTTCGAACCTTCCGCTCCCCGAACCGCTCTACCGCGACGGCGATGGGCAACTGGTTACGGTCCAGACGCCCGCAGTGAAAGCGAGCTCTTGAGGATCGGATCGCTTCAGCCCAGATGTCGTGACCAATGGATGAGTCAGGGGATGATCCCGTACTCTCCCAGTTGCGGCGGCCGACCGGCGAAAGCACACTGATATCCGACCCGATGCCGATTAAGGTTGACTATCAGCTCGCCCGCGGTCGATTTCCGGCAACGCTGGCGACAGCTGAGGCTACGCTTCCCCTAGCGTGGATTCGTTACGCCGACCGCCACCCCTCTAAGATGCTGACTCCATGACAGAGCTGCTCTGGGAGGGCAAATATCTCGAGGGCAAGAAGGTTGCCCCGGTGCGCATCGCTCTCCCGTTCCAGACGATCGAGACCGTCAACGAGACCGCGCAGGACCGCCAGCGTAGCCTGGAGCTCTTCTCCGCCGGCCGCGAGACCGCTTGGCGCAACCGGCTCATCTGGGGTGACAAGAAATACGTCCTTCCAAGCCTACTACCTGACTTCGCGGGAAAGGTGAATCTCATCTACATCGACCCGCCGTTCGATACCGGTGCCGACTTCTCCTATACGGCTAAGATTCCTGCTCACGATGACAACGCTGATAGCGACTCTGCCTCCTTCGTGAAGGAGCCATCAATCCTCGAGCAGAAAGCGTACAGGGACACGTGGGGTCGCGGCCTCGATTCGTACCTGCAATGGTTCTACGAGACCATCTTGCTCCTCGCCGAACTCCTCGCAGAGAACGGCAGTATTTATGTCCACCTCGACTGGCACGTTGGTCATTACGCAAAGGCAGTCCTGGACGAGGTGTTCTCCCTGCAAGCGTGCCAGAACGAGATCATCTGGAAGAGAACGTCAGCTCGCAGCGACAGCCACACCTACAACCACATCCACGACGTTCTTTACCTCTATGCGCGCGGCAGCTTCACCTTCAACGACTCCTACGTTGCCCACGAATCAGGGTACATCGAGACGAAGTACCGCTATGTCGATGGCAGCGGGCGCCGCTACCGGCTCGACAACATCACGAGTCCTAACCCCAGACCGAATATGACCTATGTCTGGCGAGGCCACCAGCCGCCCGCCCTCGGCTGGCGCTATTCGAAGGAGACGATGCAGCGTCTACACGACGAGGGCCGGATCTGGTACCCCGATTCGAAACAAAAACGACCTCAGCTCATCCGGTACCTTGATGAGTCACCCGGTCAACCGGCAACGTCGGTCTGGGCCGACATCTCACCGGTCAACTCCCAGGCAGCAGAGCGCGTGAATTACGACACGCAGAAACCCGAGGCGCTTCTCGCACGGATAATCAAGGCGTCATCGAACGAGGGCGATCTGGTTCTCGACTGTTTCGCCGGAAGTGGCACGACTGCTGTCGTCGCCGACAAGCTGGGCCGCAGATGGATTGGCTGCGACCTCGGCCGCTTCGCCATACACACCACGCGTAAGCGATTGCTTGGGATCCCCGGAGTGCAACCGTTCGTCGTGCAGAATCTCGGCAAATATGAACGCCAAGCATGGCAGACGGCCGAGTTCGCTGCGCCAGGAGACCTCCGCGAGCGCGAGCAGCGTTACCGTTCCTTTATTCTCGATCTCTATCGGGCTACACCGGTAACCGGGCACACGTGGCTCCACGGCGTGAGGAGCGGCCGCATGGTACACGTCGGCGCTGTCGATGCACCCGTGACCTTGGCGGACGTCAAAGCTATCGCCGCCGAGCTCTGGCGCGCGGTCGGCAAGGGAAAGGAGGCTCCCACCTCGGCCGGTGTCGACATCCTGGGATGGGAATTCGCGTTTGAGCTCAACGAGCTTGCACGCCAGGTCGCCGCCGCGGCTCACGTCGACGTGGCATTCAAGAAGATTCCCCGCGAGGTTCTTGAAAAACGCGCCGTCGAGCAGGGAGACATTCGGTTCTTCGAGTTGGCCGCCCTGACGCTCAACGTGAAGACCCGGAAAAGGGAGATAACCCTCAAGCTGACAGACTTCGTGATTCCTCCAGACGACGTGCCCGAGGACGTTCAAAAGGTCATCAAGCACTGGGGCCAGTACGTGGATTACTGGGCTGTGGACTGGGACTACAAGGGTGACACCTTCCACAACGAATGGCAGAGTTACCGTACCCGGGAGAACCCGAAACTCGATACCGAAACAACCCACGCATACGCGGAGCCGGGCAAGTACACCATCGTCGTGAAGGTTATCGACATTTTGGGCAACGATACGACCAAAGCCCTCGAAGTACAGGTGTCCTGATGCCGCGAGGCAAACGCCGACCGAGCAACGATGCCCAGGAGAAGCTCCTCGACATCACGGCGAAGCTGCGGACAGCGCCCTGCGTACCTGCGCTCCGGGAAGCCCTCAAGGCCTGGCGGATCGGCGGGTATAGGGGCGTCACCGACACGACCCGGCTCTTGCTGAACCACTGGTTCCACGCCGACCACCGGCTAGCCAACGGCCGAGCCTTCTCTTGGCACGACTCGCAGCGTGATGCTATCGAAACCTTGATCTTCGTTTGGGAGGTCGAGAAGGTCCGCACGCGCAAGGGCCTCCTCGAACGGTACGCCGAGAGCCTCAAGGACGTGCGCCTAGCGGCCTACGACGAGTTCGCACGGTACTGCGTCAAGATGGCAACCGGATCGGGGAAGACCAAGGTCATGTCGCTCGCGATCGTCTGGCAGTTTCTGAACGCCATGCGTGAACCGGACAGTATCGGCCGAGACTACGCCAAGACCTTCTTGCTCGTCGCGCCGAACGTGATCGTCTTCGAGCGGCTCAAGACCGACTTCTCGGGCGATCGTATCTTTCGAGTCGACCCGCTGATTCCCAAGGAATTGAAAATCTTTTGGGACTTCGGCTCTGTCATTCGCGGCGAAGGTGAGAGGGCGCACGCCGAGGGAACCCTATTCCTCACGAACATCCAGCAGCTCTACGAGCGCCCCAACCGCAAAGACGACCCTGAGCCGGACGCCATGACGGGCGTTCTCGGCCCTAAGCCTCCGGCGCAGAAGCTCGAGATGGCTGACTTTACCGAGCGGGTCGGCCTGCGCGCGGGGAATCTCGTCGTCATCAACGACGAGGCACACCACACCCACGATGAGGACAGCGAGTGGAACAAGGTGATCCGAGGACTCCATGCCACGACGCCGATCGCGGCGCAACTCGACTTCACGGCGACACCCCGATTTCAGAAGGGAGCGCTCTTCCCGTGGACGATCTGCGACTACCCGCTCAAGCAAGCCATCATGGACGGCATCGTGAAGCGCCCCATGAAAGGAGTCGCGCAGATCCATGAGGCCAAGTCAGACCATGCAAGCGTGCGATACCGCGGCTACCTGGTTGCCGGCGTAGAGCGTTGGCGTGAGTATCGAGAGCAGCTCTCGCCGCTCAACAGGAAGCCGATACTTTTTGTGATGCTCAACTCCACCGAGGAGGCAGACGACGTCGGTGACTGGCTGCAGGCGAGGTATCCGGAGGATTTCGGCGGCCCCAAGACCCTCGTGATCCACACGGACCGAACAGGCGAAGTCGCGGTGAGGGACCTCGAGCCAGCGCGACGCCTGGCACGAGAGGTTGACCTGCAAAGCAATCCCGTGAACGCGCTCGTAAGCGTGCTCATGCTGCGCGAAGGGTGGGACGTACAGAACGTAACGGTCGTCGTAGGTCTGCGGCCGTATACCTCGAAAGCCAACATTCTTCCCGAGCAGACGATCGGCCGCGGCCTTCGCCTCATGTTTCGCGATCTGGCGGTAGGCTACCGAGAGCGCCTGGACGTGATCGGCAACCATGCCTTTCTGAGCTTCGTCGACGACCTCGAGAAACTTGAGGATCTCCACCTGGATACGTTCGAAGTCGGCAAGGACAAGCTTCACATCGTCACGATCGGCCCTGAAGACCACCGCGCCGCCTACGACATCGGGCTTCCGGTCCTAACGCCAACACTCCTCCGCAAGAAGAGCCTCAGCGAGGAGATCGCCGGGCTCGACATACGAGGCATGACGTGTCCCGTCCTACCCTTGAAACCGGGAGACGCCGCGGAGAAGACCTTTCGCTACGAGGGCTTCGACATCCTCACCTTGCAAAAGGAGATCGAGCGCGAATACCTCGTCCCTGAGCCGCAGACCCCTCAAGAAGTCATCGGCTACTACGCGCGCCGAGTTGCCCAGGAAGTCAAGTTACCCTCGCAGTTCGCAGCTCTGGCGCCGAAGATCCGGGAATTCTTCGAGCAGAAGGCATTCGGCAAGACGGTGGATCTCGATGACAAGACCGTCGTGCGTGCCATGAGCACCCGCGAAGCCGATCACGGTCGTGGTCGCTACTACATGCACACCGCTTACGTGCCAAACCCACTGTTGTTCATCCAGCATTCGGTTCGGTCGTCAGCTACGAATTGGGAACGAAGCGCAAAGAACTGGAAATCCCCGCGTTCGTTTCGATCGGTGGCGGCGGTAGCAGCCCCGGCTTCATGGGCATGGCTCACGCTCCATTCCTCGTCGACAACAGCGGCAGCATCCGCAACG
>JBGPGG010000029.1:0-30064 GCA_041483715.1 Thermoanaerobaculia bacterium
CGAGAAGCGCTGCCCGGTCCACGGCAAGTCGACCGTATGGGAATCCGAAGAGAACGTCTTCTTTCGCCTGTCGAAGTACGCGGCGCAGCTCTCCGAGCACTACGGACGTCATCCCGAGTTCGTGCGGCCCGAGAGCCGGCTCGCGGAGGTGGTCTCGTTCGTGAAGAGCGGACTGAACGATCTCTCCGTCTCGCGCTCGAACGTGCAGTGGGGCATCCCGTTTCCGGGGCATCCGGGCCACGTCGTCTACGTCTGGCTCGACGCCCTCGCCAACTACATCACCGCGCTCGGCTTCGGGTCGGACGACGACGCCCGCTACCGCCAGTTCTGGGAAAACCCGGGCGCCGAGCGCGTCCACTTCATCGGTAAAGACATCCTGCGCTTCCATACCGTGTACTGGCCGGCCTTCCTCCTTTCGGCGGGCCTGCCGCTGCCGACGACGGTCTGGGCCCACGGCTGGTGGCTGCGCGACGCGAAAAAGGTCTCCAAGTCCGTCGGCAATGTGGTGCGGCCGGACCACCTCGTCGCCGATTTCGGAGCGGACGCACTGCGGTATTTCCTGCTGCGCGAAATGGCGTTCGGCCAGGACGCGAGCTTCTCGGACGAGGCCTTTCTCACGCGCTTCAACGCGGACCTCGCCAACGATCTCGGCAACACGGTTTCGCGCGTCGCCGCCCTGTGTCGCCAGTCCTTCGGCGGCACCCCGAATGAGGCGTGCACGGACAACGAGGTCCGCGCCGCGTTCTCGGCGGCCGAGCCCGAGTGGCGCTGTGCGATGAAAGAGTGCCAGTTCAACCGCGCCCTCGAGGCGATCTGGAAGCTGCTGACGGCGATCAACGGCTTCATCGTCTCGCGCGAGCCCTGGAAGGTCCGCAAGGAAGAAGGCGTGGGTTCGGGCCGCCTCCACCGCGTCCTGTACGCTGCCGCCGAGGGCGTTCGGCTCTCGGCCGTGATGCTCTCGCCCTTCATCCCGGTCACGAGCCGGAGGATCTTCGAGACCTTTGCGCTCCCCGCTGCCGACCCCGCGGAGACAGAGCTCGACTGGGGCGGGCTGCCCCTCGCGACCCCGATGCCCGAGGCACCCGCGCTCTTTCCGCGCGTCGATGCCGCCACCTACCTCAAGGAGAAGGACGCCGCCATGAACGAACCCGCGAACCCGACCGTCCCCCCCGCGGTGCCCGCGGCCGCGCCTACCAATGCCGCCGCGACGGCCGTCCCTGCCGCCCCGGCCGACGACCGCATCTCGATCGAAGACTTTCAGAAGGTGCGTCTGCGCACCGCGAAGATTGTCGCCGCCGAGCGCGTGCCGAAGTCGAACAAGCTGATGCGCGTCGAGGTCGACCTCGGCGACGAGCGCCGGCAGATCGTGGCCGGGATCGCGGCGCAGTACGAGCCGGAGGCCCTGCTCGGCAGGAACGTCGTCGTCGTCGCGAACCTGAAGCCGGCGAAGCTCATGGGCGTCGAGTCCAACGGCATGGTCCTCGCGGCCTCGGTCGGCGAGGCCGGGGCGCCCGTGCTGCTCGACGTGCCCGCGGACGTTCCGCCGGGCAGCAAGGTCAAGTAGCTTGCTCGCCGATTCCCACTGTCACCTGCAGATGGGAGACGGCGCCGACGAGCTCATCGCGCGCGCCCGGGCGGCTGGAGTCTCGCAGTTCCTGGTGCCGGGAACGACGCTCGCGGACTCGGCCGCGGCGGCCGACCTCGCCGCTGCGCGGGAGGGCGTCTTCGCCGCGGTCGGCGTCCATCCCCACGAGGCGAAGGACTTCGATCCCGCCCGCGACGGCGCCGCATTCGAGTCGCTCGCGCGGCGCCCGAAGGTCGCCGCGATCGGCGAGATCGGCCTCGACTTCCACTACGACCACTCGCCGCGGGAGAGGCAGATCGAGGTCCTCGAGTGGATGCTCGACTGCGCCCGAAGGCTGTCGCTCCCCGTTCTGCTCCACAACCGGGAAAGCGGGGGGGAGATGCTCGAAGTCCTCGCTCGCGGCGGGGCGCGCGAACGGGCGGGTGTGTTCCATTCCTTCACCGAGGACGCGGCTTACGGCAGGAAGGCGCTCGACCTCGGGTACCTCGTGTCCTTTTCCGGGATGATCACCTTCCGCGCCGCGGAGAACATCCGCTCGGCGGCCGCCGGCCTGCCGCTCGAGGCGATGCTCGTCGAGACGGACACGCCCTTTCTCTCTCCGGCGCCGCACCGCGGGGAGCCCTGCGAGCCCGCCTTCGTCGTCGAGACCGCGAAGAAGCTCGCGGAGGTCAAGGGCGTCGACCTCGACGCCGTCGCCGCCGCCACCACCGCCAACTTCGACCGCCTGTTTTGTTCCCCCTCTCCCGGCTGGAGCGGGGGTGCGCGAGGGGGCTCCCCTCGCGAAACGTCTGTGTCGGCCGCGACCGAAGGTCGCGTCTCGCGCCAGCGAGCGGCCGACAAGGAGTGAGGGGCGTGGGGTCGCCAGGGCGAATCTCCGAGGCCGAGTTCGAGTCCTGCGTCGAGGAGGCGCTCGCGTCGGTGCCCGCGGGGTTCCGCAAGTACCTCGAGAACGTCGTCGTGGTCGTCGAGGAAGAGCCGTCCCGCGAGGACTACGACGAGTCGGACACGCCGGATGAGGAGGAGCTCTTCGGGATCTTTCGCGGGGCGTCCTTCTTCGAGCGCGGAACCATGGTGACCAACCTGCCGGCCCAGATCGCGGTCTTCCGCGGCCCGATCCTTCGCCTCTGCGAGACGCGCGGCGAGGCCATCCGCGAGATCCGCGACACCGTCGTCCACGAGGTCGGCCACATGCTCGGCCTCGAGGATGAGGAGATGCCGTACTGACACGGGCGGCCGGTGCTATCGTCGCACGCGCATGAGGGCGAGGCTCGGGGCTGGCGTTCTGCTCGCGGGCGTTCTCGCCGCAGGCGCCCCCGCCGACGAGCCGAGGCGGGCGACCCCGAGGATGGCCCGCGAGGCCGCCGAGGTGAACGCGAAGACGCCCGCGGGCCGGCGCTACGAGTCGGCGCTCGAATCGAGCCTCGACTCCTGGCTGCGCAAGTCCCTCGAGCGCTGCGTGAAGGGGATCTCGAGGAGCCAGGCCCTGTCCTTCAACGCCTTCGTGCAGGTGGGCGGCTCGGGGGAGGCGGAGGATGTGCTCTTCGACCCCGAGACCGATGTCGCCCGCTGCGCCGCGCCGGACTTCCGGGGCGCGAAATATCCGTCGCCCCCGCAGCCCTCCTGGTGGGTCAAGGTCGAAGTCCAGCTCAAATGAAAGGGCGCGGCTTGCGCCGCGCCCCAAATCCGAATCCGAAATCCGAATTCTGAAATCTACCTTTTCGGCCCCCTCGGTCCGCCCGGCCCCCGGTGGTCGCGGTTGAAGTGCCCGCGGTGCTCGCCCTGGCTGCCGCCGTGCGGAAACTCGCCGCGCCCCTCGTCCTCGCCGGGAGCGCCCACGGGGGCGAGCGCCATCTCGGCGTCGAGCTCCTCCTTGGACATCGCCTGCTTGCGCGAGAGCTTGATCTTGCCCATCGGGTCGACGGCGATGATCTTGACCGTCACCACGTCGCCTTCCTTGACGACGTCGGTCGTCTGGCGCACGCGGTACGGAGCGAGCTCCGAAATGTGGACGAGGCCATCCTGGCCCGGCATGATCTCGACGAAGGCGCCGTACGCCTCGACCCGTCGCACCTTGCCGGTGTAGACCTTGCCGATCTCGGGCTCCTGGGTGAGGGCCTCGATGATCTCGATGGCCTTCATGGCCGCCGCTTCATCGGAGGACGCGATGGACACCTTGCCCGAGTCCTCGACGTCGATCTTGCAGCCGGTCGACTCGATGATCGAGCGGATCGTCTTGCCGCCCGATCCGATGACGTCGCGGATTCGGTCCTTGGGGATCTGGATCGTGAAGATGCGCGGCGCGTAGCGGGAGATGTTCGGCCTCGGGACGCCGATGGCGGCGGTCATCTTTTCGAGGATGTGCAGGCGGCCGACGCGCGCCTGTTCGAGCGCCTTCTCGAGGATGTCGCGCCGCAGCCCCTTGATCTTGATGTCCATCTGGAGGGCCGTGATCCCGGCCTGCGAGCCGGCGACCTTGAAGTCCATGTCGCCGTAGTGGTCCTCCTGGCCGGCGATGTCGGTCAGGATCGCGAAACGGTCTCCGTCGGAGACGAGGCCCATCGCCACGCCCGCGACCGGGGCCTTGATCGGCACGCCCGCGTCCATGAGCGCGAGGGTGCCGCCGCAGACGGTCGCCATCGAGGACGATCCGTTGGACTCCAGGATGTCGGAGACGACCCGCACGGTGTACGGAAAGACGTCCTCGGAGGGGAGCACGGGTGCGAGGGACCGGCGCGCGAGGTTGCCGTGGCCAATGTCGCGGCGCGAGGGCCCGCGCATGAACTTCGTCTCGCCCACCGAGAAGGGCGGGAAGTTGTAGTGGAGCAGGAACGTGTGCTCGCTCTCGCCTTCGTACTCCTCGATGATCTGGGTGTCGTCGGAGGTGCCGAGCGTGGCCGTGACGAGGGCCTGCGTTTCGCCGCGCGTGAAGAGCGCCGAGCCGTGCGTGCGGGGCAGCAGGCCCACCTCGCAGGTGATCGGACGGATCTGGGCGAAGTCGCGGCCGTCGAGGCGCTGGCCTCCGAGGATCGTCTCGCGGGTGAGGACCTTGACGAGGTCGTCCGCGGCCTTGGCGACCTGCTTGCGGCGCTCCGGCTCGGTCTCGGGCACCAGCGAGGCGGCGGCCTTCTTGACGGCCTTGATCTCGGCGTAGGAGGTGATCTTGTTCGGCAGCGTCATCGCCGCCATCATCGGGGCTTCCCACGCTCGGCGGACCTCGGCGAACATGCCGGCGGGATAGGCCTCGGGGGCCTGCCACGACGGCTTCAGGAAGCCGCCCCGGCGCTGGAGCTGCATCTGGGCACCGACGATCCGGCGCACGGCCTCGTGGCCGAAGAGGATCGCGTCGATCAGGGTTTGCTCCGAGATCTCGCGGGCTCCGCCCTCGACCATGACGACGGCGTCATCGGTGCCGCAGACGATCAGGTCGAGGTCCGACTTGTCGCGCTCGGCGTTCGACGGGTTCAGGACGAGTTTGCCGTCGAGCCGCCCGACGCGCACGGCGCCGATGGGCGTGTAGAACGGAATGGACGAGCAGGTCAGGGCGACCGAGGCGCCGTTGATGGCGAGGATGTCCGCGTCGTTCTGGCCGTCGGAGGAGAGGACAAACGCGACGATCTGCGTCTCGTGATTGAAGCCCTTGGGAAAGAGCGGCCGCACGGGCCGGTCGATCAGGCGCGAGGTCAGGATTTCCTTCTCGGTGGGCCGGCCCTCCCGCTTGAACCAGCCGCCGGGGATCCTTCCCGCGGCGTAGGTGGGCTCGCGGTAGTCGACGGTCAGCGGGAAGAACTCGGCGTTCTCCTTCGGCTCCTTGCTGAAGACGGCGGTCGCGAGGACGACGGTGTCGCCAAACCGCACGACGGCGGCGCCGTCGGACTGCTTGGCAAGCTTGCTGATCTGGATCTCCATGGACTTCGAGCCGACGGGGATGGTGATCTGGTCGATCATGGTTTTCTCTACCCTCTCTTGTGAATGGCGTCGGAAAGCGACCGTCCGGATGGGATGGTCCGCGAGATCCCGCGGGCAACAGCCGCGGCAGCGCGCTCCGGCGCCGGACGGACTACTTCCGGAGGCCGAGGCGCTCGATCAGCTTGTGGTAGCGGCTGGCGTCTTCGCTCCGGAGATAATCCAGGAGACGGCGCCGGCGTCCGACCATCTGCAGCAGACCGCGGCGCGAATGGTGGTCTTTCGCGTTCGTCTGGAAATGCTCGGTGAGGTACGCGATGCGGTTCGTCAGCAGCGCGACCTGGACCTCGGGGGAGCCCGTATCGGTGTCGTGCGTCCGGTACTGCTTGACGATTTCCGTCTTGCCGGACTCGTATTCGGTGACGTTCACTCGATCCTCCAAACCACTCTAAACACTCACACTACTTTTAATAAGCCGCGAACATTACCACAGGTCGGAGGGGGCTGTCAGCAGGGGTGGGTCAGTCCAACAGCACGATCCTCGGCTTGATCATGGCGATCCCCCGGTCCCCGATGGGGTTGACCTGGCCGAGCGCCAGCATGTCGTCGGCCGGGCCCAGCAGGGTGACCCAGTCGCCGTCCCGGGCGTTCAGGCCCCGGGCCGGGACGGCCTGCCCCCGGCGGATCTTCCAGGCCTCCAGGGACGCGAGCTGGACCCGGGGGAAGGGGAAGGGCACGCGGGACAGCGGCATGGCGTGCGGGGCGGCCATGCGCTCGGCCGGGGAGAGCGCCTCGAACCGTTCGAGTGTCACGGCATCCTCGATGCGGAACTCACCGATGCGGGTACGGCGCAGGGTTTCGAGGTGCGCCCCGCAGCCGAGCTTCTCGCCGAGCTCGCTCCCGATCGAGCGGATGTACGTGCCCGATGAGCAGGCGATCGCAAAGGGCAGCCGTCCCTCGACCGGCTCGCCGAAGGTGAGGCTCGTGACGCGGACTTTCTTCGGCAGCGACGGGACGGCCTCGCCCTTGCGGGCCATCTCGTAGAACTTGCGCCCGCCGACCTTCTTCGCGGAGTAGGGAGGCGGCGATTGGAGGAACTCGCCGCGAAACGCCGAGGCCGCGTCGGCGACCAGCGCGGCGGTCACGCCCGAGGCGTCGCGATCGGGACCGACCGTCTCGCCCTCGCGGTCGTAGGTGGCCGTGGCGCGGCCGAGCCGGATCGTGCCCTCGTAGGTCTTGTCCATCAGCGTGAAGAAGCCCTGCAGCCGCGCGGCGCCCCCGGCGCAGAGCAGCAGCAGGCCGGTGGCCATCGGGTCGAGCGTGCCGCTGTGGCCGATGCGCGCCACCCCCGTCGCCTTGCGCACCCGCTCGACGACGTCGTGCGAGGTCAGCCCCTCGGGCTTGTCGATCAAGAACAGGTGCCCGCGCTTCACGGGGTCCGTTCCCGCCCTCACGGCTCTTCCTCGTCCGACCCGTCTGCGGGATCCGGCTTGTCCGCCGAGGGCAGGACCTGGTGCAGGAGCTCCTCGATGCGCGCCCCGCGCTCGAGCGAGCGGTCACTGATGAAGTGGAGCTCGGGCGCGTAGCGCAGCTGGCAGCGTTGCCCGACCTCGCGCCGCAGGTAGCCTGCGGCGCGGCGCAGGGCGTCGGCCGCCTTCTCGCGCTCCTCGTCGGCGCCGAGGGAGGAAAAGTAGACGCGCGCCGACCGCAGGTCCGGCGGCATCTCGACATCGGTGACCGTGACGAGGTGGAGGTCCTTGTCGTGCGCCTCGAGGAGGATCAGACGCGACAGCTCCGCCCGAACGACGTCGGCGACGCGCTGGCTGCGGCGGGAGTCTTTCTTCATCGCAGGTCAAACATGAATGAACTCAGTGCGATATTCGAGGATCTCCCCGTCGAGGTTCACCTCGACGAACCGAAGCACGTGCTGCAGGACCGCGTCGAGAGTCGGCTGGTCGCTCCCGACCGCAGCCACGCCGATGGCCGCGCGCTGTAGCAGGTCCTGGTGCGCGATCTCGGCCGCCGATATTTCAAACTCGTTCCGGATGCGCGCCTTCAGGCTCTTGACGATCATCCGTTTTTCCTTCAAGCCCCGGCACCCTGGCAGATGGAGGTCGAAGAGGGCGTAGGCGATCACCATGGGTCGTGAAACGTGAAACGTAAGACGTGAAACGGGGCGAGCCGACGTGGCTACGTTTTACGTTTTACGTTTGACGTTTTATGCGCCCTCAGGCCATTACGCCGGCGACCTTCTCGACCTGGAACGCCTCGATGATGTCGCCGACCTTGATGTCCTGGTACCGGTCGAGCCCGATGCCGCACTCGAACCCCTGTTTGACCTCGGAGACATCGTCCTTGAACCGGCGCAGCGATCCCACCTTGCCCTCGTGGATCACGCGGTTGTCGCGCAGGAGGCGCAGCTGCGCGCTGCGCGGGATCGTGCCCTCGGTGACGTAGCACCCGCCCACGACGCCGAACTTCGGCACCTTGAACGTGTTGCGCACTTCGGCGCGTCCCCGCACCACTTCCTTCAGCGTCGGGTCGAGCAGGCCTTCCATGGCCTTCTTGATCTCGTCGGTGACGTTGTAGATGACCGTGTGGAGGCGGATCTCGACGCCCACCTTCTCGGCCTCTTCGGCGGCCTTCTTCTCGGGCCGCACGTTGAAGCCCACGATGATCGCGCCCGACGCGGAGGCGAGCAGCACGTCGTTGATGGTGACGGCGCCGACGCCGGCGTGGAGCAGCGAGATCTTGACCTTCTCGTTGGAAAGCGCCTTGAGCGACTGGGACAGCACTTCCATGGAGCCCGAGACGTCCGTCTTCAGGATGATCGGCAGGTCCTTGACCCTGCCTGCCTGGATCTTGTTGAAGAGCTGCTCGAGCGACGGGCGCGAGGAGGAGGCCATCGCCTGCTCCCGCTCCTTCTGCTGACGGAAGGAGACGATCGAACGGGCCTTCGACTCGTCCGTGACGACCTGGAACGTGTCGCCCGCCTGCGGGAGGTCCTCGAACCCTGTCACCTCGACGGGCGTGGCCGGCCCGGCCGCCTCGATCTTTTCGCCGCGGTCGTTGTGCATGGACCGGACGCGGCCCAAGACCGAGCCGGCGAAGAAGATGTCGCCGACCTCGAGCGTCCCCGCCTGCACCAGCACGGTGGCGACGTTGCCCCGGCCGGCCTCGCGGCGGGCCTCGAGCACGACACCCCTGGCTTCCTCGGCGGCCGGAGCGGTGAGCTCCTGCATGTCCGCAACGAGCAGGATGAGCTCGAGCAGGTGGTCGATGCCCTGCTTCTTCAGGGCCGAAATCTCGGCGGCGGGCGTTTCGCCGCCCCAGGCCTCGAGGAGCACGTTCTGGTCCGCCAGCTCCTTCTTGACCCGCTCGACGTTGGCGTTGGGCTTGTCGATCTTGTTGATCGCCACGACGATCGGGACCTTCGCGGCCCTCGCGTGCGCGATCGCCTCGATCGTCTGCGGCATGACGGCGTCGTCGGCCGCGACGACCAGCACGACGATGTCGGTGGCCTTCGCGCCGCGCGCGCGCATGGACGTGAAGGCCTCGTGGCCCGGCGTGTCGAGGAAGACGATCGGCTTTCCGTGGACCTCGACACGGTACGCGCCGATGTGCTGCGTGATGCCGCCCGCCTCGCCCGCGGCGACGTTGGCTTGCCGGATCACGTCGAGTAGCGAGGTCTTGCCATGGTCGACGTGGCCCATGACCGTGACGACCGGGGCGCGGGGAACCCGCGGCGCCCCCGGGGTCGCCCCCTCGACCGACTCCCTGGCCGAGCGGGACAGGTCGAGCTCCTCCTCGAAGGAGACGACCGCGGCCTCGACGCCGATCTCCTTGGCGATCTGCACGGCCGTCGTCGCATCGAGCGTCTGGTTGACGGTCGCGACCACGCCGCGCTGTAAGAGCAGCCTCTGGATGTCTCGCGCCAGCACGCCGAGCTTCTCGGAGAGCTCCTTGACCGTCACGCCCTCGGTGAAGAAGACGGGCCCCGTCGGGGCCGGCTTGCGAAACTCGAGCAGCTTGCCCGAGTCGTGCGCCCGGGTTTCCTTCGCCGCGCGGCGAATGGCGGATTTGGAGGCCGGCCGCGCGCCCGCGGCGGCTTCGGCGTCGTCGCCGGTCTTTTCGATCAGCGGCAGCGAGATGTCGGAGTACGTGTCTTCCTTGTAGGTGCCCACGAACTCTCGCAGGTCCACCTCGTCGGCGACCGTGATCTTCGGGCGCGCGCCGCGCTTGCCGGCGGCCGCTTTCTTCTGATCTTCCTTGTCGTCCTTCTTGCGCTTGACCGGTCCGCGGTCGGGGCCGGTGGGAGCGGTGCGGCCGACCGGAGCGCCGGGGCGCGCGGGGCCGCCCATCGGACGGGCGCCCGGGCCACCCGGGGTCGGACGGTAGACCGATGGGCCGGAGGGCCGGGGTCCAATGGGACGGCCGGCGGCGGGTCCCATCGGACGAATCCCGGCTGCGGGCCCGATGGGGCGCGTTCCGGAAGCGGGACCCATGGGCCGGACGATTGGGCCGCCGGGGCGGGGCGTTCCCGCCGAGGCCGTGGGCCGGGGGGGAACCACGGGGCGCGGGGGCAGCACGATCTTGCGGGGCAGGGCCGGCGCCGGGGGCGGCGTTGGCTTGGGCGCCTCGGCCTCGGGCTCCGGTTCGGACGGCACGACGGCGATGCGCGCGGGCTCGGCCGCGGCCTTCGCGACACGGGCCTGCGCCGCGCTCTCTCGGGCGAGGGCTGCGGGCGGCGCCGACGTCGGCTCCGGCGCGGGCTCGGCCGCCTCGGAATCGCGGTCGGCCGCCGGCGTCGTCAAGACCGGCTTGTCGATGATCTTGATGCGATTGAGCGCGCTCTTCTGCGGCCGGGCGGCCCGGGTCTCGGTGTCGCGGACGATCAGCTGCTTGGGCGCGTGCGTGCGCCCCTGCAGGATCGCGAGGACGGTCGACTCGTCGAGCGCGGCCTGCGCGGACTTGACGTCGACGCCGATCGACTGGAGCAGGAACAGGACCTCTTTGCTCGGAAGCCCCATCTGCTGGGCGAGCTCTTCGACGCGGATCTTCCCCATGCGACTCGCTTTACTCCCTTGCGCCCGTCTCTGCGGGGGCCTCGGCCGGAGACTCTTCCTCCGGCGCGGATTCGAACTCGCCATCCTCCTCCTCGGAGGCCGGGCTGGACTCGGCCGCGCGCGCGGCTTCGAGGATCTTTTCGGCGGACTTTTCCCCGATGCCCGGGATCTCGGCGAGCTCGGCGGCCGACTTGTCGAGCAGGTCGCCCAGCGTGGCGACGCCCGCCTCGACCAGGCGTTGCGCCGTCTTCTCGCCGACGCCCGGGATCTCGGCCACCGGGACTTGGCGGCGGCGCGAGGCCTCGATCATGCGCGAGAGGGCCTGCGCCACCTCGCCCTTGACCTCGCTCTCGCCCTTGATCTCGATCTTCAGGCCGATGAGCGCTGAGGCGAGCCGGACGTTCTGGCCCTTCTTGCCGATGGCGAGCGCGAGCTGATCGTCCTCGACGACGCAGTCGAGGCTCATCGCGCCGTCCTCGTGGTGGATCGGCGAGACCCGCGTGATCTTGGCCGGGGCGAGCGCGTTCTGCGCGAACGTGATCAGGTCGTCCGAGTAGAGGATGACATCGATCTTTTCGCCGTGGAGCTCGCGCATGATGGACTGGACGCGGCTGCCGCGCATGCCCACGCACGCGCCGACGGGATCCACGTCCCGCTCGCGCGATCGCACGGCGACCTTCGCCCGCTCGCCGGGCTGGCGGACGGCCCCCTTGATGACGACCGTGCCGTCGTAGATCTCCGGGACCTCCATCTCGAACAGGCGGATCAGGAGGCGCGGGTCCGTCCGCGAGAGGACGAGCTGCGGGCCCTTGGGGTTCTTGTGCACGTCGTAGAGGATCGCGCGGATGCGCTCGCCCTGCCCGTAGCGCTCGGCGCGCGACTGCTGGTCGCGGGGGATGATCGCTTCGCTTTTGCCGAGGTCGACGACCATGTCGCCCCGCTCGAAGCGCTTGACCGTCCCGTTCACGAGCTCGCCCAACTTCGGGAAGTACTCGTTGTAGACGTTGTCGCGCTCGGCCTCGCGGACCTTCTGGTAGAGCACCTGCTTGGCCGTCTGCGCGGCGATGCGGCCGAGGCCGACGGTCTCGCGGTAAATGCGGACCTCGTCGCCGAGCGCGACGTCGTGGACCTCGGTCGGCGGCTCGCCCTCGGCGCCCGGCCGCAGGACGCGGACCTCGCCCTTCGTCCCCTTGGCGGCGACCAGGGCAATGGCCTCGTCGAGAAGCGTCTGCGGCGGCGGCTCCTCGGATTCGGTGTCGAGCTCCGCGACGACGGTGCGCGGCGAGTAGACGGTCATCGCCCCGGTCTGCCGGTCGATCAAGGTGGCCATCGCCTTGTCGTGGTAGTACTTGCGCGCGGCCGAGGACATCGCCTCTTCGAGGGCTTCGAACATTTTCTCGGCGTCGATGTCCTTCTCGCGCGAAACCTGTCGGATGACCGACGGATCGATGATCATGGCAAAACCCTTTTCCTATCGCCCCCGCGCCGGCCACTCGAAGTCGAGCCGGGCGAGTCGAATATCGCCGAAACGGACATTATAGATTCTCCGTTCCGCCTCATCAACGACGGTGAGGACGTCGCCCTCGACGCGCTCGAGCAGTCCACCGAAATTCCGGGCCGGTGAGATGGCCGGGGGACGCCCGCCTGGCGTTTGCGTGGCCTGAGGGACGACGGGCGCGTCGGTCTTGACGCGCACGCGGCGGCCGACGAATCGGACCGCGTCCTCGAGGCTGTAGAGCTTGCGATCGAGCCCGGCCGAGGAAACCTCGAGGGTGTACCGGTGTCCGATCTCGTCGGAGGCGTCGAGCACGGCGGAGACGTCCCGCGAAACCGCTTCGCAGTCCTCGGACGTCACGGCGCCGCCGTCCGGCCGCTCGAGCACCACCCGCAGAACGGTGAAGCGTCCGGCTCCGGCCGATTCGATGGCCAGCAGCCGGCACCCCTTCTCCTCCGCGATGGCCCCGATTTCGAGGGTCGTTTTTTCACCCAAAGTGGTTTTCATCGAACAAAAAAGCGGGCCAAGCCCGCAATACCCGGAACAGGGGGTTATATCAGAAGGATGGGAGGGGGGCCAACCCGGTGAAACGGACCGGTCTGCCGGCCCGTGAGGTGCTCATGAATCCCTGACTCGCGCCTGCGGAGGCGCCCTGCGCGGTCCGGCCGAGTCCGCGCGCGGCGGCTACAATCGCGAGAATCCCGGCGCGAGAGCCCGTGTTATGAGAAAGAGGCGTCCCTGGCGCCCGAGGGAGAGTTGCGTGTCTGACCCCGAAGACCAAGACCTGCCGTTCCAGCGCAGCTCGATCGCGTCGATCGGGGCGCGCCGGCGCTGGCGCCTCTTCGGAAAGCCAGAAGACGACAGGCACCCCGAAACGGCCGCGGCCGCCGAAGACGACGGGCCGCCGGTCCGGAGCATGCTCGGGAGCCTGGCCAGTCAAAGCGGGCCGGCGCCGGAGCCCGAGCCGGCCCCGAAGTCGATGCTTTCGCTCGGAGCGGGCGAGGGCGTGCCCTTCATGGGCGAAGAGCCGGATGCGGCCGACGGGCCGGTCGGCCCCCTCACGGCGCACAGCACGATCGCCGAGCTGGCTGGACTCGAGGAGCACGAGACCGGTTCCTTCCCGATCGAGCGCGGGATCCTCATCTCGATCTTCTTTCACGTTCTGCTGGTCATCCTGCTCCTCTCGATGCCGCGGATCCCGGCGGGGTCCAAGGAGGACTTCTTCGCGGGGCTCGTTGCGCAGCCGAAGGACGACACGCCGATCCCGGTCATCTTTCAGGATGCTCCCGGACCGGCGCGGCCGAATCCGAACCGCTCGCCGGTTTCGGACGCCGACCGGCGCGCAGGCGGCGGGGATCGGTCGAGGCCCAAGGCCGACACGCCTTTCGTGCCGCCCGGAAGCGGCGTGGCCGGACTGGCGCCCGGGCCGAGGGCGCCGCGGGTCCCGGGCCGCGATGTCGCGGCGCGGCAGGGCGCCGCCGCCGAGGCCGCACGGCGCGCCGCGGTAGAGAAGAGCGAGTCCGATCAGAAGCCCTCGGACTTCCCGTCCACGGCGCGGCCGGAGACGTCCGGGCCGCGCGAGGTCTCGAAGCTCGCGGGGCTCGACCGCGCGATCGCGGAGGCCGCGCGGGGCACCGTCGGGGGCGAAGGCGGCGCGCCGGCGCCCAACCCCGATGGCGGTTTCGTCGACAGCGGGCCCCTTTCGTTCGACACGACCTGGTACGACTGGGGCGCTTACGCCGCGGAGATGATCCGCCGGATCAAGCTACACTGGGACGTTCCCGACCTCGCGCGGCTCGGCTGGAAGGGCAGCCTCACCGTGCGCTTCTACATCATGGCCGACGGCACCGTGGCGGACGCGAAGATCATCCGCATTTCCGGCGTTCCGCCGTTCGACAACGCGGCGTTCCAGGCGATCTTGAAGTCGTCCCCGTTCCGGCCCCTGCCGGCCGATCTCCACGAGGAGCGCGAGGGCGTGACGATCACGTTTTTCTACAACATGCGCCCCGAGCAGAACGAGGCGAGGGCCAGGCCATGAACGAGCAGGAGCGCATCCGCGCGGCGCTGGAGTCCGCCGAAACGGTGGCGGTCGTGGGCTGCTCTCCGAACGAGGACCGCCCCTCCAACGAGATCGCCCGGTACCTGCAGCGCCAGGGCTACCGCGTCGTGCCGATCAACCCGAGCCATCGCGAGCTCTTGGGCGAGCCCTGCTTCCCGTCGCTCGCCGCGGTGCCGGACGGCGTCCGGATCGACATCGTGGACGTCTTTCGCCGCTCGGAGCAGGTCGCGGAAGTGGCGGAGCAGGCGATCGCCCGCAAGGTCCGGTTCCTCTTCATGCAGCTCGGGGTCGTGGACGAGGCTTCGGCCCGGCTCCTCGAGGAGAAGGGGATCGGCGTTGCGATGGACCGCTGCATCTTGATCGAGCACCGCAGGCTCTCGATCCCCCCGAAATCGAGGAATGCGGGAGGTTAGTCCGGCGTTTCCTCCATATCCCGCATTGGGATAGAAGATTGAGGAGAAAGACTTTCGTCATGGAAAAGACCACCAAACGCGCTCTTTCCTTTTCCGCGCTGATCGCGGCCGCCGTCGTCTTCGGCATGGTCGTCGCGAGCTCCATCAACATCACCCCGCGCTCCGAGGCCCAGCGGGAAACGCCGCCCGCGAAGGTTCGCGCCGGAGGCGCCGCGCTGCCGTCCTTCGCCGACATCGCCCAGGAAGCGATGCCGTCGGTCGTCTCGATCACGTCGACCGACATCGTCAAGGGAGGCCAGAGTCGCCGCTACGCCAACCCGTTCAGCGGCGAGGGCGATCCGTTCGAGTTCTTCTTCGGCCCTCCGGGCAACCAGCGCCGCGGCCAGCAGCCGGACGACGAGGAGCACAAGCAGGTCCAGGGCGGCACCGGATTCATCATCTCGGAAGACGGTTACATCGTCACGAACAACCACGTCATAGACGGCGCCGACAAGATCGAGGTCCGGATCAACAACAGGGAAAAGTACACGGCGAGGCTCGTCGGCCGCGACACGGCCACCGACCTCGCCCTGCTCAAGGTCGATGTCAAGCAGCGCCTGACGCCGCTTCCCCTCGGCGATTCCGAGAAGGCCCGGGTCGGTGAATGGGTCATGGCGATCGGCGATCCGCTCGCTTTCGACAAGACCGTCACCGTCGGCGTGGTCTCCGCGAAGGAGCGCTCGGGCCTGACGGGCGATCCGGCGACGCGTTCGTTCGAGAACTACATCCAGACCGACGCGGCCATCAACTTCGGCAACTCGGGCGGTCCGCTCATCAACGTCAACGGGGAGGTCATCGGCATCAACACGGCCATGTTCCGGCCCGCGCAGAACATCGGCTTCGCCGTGCCCGTGAACACGCTCAAGCAGATCCTTCCGCAGCTGCGGGAGAAGGGCAAGGTCGTGCGCGGCTTCCTCGGGATCAACATCGTCAACGTCGACGCCGACCGCGCCGCGGCCTTCAACCTGAAGACCGAGGACGGCGCCTTCGTCGAGCAGGTCGAACCGGGCAAGCCGGCCGACAAGGCGGGCGTGAAGCCGGGCGACACGATCGTCAAGGTGGACGGCGTCCCCGTCAAGGACACGCGCGACCTCATCGGTTACGTCTCGGGCAAGGCGCCGGGCAGCAAGGTGCAGCTCGGGGTCATCCGCGAAGGCAAGGAGATCAACCTGACCGCTTCGCTCGCCGAGCGCAAGGACGAGACGGGCGACAAGGCCGATCCCGAGAAGGCGTCGTCGGACGACTCGCACGAGCGAATCGGGATCCAGGTCACCGAGCTCACGCCCCAGATGCGGCAGATGCACCGCATCAAGGCCGACATCGACGGGCTCGTGGTCATGCGCATCAAGGAAGTGTCCGCCGCCGCGGAGGCGGGCATCCAGGAAGGCGACATCATCACGCAGGTCAACGGCCAGAAGGTCGGAACGACCGAGGAGTTCGGCAAGCTCGTGGGCAAGGCGAAGAAGGGCGACTTCCTGAAGCTCTACGTCTACAACCCGCGCGCCAACGTCTCGCGGTTCGCCCTGGTGAAGATCGGCGACTGAGGAGCCACGAAAGACCCCTCTTCCAAACGCCCGCCTCGGCGGGCGTTTGCTTTACAGGGCATATTGCGAGGCGGAATTCAGTTTCGAGGCAAGGACACCGATGCTACAGAGAATCTTAGTGGCCGACGACGAGGCCGCCATCCGCGACACGCTTCGGATGGTCCTCGAGTACGAGGGCTACGAGGTGGCGACCGTCGGGGACGGCCGCGCGGCCCTGGCCGAGCTCGACGGCGCCCCGGCGGCGGCCGTGCTGCTCGACATCAAGATGCCCGGAATGGACGGCCTCGAAACCCTCGATCGGATCGTGGCACGCGAGGCGGCTCCTCCGGTCCTCATGATCTCCGGCCACGGAGACATCGCCACTGCCGTCGAGTGCACGCGGCGCGGCGCGACGGACTTCCTCGAGAAGCCGCTCCAGCGCGAGCGCGTCCTCGTCTCCGTGCGCAACGCCCTCTCGGGCAACCGTCTGAAGGCCGAGAACGACGAGCTGCGGCGGCGGGTCGAGCAGGAGACCGTGCTGGTGGGCGAAAGCGAGCCGATCCGCCGGCTCCGGGCCGAGATCGCGCGCGCGGCGCCGACGGCGGCCACGGTCCTCATCCTCGGCGAAAGCGGCACGGGCAAGGAGCTCGTTGCGCGGGAGCTCCATCGGGCCTCGAGGGTCGTGGGCGGCCCCTTCGTCCAGGTCAACTGCGCGGCCATCCCGGAAGAGCTGATCGAATCCGAGCTCTTCGGCCACGAGAAGGGCTCGTTCACCGGCGCGGTGCGCAAGCAGATCGGGAAGTTCGTCGAAGCCGACGGCGGAACGATCTTCCTCGACGAAGTCGGAGACATGTCGGCCCGCGCGCAGGCCAAGGTCCTGCGCGTTCTGGAGGTGGGGGAGGTCGAGCCGGTGGGCGCCGCGAAGGTCGGAAAGGTCCACGTCCGAATCATCGCGGCCACCAATCGCGACCTGACCGAGTCCATCCGCGCCGGGCGGTTTCGCGAGGACCTCTACTTCCGCCTGAACGTCGTTCCGCTGACGACGCCGCCGCTACGCGAGCGGGCGGGAGACATCGCCGTCCTCGCTGAGCACTTCGCGCAAGCCTTCGCACAACGCGATCGCCGCAAGCCGCGCCGCTTCGCCGCGAGCGCGCTCGGCCTTCTGGCCGCGCGCAGCTGGCCGGGCAACGTGCGGGAGCTGCGGAATCTCGTCGAGCGCGTACTGATCATGACGGACGCCGATCCGATCGAGGCCAGGGACCTGCCGCCCGAGGTCCGTGTTCAGCCCGCCGAGATCTCGAACCGGGGGCTGGAGCTCGCGACCCTCTCGGACTTCAAGGAATTCGCGGAGCGCGAGTTCCTCGTCGCGCGCCTGCGCGAGAACGGCTGGAACATCAGCCGCACCGCCGAAATGATCCAGACGCCGCGCTCGAACCTCTACAAGAAGATCGAGCACCACAAGATTTTGAGGGACGGGGACGGCTAGAGGGGGGAAGTCGGAATTCGGATTGCGGATTTCGGATTTGACGACTAGTCTTCAATTCCGAAATCCGAAATCCGAAATGATCTCCCTCAAAGACTTTGAAGCCACCGGCGCCCTGCTGACCGGGCACTTCCGTCTTTCGAGCGGCCTGCATTCCGACCGGTACCTTCAATGCGCGCGGCTTCTCATGTGGCCCGAGCGCGCCGAGCAGGCGGGCCGCGAGCTCGCCGGCCGGCTCTCCAAGTTCGGCGCGAAGGCGGTCATTTCGCCGGCCCTGGGAGGCGTGGTCATCGGGCACGAGACGGCGCGCGGTCTCGGGCTTCCCGCGATGTTCGTCGAGCGAAAGGAGGGAGCCCTCGCGTTGCGGCGCGGCTTCTCGCTCGAGCCGGGCACTCCCGTCGTGGTCGTCGAGGACGTCTTCACGACCGGAAAGTCCACGCGCGAGGCCGCTGCTGCGGTGGAGTCGGCGGGAGGAAGGGTCGTGGCGGTCGGCTCAATCGTGGACCGCGGACTGCCCGACGGGGCTTTCGCCGTGCCGTCGCGCTCGCTGCTCTCGCTCTCGGTGCCCTCCTGGCCCGAGAGCGAGTGCCCGCTCTGCCGACAAGGCGTGCCCATCGACTCGCCGGGAAGCCGATTCGTCGCGCGCTGAGGTCTCGCGGCCTCAGGCGGCGAGTGTACGAGCGAGCTCCCGCAGCAAGGCGCCTCCGTCTCCCCTCCAGGCGCTGCCGTGCATGCAGGCGAGGGTGGTCGGCTCGGTCGCGGCGAGGGTCTCGAGGATCGGGCCGGCGTTTTTCGAGTGCGAGTAGTAGTCCATCGGTTGCCGGAAGGCCTCGCTCTGTCCGAGGATGTCCGATTCGGTCACCGGCGCCTCTCCCGTGCCGCCCTGGGTGAAGAGGTCGCCGCAGAGAAGCGTTCGGGTCTTCTCCTCGAAAAGGAATCCGGTCTCCCAGCCGTGCGGCACGTGCGGCGCGTCCAACCAGCGCACCTCGTGTTTCCCGAGGCGGATCGTCTCGCCATGGGCGAGCGGCCGGGGAGCACGGTCCGCGAAGTCTTCGACGGACACGAGCGCGGCGACCCGGCCGCACACGGGAACCGCGCGCGGGGCTACGGCGAGTAGGGCGTTCAGGGCGCCGCACTCGTCGGACTCGAAGTGCGAGAAGGCGACGTACCGGAGCCGCTCAACCGGGATGACGCGTGCGATCGCCTCGCGCACGAGCGGGAACGTGCGCTTCAAACCGGTGTGAAACAGCAACGGCTCGTCGTCCACGACGAGGTACTGGTTGAACGAGAACCCTCCGGGCACGACGGAGAGCGGAGTGTTGATCCGGTAGATCCCCTCCGCAATTTCGTGAACGTTGGTTCCGGACTCAGCGTTGGTGATCATTTCGCCTCCTCGCTGTAAGGGTCGAAGAACTATAGGATAGTCGCAGATGGACTTGAAAAGCGTCTGCGTCTATTGCGGCTCGAGTCCCAACACGGAGGCGGCCGTCGAAAAGGAGATCCGGGCGTTCGGGCGCGAGATCGCCGCGCGCGGCGTCCGGCTCGTCTACGGCGGGGCCTCGCGCGGCCTGATGGGCGCGCTCGCCGACGAAGTCATCGCGGCGGGCGGCAAGGTCACGGGCGTGATCCCGAAGGCCCTCGAGGGCCGCGAATCCGCGCACCGCGGCCTGACGGAGCTCAAGGTCGTCGGCTCGATGCACGAGCGCGAGCAGCTCATGTTCGACCTCTCCGACGCCTTCGTGGCGTTCCCGGGCGGCTTCGGAACGATGGAGGAGATCATCGAGATGATCACCTGGAAGCAGATGGGGATCCACGGCAAGCCGATCGTCATCGCGAACATCGGCGGCTACTTCAACCCCCTGCTCCAGCAGTTCGAGCTCGCCGTCCAGAGGAAATACGCCCGCAACGAGGACCGGATCCTGTTCGCCGTGGCCGATACGACGAAGGCGATCCTGACGTTTCTCGAGGGCGCGCCGGTGTTGTCGCGCAAGGCGGGAGACTGGGCGTAGGGGAGGGTTATGAGTCATGAGTTGTGAGTGGGCTCGATAAGACGACTCACGACTCAAAACTCACTACTCGCGACCGGTCCTCGCGACGACGACCCGGAAATACGACTCCACCCATCTCCTCTCGAGCAGATGGTCCTCGAGTCCGATGAGTCGCGAAAGGACCCCCGTTTCGTCGTCGCGCAAACGCGCCATGTCCATGCAGGGAAACACGAACCAGAGGATGTTGCCGCCGTAGGGCCTGTCCTCCACGACCTCGAAGAGACGGCGCACCGCCGGCAGGATCGACGAGGAGCGGATCGACTCGGACGGGTCGTCCATGGGCAGAGGGATCGCGAGGTCGGGCCGGTTCTTCAGGTCGTCGGGCAGCGCGTCGAAAGCGCTTTTCGCGAAGCCCCAGTGCGCGTCCGTCCACTCCGCGCGCGCCGGCCCCATGTACTCGTCGAGGAACAGCAGGCCCCCCGGCGTAAGCGACTGCCGGGCCTCTTCGAGCACGTGCTCGACGTTGCGGATGTGATGGAGCGAGCCGTGGAAGAACACGATGTCGTAGCGGTGGCGCGGGAGGCGAATGGCGTTGATGTCCTCGACCCGGTAGTCGAGCCGGCGGGCGAGGCCCGCTTCCTCGGCGCCGCGCCTCGCCTCGGCGATCGCCTCGGGCGAAAAGTCCACGCCGTCGATCCGTTCGCAGATGCCCTTGGCGAACACGTCGCGCTCGAGCAGCCCCGTCCCGCAGCCGACCGAGAGCCCGAGCGGCAGGGGAGTCGGGGCGTAGCGGTCGGCGAACCACTCCATGGGCCAGCGGTTCGGGTCGCCCGTCACGCGGCGATTGATCGCGCGGCGGACGAGGGGCTGGGAGCCCCAGTAGCGGTCCTCGGGCTCTCCGGGGGCCCCGGCGTCCCAGAACTCCCGGGCCGCCGCGGCCTCGGCCCGGGCCGCGCGCAGCGCGCCCCATCGCCGGGCAAGCGAACTGATCGAGCCGCGGATCACGGATGCCATTCGGAGTGAAGCCAATATACGGCACGGGGTCGGAAGACGGTAGACGGTAGACGGTAGACGGACGAGTCCAACGGCGCAGCCCGACTCCCGTCTCCCGTTTCCCGTTTCCCGGTTTTCTGGTACATTGCGCGATCCCGGCGGCAGGGGCCGACCGGGAATTGATCTTTTCCAATCTAGGGACGAAGGCCGGGATGAAAACGCCCTCGCGGGCTTCCGGCCGGTAGCCCCCCGGGAAACCGGGATCGAAGAGCAGGCTCGTAGCTCAGGGGGAGAGCACTACCTTGACACGGTAGGGGTCAGCGGTTCAAATCCGCTCGAGCCTACCAGTTTCTTCGAGTTCCAGGCGCTTAGCTCAGCTGGGAGAGCGCTTCCTTCACACGGAAGAGGTCAACGGTTCGATCCCGTTAGCGCCTACCATGACGTCCATCCACAACGCGGGGCAACCCGCGTTTTTCATTTTTGGAGAGCAGGAGACAATGGAAGCCCTGGCGCAAACGATCACGATCACGCTTCCCGACGGGTCGACGCGGAAGGTTCCTGCGGGAACCAGCCTGCGCGAAATCGCCGTGGGGATCGGCCCGCGCCTGGCCAAGGACGCGCTGGCCGGGAAGATCGACGGCAAGGTGGTGGACCTGGCCGCGCGTGTCGGGCGCGACGCGAAGATCGAGATCGTCACACTGAAGTCCCCGGACGCCCTCGAGCTCTACCGCCACTCGACCGCCCACCTGACGGCCAACGCGGTCAAGCGCCTCTTTCCGACGGCGCAGATCGGCATCGGGCCGGCGATCGAGAACGGCTACTACTACGACTTCAACCCGGAGCGGCCCTTCACGCCGGAGGACCTCGCGGCGATCGAAACGGAGATGAGGAAGATTGTCGCCGAGGACAACCCGGTCGAGCGCCTCGAGATGTCGAAGGACGAGGCCATCCGGATCTTCGAGGGCCAGAAGGATTCGTTGAAGGTCGAGATCATCCGCGGGATTCCGGACGATCGGGTCTCCTGTTACCGCCAGAAGGACTTCATCGACCTCTGCCGCGGGCCGCACGTGCCATCGACGGGGAGGCTCGGCGTCTTCAAGCTGACGCACACGGCGGGCGCCTACTGGAAGGGCGACGAGAAAAACCCGATGTTGCAGCGGATCTACGCCGTCTGCTTCCCGACGCAGAAGGAGCTCGACGAGCACCTGGCGCGGATCGAGGAGGCGAAGGCCCGCGACCACCGCAAGCTCGGCAAGGAGCTCGACCTCTTCTCGTTCCACCCACTCGCGCCGGCGTCGCCGTTCTTCCACCCGAAGGGCGCCATCCTCTACAACGGCCTGCTCGCCTACCTGCGCAACGAGTACCGCCACCGCGGCTACGAAGAGGTCGTGACGCCGCAGATCTTCGATGCCGAGCTCTTCAAGATCTCCGGCCACTACGCCAACTACAAAGAGAACATGTACTTCACAGAGATCGAGGAGAGGGAGTTCGGGGTCAAGCCCATGAACTGCCCCGGGCACTTCCTCCTCTACCAGACGCGCCTCTGGTCCTACCGGGACCTGCCGGTCCGCTTCGCCGATTTCGGGCGGCTCCACCGCTACGAGCTCTCCGGCGTGACGGCGGGCCTGACGCGCGTGCGCACCTTCTCCCAGGACGACGCGCACATCTTCACGCCGTTCGAAAAGGTCGAAGCCGAGATCTTCGCGTTCCTCGAGTTCGTCGACGCGGTCTACGGGGCCTTCGGCTTCGACAACGTCGAGATCTCGCTCGGGCTGCGCCCCGAGAAGCGCATGGGCGCCGACGCGCTCTGGGACAGGGGGGAAGCCGCGCTCGCGGCCGCGCTCGCGAAGGCGGGACGGCCGCACGTCGTGACGCCCGGCGACGGCGCCTTTTACGGCCCCAAGATCGACTTCCTCGTCCGCGACGCCATCGGCCGTCCCTGGCAGCTCGGCACGATCCAGTGCGACTTCTCGCAGCCCGAGAATTTCGACCTGACCTACATCGGCGAGGACGGCGG
This sequence comes from Thermoanaerobaculia bacterium, assembly GCA_041483715.1. GTDB lineage: Bacteria > Acidobacteriota > Thermoanaerobaculia > UBA5066 > Gp7-AA6 > DAHUXD01. The sequence goes on from JBGPGG010000029.1 coordinate 22,565, forward strand.
AAAACACCGGCCGGTCGTGCTCCACCGCGCGATCCTCGGTTCGCTCGAGCGCTTCCTCGGGATCCTCATCGAGCACACCGGCGGGAACTTCCCGTTCTGGATCTCCCCCGTGCAGGCGGTGGTCCTTCCCGTCTCGGACCGCTTCGCCGGGAAGGCCCGCGAGTTCGCGGCGCGGCTTTCCGCGGCTGGTCTGCGGGTCGAGTGCGACGACCGCAACGAGAAGCTCGGGGCCCGGATCCGCCGCGCGGAGCTGATGAAGTCGCCGTGCATGCTCGTGGTGGGCGAGAAGGAGGCCGAGGCCGGCACCGTCACGGTGCGCCTGCGGCACGGCGGGGACGCCGGCACCATGTCGATCGACGCATTTCTCGCGGCCGCCGGGCGGGCGGTCGCGGCAAAGAGCAAGGAACTGACGACGGAGGTGAAAGATCGATAAGAAAAGCATTCGCGTCAACGAACAGATCCGGTGGAAGGAAGTGCGCTTGATCGGCGCCGAAGGCGAGGCGGTCGGCGTCGTGACGATGGCCGAGGCCCTCCAGAAATCCCGGGAAGCGGGGCTCGACCTCGTGGAGATCGCGCCGACCGCGATCCCGCCCGTCTGCCGGATCATGAACTTCGGGAAGTTCATCTACCAGCAGAAGAAGAAACAGCAGGACTCGAAGAAGAAGCAGAAGACGACGCAGGTCAAGGAAGTGAAGTTCCGGCCCAACATCGACGACCACGATTACGAGTTCAAGATGAAGAACATCGAGAAATTTCTGTCGCACGGCGACAAGGTCAAGGCGACCGTGCAGTTCCGGGGCCGCGAGATGGCGCGGCGCGAGAACGGCCAAAAGGTGCTCGACCGCCTGCTCGTGGACCTGACCGGCAAGGCGATTGCCGAGTCGCGGTCGGAGATGCTGGGAAACCGGCTCTACCAGATCCTGTCGCCGGTCAAGCACGAAAAGGCAACCAAGGCGTAAAAGCGCAAAACGTCAAACGTAAAGCGAAGCACGTCGAGCGGGGCGCACTGACTCCATTTCACGTTTCACGTTTTACGAGAACGGAGAGACAGATGCCGAAGCTGAAGACCCATCGGGGCGCCGCGAAGCGGTTCCGGAAGACCGCCTCCGGCAAGTTCAAGAGGGCGAAGGCCTTCAAGAGCCACATCCTCACGAAGAAGGCGCCCGGGAGAAAGCGCGGGCTCGCGCAGTCGACGACCGTTTCGAAGAGCGACACCAAGCGCGTCCGCGAGATGCTTCCGTACGCCTGAGAGGCGGAAGACGGGAGAGGGAAAACGGAAGACGAAGCCGGGAGAGAGACTCGAGTAGGGGAGAGCCCGTCTCCCGTCTCACGTCTACCGTCTCCCGGCCTACTAAGGAGAAAACAATGCCTCGTGTAAAAAGGGGACCCAAGAGAAAGAATCGCCGGGCAAAGACCCTGGCGCGCGCCAAGGGCTACTATGGCACCAAGTCGAAGTCGTACCGGATGGCGAAGCTCCAGGTGGAGAAGTCGCTCCTCTACGCGTACCGGGACCGCAAGGCGAAGAAGCGCGACTTCCGCGGGCTCTGGATCGTTCGGATCAACGCCGCCGCGCGCGAGCACGAGATCTCGTACAGTAAGCTCATGGACGGTCTCAAGAAGGCCGGCAACGAAATCAACCGCAAGATGCTGGCGGATATCGCCGTCTCAGACCCGGCGGCGTTCACGCACCTGGTCGGAGTCGCCAAGCAGGCGCTGAAGATCGCATGAGCCGGGAAACGGGAAACGGTAAACGGTAGATGGGAGACGTGCCGCCGCAGGACCCGATCGAGCAGATCCTGCTCTCCTTTCGCGAGGAGATCGCCCGCGGTGTGTCTTCGCGGGCGGAATACGAACGTCTGAAGGGGCGCTACCTCGGCCGCGAGAAGGGGCTCGTGCCGAAGCTCTTCGCGCGGTTGAAGTCGCTCCCGGCGGGCGACCGGAAGTCCTTCGGCGCGCGTGCCAACGCCGCCAAGACGGAGATCGAGGAGGCGATCGACCGGCTCGGCGGCGATCTCGAGCGCCGGGAATCTGCTTCGCGCGACCTCGCGGCCGCCGTGGACGTGACGCTGCCCGGCCGGCGCACGCGCGAAGGGGGGCTGCACCCGATCACGATCGTCCGGCGACAGATCGAGGGCATCTTCCTCCGGATGGGCTACTCGATCGCCGACGGCCCGGAGGTCGAGAACGACTTCCACAACTTCGAGGCCCTGAACTTCCCGCCGGATCACCCGGTGCGCGACTCGCAGGACACACTGTTCGTCGAACGCAAGGCGGTTTCGCCCCTGTTGCTGCGGACGCACACATCGCCCGTGCAGATCCGCGAGATGCGCCGGCACGGGGCGCCGCTGCGGCTCATCGTGCCCGGTCGCGTGTACCGCAAGGACGAAGTGGACGCGACGCATTCGCCCGTCTTCCACCAGGTCGAGGGCCTCGTCGTCGACCGCGGCATCTCGATGGCAGACCTGAAGGGCACGGTCGCCGCTTTCCTCGCGGAGCTCTTCGGCCAGGGGACGAAGACCCGCTTCATCCCGACGTTCTTCCCGTTCGTCGAGCCCGGCGTCGACGTCGCGATGAGCTGCATCTTCTGCAAGGGGGGCGGCTGCGGGAAGTGCAAGAGCTCCGGCTGGATCGAGATCATGGGCGCGGGGATGGTCCACCCGCGCGTGCTGCAGGGCGTGGCGATCGATCCGGAGGAATACACCGGGTTCGCCTTCGGCCTCGGTATGGACCGCGTGGCCATGCTCAAGTACGGCTTCCCCGACCTGCGGCTGCTCTTCGAGGGCGACGAGCGCTTCCTGCGCCAGTTCGCGGGCCAGGCATGAAGTTTTCGCTCGAGTGGCTCGGGGACTTCGTGGACACCGCCGCGGCTGGCGGGGCGGAGGGCGTCCGCGCGCTGCTCGACCGAGCGGGCATCCCTACCGAGTCGGCAGAGGCCCGCGGCGCCGACACGATCCTCGAGGCGGAAATCACGCCGAACCGGCCCGACGCGATGGGGCACCGGGGCCTCGGGCGAGAGGTCGCGGCGATGGCCGGGATTCCGATGAAGGAGTTCGCGGTTCGCTACGCGGAGCCGGAGGCGAGCGGCGAGGCGACCGAGCAGGTGGCCTCGATCGTGCTCCAGGTGCCGAACCTCTGCCGCCGCTTCGGCGCGCGCATGGTTCTCGGCATCGAGAGGCGGCCCGCCGCCGACCTCGTGCGGGCCCGCCTCGCCGCGATCGGCGTGAAATCGATCTCGGCCGCGGTGGACGCGACGAACTACGTCCTCTGGGACACGGGTCAGCCGCTGCACGCCTTCGACTTCGACAAGCTTTCCGGGGGGTTGCTGATCATCCGCAAGGCGCGCAGGGGGGAGAAGCTCGTCACGCTCGACGGCGTCGAGCGCACCCTCGAGACCTCCGACGTCGTGGTCGCCGATGCCGAGCGCGCGGTGTCGCTGGCCGGGATCATGGGCGGCCTCGACACGGCCGTGACGGACGGGACGACGAACGTGCTACTCGAGGCGGCGTGGTGGGACCCGGCCACGATCCGCCGCACGGCCCGGCGTCTGGCGATGCACACGGACGCCTCGCACCGTTTCGAGCGCAGCGCGGACATCGACGCGATTCCGGGAGCGCTCAACCTCGCCGCGCGTCTGCTCATGGAAGCGGCGGGCGGCGCGGTGGCGCCCGGGCTGCTCGACGTGCACGGCAAGCTCTTCCGCATCCGGCGCACGGCGCTGCGGCTGGCGCGCCTGCGCCTTCTCTCCGGGGACAACCGCCTCGGCCTCGATTTCACGGAGGAAGCCCTCGGCCGCCTCGGGTTCGCGACCGAGCGCAAGGGCAAGCGCCTCTCCGTCTCGATCCCGCTGTTCCGTACGGACGTGCGCCGCGAGGACGATCTCGTCGAGGAAGTGCTCCGGGTCTATGGCTACGACCGGCTGCCCTCGCGCCTGCCGCCCGCCGCGGGCGCCGGGGAGGTCAAGGAGCCCCTGCGCGAGGTCGAGGATCGCCTGAGCGACGCGGCCGCGGCCGCGGGCCTTTACGAGACGATCAACTATCCCTTCGTCGATCGCGACGGGGAAGAGGCGCCCTACGGCGACTGGCTCCGGCTGACGGACACGGCGCTCGAACCCCTCGCGCTCGTGAATCCGATCGATGCCTCGCGCCGGCATCTGCGGGCGACACTCCTTCCGGGCCTGCTCGACGCGGTCGCGCGCAACCTGCGCCACGGCGCTTCCGAGGTCGGGCTCTTCGAGGTCGGCCGGACATTCGGCGAACGCGGCGAGTCGGACAAGCCCGAGTCGTACGAATCGCGCCGCTTCGCCTTCGCGCTGGCCGGCGAACGCCGGTCCCACTGGAGCGTTCCCGAGAGACTGCGGCAGACCGACTTTTTTGATGCCAGGGGTCTCGTCGAGGGCCTGCTGTCGCCCTGGGCGCCTTCCTCCGAGCTCGTCTGGAAGCCCGTGCGTGTCCACGCCTTCACGGCAGGCGCGGCGGCGACCGTTGCGACGCGCTCGGGCCGCCTGCTCGGAATCGCCGGGCTCGTGTCCGGACCCGAGCGGGGGAGGCGCAATCTCGCGTCGACCGTCTTCGCGGGCGAGATCCTCGTTGGCGCGATCCCGCCGGAGGCCCGCCCCTTCCGTTTCGAGGAGTATCCGGTTCTTCCATCCATCACGGCGGACCTGTCCTTCGCGCAGCCGAAGGAGATGGCCTGGGACGATCTCGGGGAGTTCGTGCGCGGCCTTGGCCTGGAGAATCTCGAGTCGCTCGACTGTCTCGATCGTTACGAAGGCCCGGGGGTCGCGCCGGGACAGGTGAAGACGACGATCCGCCTGACCTTTCGGTCGCGCGCGCGCACGCTCGAACAGGAAGAAGTGAATCGCCAGGTACGGCGCCTGGCCGAGGAGCTCGCCTCCCGGCCGGGGGTCACGTTTTCATGAAGTGAAGCGAGAGAAGCGAGGAATCAAAGCAAACATGGATACCGTCAAGGTCTTCGACACGCTAGACCGGAAAATCGAGAGGCTGCTCGGGCGCTTGAAACAGCTCGAGACGGAGAATGAGAAGTTGAAGTCGGACCTCGCCGCCGCCCGCAAGGCGGAGAAGGAGGTCGGCGACTCGAAGGGGATCGTCGAGAAGCTCGAGCGGGAGCAGGACCTCGTCCGCGAGCGTCTGGAGAAGCTGATCCGTTCGCTCGAGGCGGCGGAGGAGCCGCGGAAGTCCTAGCCCCTTGAGCTCTCACGCTGGGGACGGGGCGGGCCCCGCGATCGGGTCGGTCTTTGACGATCGCTGCCTCGTGTGCAGAGCGGCGAATTTTGTCCCCTTCGCCGAGACTCCTCCCGGCCTCTGGATCCGTTGCCGGTCCTGCCGTCTCGTCCGGCAGCAGGACCCTCCGCCGATCGCCATCACCCAGCGGCAGTATGAATTTTCTTCCGGGCATCGAGACGCTCGCCTCGAGTCCTGGTACCTCGCGCGGCGCGACGCGCATGTGTTCTTCAAGTACTGGATCGTCGGCAACGTGCTCTCGACGCGCGGTCTCTCGGGGCGGCTCGTGGACGTGGGGTGCGGGTCGGGGCTCCTCCAGCAGTACCTTGAGACTCTGGGCTGGTCGGGCACCGTGGGTGTCGCGCCTTCGGGCGACCCGACCGGGCGGGAGAAGCTCCGGCTCGAGGTCTTCAGCGAGCCGGCGGACGTCTTCCTTCGCCGGCCGGGAATGTCGGGCGGCTTCGACGTCGCTGTGGCAAACCACGTGATCGAGCACTGCTACGAGCCGGCAGCCCTGGTCGGCCAGTTGCGCGACCTTCTGCGTCCCGGCGGGCACGCCCTGATCGCGACGCCGAACATCGAGGGGATGTCCATGCGATGGAAGACGCTCGCCAGCCGGCGCGGGTGGAAGGCCCGTCCCTTCCGGCACCTCGACTACCCGAAGCACCTGGTTCTTTTCGACCGCGGAAACCTCGCTCGGCTCGTCCGGGACGCCGGCCTCGAGGTCCTGGATGTCATGACGTACACGCGGGCCTCCGGAGATTCGTCGAAAAAGCCCATGTGCTTCGGGCTTTGGGACCGCTTTGGCCTCGGGGACAACATGCTGGCGCTGGCCCGCCGGCCGCTTTCGTAAACCGTTGACTCCCTTGGCCTAGACAAACTAGACTCGCGTCGGAAAGGAGTCAGTGTCTCGATTGGATAAGCGGGGCAGTGTGACTCAGGTCGAGATTTTCGGGCAGACGTACAGCGTCCGCGCCGACGGCGAAAGCGGCTACATTCACGATCTGGCCCGCTTCGTAGATTCCCGTATGAAAGAAGTGGCGGAACGGACGGCGACGGTCGACACCACGAAAATCGCGATTCTCGCCGCCCTGAACATTTCAGACGATCTTTACCAGGCAGAAAAACGTCGGCAGGGCGACCCCACGGATGCGAAGGCCCGTGTGGAACGCCTGATTCGAAAACTGGACGACGCCCTGGGCGCCTGAAGGCGAGGCGTCGGCACCCCGAGTCGATCGGGGACACGCGAAGGAATACGAGTGGTCCTGTGGATAGGGTCCTGGCGGTTGATGCATAACCCTCGTCGGAAGAGACTCTTCCGGTTCGCCGTGTAGCCACGCCCGCGTCCTGAGGCGCCCCCGGGCTTTTTGGGGGGGGCCGAATGAACACAACTTTCGCGATGGCGGTCGCGGCGGGACTGGTTCTCGCCGCGGTTCTCTCGGCCATCGGCGTCTTCTTCCTGCGGAAGAAGGTCGGACAGGAACGCCTCGGCATCCGGACCGAGGCCGAACGGGCGCTGGCCGAGGCCCGCAAGCAGGCCGACTCCAGGCTCCGCGAGGCCGACATCGAGGCCAAGGAAAAGGTCCTCGCGGCGCGCGTCGAGTTCGACAAGACGGTCCAGACCCGGCGGCAGGAGATCGCCACCCTGGAGAACCGGGTCCAGCAGAAAGAGGAGAACCTCGACCGCAAGCTCGCCCAGCAGGAGCGCCGGGACGAGGAGTTCAGCCGCAAGGAGAAGGGCGTCGCCGACGCCCAGAAGAAGCTCGAGGAGGCGCAGGCCGAGGCCCAGAGGGTCATCGAAGAGCAGCGCAAGCGGCTCGAGCAGATTGCGGGCCTGACCGCCGTCGACGCCAAGCGGGATCTCGTGAAATCCATCGAAAACGAGGCCCGCCTCGAGTCGGCCGGCCTGATCCGCCGCATCGAGGAAGAGGCCAACGAGCAGGCGAGCCAGAAGGCGCGCCGGATCATCGGTATGGCGATCCAGCGCCTCGCCTCCGACACGGTCGTCGAGGCGACGGTGTCGGTCGTCGAGCTGCCCTCGGACGATCTGAAGGGCCGCATCATCGGCCGCGAGGGCCGCAACATCCGCGCGCTCGAGGCCGCGACGGGCGTGGACCTCATCATCGACGACACGCCCGAGGCGATCGTCATCTCGGCGTTCGAGCCCCTGCGGCGCGAGGTCGCGCGGCACGCCCTCGAGAAGCTCATCGCGGACGGCCGCATCCACCCGGCGCGCATCGAGGAGGTCGTCGAGAAGGTC
>JBGPGG010000030.1:0-29512 GCA_041483715.1 Thermoanaerobaculia bacterium
CAGACGCCGTTGACCGAGAACGTGGATCTCTCGGTCATCGCGCGCGGCACGCCCGGCTTCTCGGGCGCGGACCTCGCGAACCTCGTGAACGAGGCGGCCCTGAACGCCGCGCGGTTCAACAAGAAGAAAGTCGAGATGATCGACTTCGAGTACGCCAAGGACAAGGTCATGATGGGCCCCGAGAGGAAGTCCATGATCATGACCGAGGAAGAGAAGAAGAACACCGCGTACCACGAGGGCGGCCACGCGCTCGTCGCGGCGATCCTGCCGGACGCCGATCCGGTGCACAAGGTCACGATCATCCCGCGCGGTCGCGCCCTGGGCCTGACCATGCAGCTGCCGTCCGAGGACAAGTACTCGCACACCAAGGAGTACCTCGAGGCCTCGATCACGGTGATGATGGGCGGACGGATCGCCGAGGAGAAGTTCCTCGGGCACATGACGACGGGCGCGGGCAACGACATCGAGCGCGCCACCGACCTCGCGCGCAAGATGGTGTGCGAGTGGGGCATGAGCGAGATGGGGCCGCTGACCTTCGGCCGCCCCGAGCAGGAGATCTTCCTCGGCCGCGACTTCGGCCGCACGCAGGACTACTCGGAAGCGACCGCCAACCAGATCGACGCCGAGGTCAAGCGCATCGTCACCGCCGCGTACGACCGGGCGACGCGCCTGATCGAAGAGAACGAGAAGGCGATGCACCGCCTCGCCAGCACGCTGCTCGAGAAGGAAGTGCTCGACGGCGACGAAGTGCTGCAGATCATCGCCGACGAGTCGGGCATGGACATCTCGAAGCTCCGCAAGACCGGACCGCCCAAGCCCCCGATCGTGCCCGGCTCGACGCCGGAGATCGCGGACGGGACCATCGGTCCGCTGGTGCCGGAACCGGCGTGAGCCTCGCCGAATCCTTTCTCCCGGAATACGACGCCGAGATGGCGACGACGCGCCGGCTGCTCGAGCGCCTTCCCGCCGACAGGCTCGAGTGGAAGCCTCACGTGAAGTCCATGAGCCTCGGCTCGCTCGCAACGCACGTGACGGAGCTTCCGCGCTGGGGCCTTCGGTTCGAGGCCCCGCAGTGGCAGGTCGGCAGCGACAAGGCGCCCCCGATGAAGTCGGCCGCCGAGTTCCTCACGCGATTCGACGAGAACGTCGCCGCCAGCCGCGCCGCCATCGCGCGAAAGACCGACGAGGAAATGCAGCAGGAATTCACGGTCCTGCGCCCCAACGGGGAGCTGTTCTTCAAGCACAAGCGCAAATCGCTTTTACGCCGCATCCTGCTGAATCACCTCATCCACCACCGCGGGCAGTTGAGCGTGTACCTGCGGCTGAACGACGTCCCGCTGCCGCCGATTTACGGGCCCACCGCCGACGAGTCGTAGAGCGCCCCTCGCGTCAAGGGCGCGACCGAGAACGCGCTGCTGCGCCTGCCCTGTAAGGCGGCCTTCATGTTGCGTCCGGGCTTCATCGAGCCTCTCAAGGGCGTGAAGTCCAGGACCCCGGCATACTGGGCGGCCTACGCCGTGTTCGCCCCGATCCTGCCGCTCGCGCGGCGACTCGCGCCGAGGCACGTCACGCCGACGGCCGCCGTCGGCCGCGCCATGATCGCCCTGGCCATCCACGGCTCCTCGAAGCCCATCCTCGATCCCGAGGACATCAACAGGCTGGCCGTTTCCGCGGGTTAAACTCCGGGCCGTGACACTTTTCGCCGACCTCGTCATCCCCGCCGCCGACGCCGAGACGCTTCGCGAAGTCGCGTCCTGGGACGGGTTCCGGCCGGCCACCTTCCCGGCGTCGGATTTCCCGGTGGACGTCGTGCGGTTTGCGGGTTCGAGCTCGCGGCCGGTCGTCCTCTCGCGTTCGAAGCGCGTGGAGAGCCTGAAGGCCCTTCCCGGCAGCCTGCGGTCGCGCGCGGAGGCGGCATTCGAGCGAGCAGCGCGCAAGCCCACGGCGCTGAAAATGGCCCATGGTCGCAGCCTCGACCTTTCCGCAGGGCCCGTCGTCATGGGTGTCGTCAACGTCACCCCGGATTCCTTCTCGGACGGCGGCGTCCACTTCGACCGCGACCGCGCCGTGGACGCCGCGCTGCGGATGTTCGAGGAGGGCGCCGCCATCGTGGACGTCGGCGGCGAGTCGACGCGCCCCTCGACCTACGGCGCGGCGCGGGAGCTTCCCGCGGACGAGGAGATCGGCCGCGTCGTTGCCGTCATCGCTCGAATCCGCGCGCGCTCGCAGGCGCCCGTCTCGATCGACACGCGCAAATCAGTCGTCGCGCGCGCGGCCATCGAAGCCGGGGCGGACCTCGTCAACGACGTCACGGCGGGGCGGTTTGATCCGGCCATGGCCGCGGCGATTGCCGAGACGCGGGCCGGCGCGATCCTCATGCACATGAAGGGCACCGACCCGCGCACCATGCAAAACGACCTCGACTACGCGCACCCGCTCGGCGACATCGCCGCCTTCCTTGCGGAGGCGGCCGACCGCGCAATCGCGGCGGGCGTGGCCGCCGACGCGATCGCGATCGACCCGGGCCTCGGCTTCGGCAAGAGCCCGGAGGGAAACCTCCTGCTGCTGCGGCACCTCGCGGCCCTGCGCCCGCTCGGGCTGCCCATCGCCATCGGAGCCTCGCGCAAGGCCTTCGTCCGGCGCTTCTCGGGGGTCGCGGAAGATTCCAGTCCGTCCGACCGGCTGCCCGGCTCGCTCGCTGCGCTCGCCGCGGCTGCCGACGGCGGAGCCGCGATCCTGCGGGTGCACGACGTCGTCGAATCGGTCCGCTTCCTGCGCCTCTCCAGGGCCATCGCCGGCGCCGTCGCGCCCGCCGGGGCTGCCGTCCGGTGATCCAGTCGCTGGCTTCGCGCTTTGGCGCCCTCGCCCACCTCAACTTCGGGTGGCGCGACGCGCTCGACATCCTCATCGTCGCGATCATCACGTACGCGCTGCTGCGCCTGATCCGCGGCACGCGCGCCGTCCAGATGGTTCTGGGGCTCTTCGCGATCTTCTTCGTCTACGTGCTCGCGAGCCTCCTGAAGCTCGTCGCCCTCACGACCGTGCTCAAGGCCCTCATCTTCTACGTGCCCTTCGCCATCATCGTGCTCTTCTCGCACGACCTGCGCCGGGCGCTCGCCGCGTTCGGGCGCACGCCCTTCTTCGCCCTCTTCTCGGGATACCACGCCGAAGAGACGGTGTCGGAGATCGTGCTGGCCGTCACGTCGCTCTCGGCCCGGCGCGTCGGCGCGCTCATCGTGCTCGAGCGCCGCGAGGGCCTGAAGAACTACATCGAGAACGGCTCGCGGATCGACTCGGTGGTTTCCTACGAGCTGCTCGTGACGCTCTTCGCGCCGGGGACGCCGCTCCACGACGGGGCCGTGATCGTCTCGGGCGACCGGATCGCAGCCGCCGCGAGCTTCCTCCCCCTCTCGCTCAAAGAGGGCCTGCCGAAGCGGTTCGGCACCCGCCACCGCGCGGCGATCGGAATCACAGAGGAGACCGACGCCCTCGCGATCCTCGTTTCCGAAGAGCGGGGCACGATCTCGCTCGCGCGCGGAGGAGATCTCCAGGAGGACCTGGACGCCAAGTCGCTGCGCGACCTTCTGTTCCGCGAGTTCGCGGCGTACAAGTAGAACGAGGCCATGCAACTGTCGCGTATCTTCTTCCGCAACCCCGGCACCAAGCTGCTAGCGCTCGGGATCGCGTGCGCGACGTGGTTCGTCCTGTCGGGCCAGCGGCGCGAGCGCATCTCGGAGCGCAGTTACCGGATCCCGCTCTCGATCGTGAACGTGCCGGCCGGCACCATGATCGTCTCGCCCCTGCCGGACGCCATCGACGTGCGCGTCCGGGGCGCCTTCACCCCGCTGCGGGGACTCGAACCGGCAAAGCTCGAAGCGGTCGTCGACCTCGCCGACGCGGTCCCCGGGGAGAGGCGTTACCCGCTCGCGCCCGGCGACATCAACGTGCCGCAGGAAGTCGAGGTCATCGCGATCGCGCCTGCCGAGATCCGGTTCGTCCTCGACGCCGTCGCGGAGAAGACGCTCCCGATCGTGGCGGAGGTCACCGGGCAGCCGGCGCCTGGGGCACACCTCGACGAGGTGACCGCCGAGCCCAAGAGCGCCCTTATCATCGGGCCCGCAAAGACGCTCGCCCGCATCGTCAACCTGCCGACCGAGCCGGTCTCGATCGAGGGGCGCGACGCGGGGTTTTCCGAAACGACGACGCTCGCGCTCCAGGCGCCGGGGGTGCGGGTGCGCGCGGGACAGGTGGTCACAGTGCGGGTCCGGATCCGGCAGGCGCCCGAGCCCGAGCCAACGCCCCGGCCGACGCCGGGCCACGAAAGGAAGGGAAAGACGTGAAGCTCTTCGGCACTGACGGATTGAGGGGAAAGGCGGGCGAGTTCCCGCTCGACCCGGCTTCGGTACGACTGCTCGGACGCGAGCTCGGCAAACGCCTGTCCGGCGGCCGGCCCGCCCGCGTCGTGGTCGGCGGGGACACGCGCGAATCCACGCCGCGCATCGTGGCGGACATCGCCGCGGGCCTGGCCGAGGGCGGGTGCAACGTCGCGCCCGCCGGCATCATCACGACGCCCGGGGTCGCGGAGCTCGTCCTCGAGCTCGGCGCCGCGGCGGGGGTCGCGATCTCCGCGTCGCACAACCCGTACGAGGACAACGGCATCAAGATCTTCGGCCCCGACGGGCGCAAGTGGCCGGACGAGGAGGAGGAATTCCTCGAGGGGAAACTCCTGGAGGCGGGCCAGCAGTCGGCAACGGTCCCGACGCCGGCGCCGCCCGACCCGGACCCGGGCCTCGTCGCGACGTACGTGTCGCGGCTCAAGGCCAGCCTGCCGGAGAGCCTCGACGGCTTCCCTGTGCTGCTCGACCTCGGAAACGGCGCCGCGTTCCAGATCGGCCCGCGGGCTTTCCACCGAGCGGGCGCGCGCGTGACGGCGATCCACGACGCGCCCGATGGCCGCAACATCAACCTCGCGTGCGGCGCGCTCCATCCCGAGGGGATGGCGCGCGCGACGCGCGAGTCCGGCGTGGCGCTCGGCGTGGCCTTCGATGGCGATGCGGACCGGTCCATCTTCGCGGACGAGACAGGGCGCATCCTCGACGGCGACGACGTGCTCTGGATCATCGCCCGTGACTGGAAGCAGCGGGGAAGCCTGACGGCGGGCGGCGTCGTGGGGACGGTCATGTCCAACTTCGGGCTCGAGGCCGCCCTCGCCCGCGAGGGCATCGCCTTCCGCCGGTCGGCCGTCGGCGACCGCAACGTCGCCCGCATGATGGACGAGGCGGGGGCGGTGCTCGGGGGCGAAACCTCCGGCCACGTGCTCCTCGCTCCCCTCTCCCCGGCGGGCGACGGGATCCTGACGGCGCTGATCCTCTCGACGATCGTCCGGGCGAGCGGGCGCAAGCTCTCGGAGCTCGCCACGCTCGAGAAGATGCCGCAGACGCTGCGCAACGTGCGCGTCGCCCGCAGGGCGCCCATCGAGGAAACCGAGCCCATCCTGCGCGCGGTCGGCCGGGCGGAGGAAACCCTGCGCGCGAGAGGCCGCGTCTTCCTCCGGTACTCGGGGACCGAGCCGCTCTTGCGCATCCTCGTGGAAGGCCCGGAGGCCGCCGAGGTCAAGGCAATCGCCGACGAGCTCGAGGCGACCGTGCGCGAAGCGCTGGCGGGCTCGAGTTGAAGCAGATCCAAGCCGTCCTCTTCGACGCGGGCGGCACTCTCATCCACGTCGATGGCGAACGGGTCTGCCGCGCGGCCGGGGTCCCCTTCGACGCGGCGTTTTTTCACCGGGCGGAAGCCGCCGCCGTCGGCGCGGTGCGGAAGTTCGTTCTCGCCAACCCCGCCTCGACGGACGCGAAGCGGCTGCCCCTGTACCTGGACACGATGCTCGTGAGCCTGGGATTCGCAGAGCGGGAGGAGCACCGGGCCGCGGCGGGGCGGGTCGCCGCCGAGCACGCAAGGGCAAATCTCTGGTCCCGCGGCGCCGACGGGGCTCCCGAGACCCTCGCGGCGCTGCGCGAGCGCGGCTACCGCGTGGCCGTCATCTCCAACGCGGATGGACGCGTCCGCGGTCTCCTCGAGAACGCCGGCCTGGGTCTGCTCCTCGAGTTCGTCGTGGACTCCGCCGCGATCGGCGTGGAGAAGCCGGACCCCCGCATCTTCCACGCCGCGACCACGCGCCTCGGCCTCTCCCCCACCGTGTGCGCGTACGTGGGCGACATCTACGAGATCGACGTCGTCGGCGCCGCCGGCGCCGGCCTCGTTCCCGTGCTCATCGGGGACGCCCCGGCGCCCGAGGGCGTGCTCCGCGTGCCCAACCTCCGGGCGCTCGAGCCCCTCTTCCCGGGATCCGAATAGACTCCGCGCAAGAAGCTCTCCCGGCGGGAGAGGGCCGGGGTGAGGGGCGCCCTAACCGTACCTCTCGATATCCGCCGGGATCTCGCCGATGACGTTGGCGTCCGTGAAGATCAGGGCGGTGCCGGCGATCGGAACGTAGACCGTGTGGTTGCCGGCCGCCATGTCCACGCGGCACTCGTAGAAGCCCTGCGGCGAAATGCTCATCAGCGTCGCCGGTTTGTTCTTGTACTCGAGCATCGGGCAGAACAGGATGACTTTGGTGGGCATGTCCGACTCACTCCTTCCCGAGCATCTCTAACATCTCTTCCCAGCTCACCGCGGGGACTCCCAGGGCCTTCGCCCTGTCGAGCTTCGATCCCGCCGATTCTCCCACGACCAGTAAGTCTGTCTTCTTCGAAACCGAGCCCGCGATCTTCGCGCCCGCCGCCGCGAGCCGCTCTCCCGCCTCCTCGCGCGTGATCCCGGACAGCGTCCCGGTGATGACGACGGTCTTCCCGGTGAGCGCCCCCTGCGCCGGCCGGGCCCGCATCTGCCCTTCGAGCCGCACGCCGTGGCGGCGCAGCTTCTCGAGGAGCTCCCGGTGGCGTGGATGCGAAAACCACGCGCGCAGGGCGGCCGCGGTGTTGGGGCCCACCTCCTCGACGGCCTGGAGCTCCTCCTCGCTCGCGGCCGCCAGCGCGTCGAGCGAACCGAAGTGCCCGATGAGCGTCCTCGCCGCCTTCTCGCCGACGTGGCGGATGCCGAGTGCGAACAGGAGGCGCGATGCGTCGTTGCCCTTGCTCTTCTCGATCTCTTCGATGAGGTTCGCCGCCGACTTTTCTCCCCAGCGTTCCAGCTCGACGAGGTCGGAGGCCTTCCGGTCGTAGATCGAGGCCACATCGGTGAGAAGCCCGGCCGTCACGAGCTGGTCGACCAGCTTGTCGCCGAGCCCCTCGATGTTCATCGCGCGCCGACCGCAGAAGTGCCGCAGGGCTTCGCGCACCACGGCCGGGCAGGCCGGATTCACGCAGCGCGTGGCGACCTCGTCCTCCTCCTTGACGACCGGATCGCCGCAGACGGGGCACCGCTCCGGCATCCGGAAGGGCGGCGCGCCTTTGCGCCGCTTCTCGAGGATCACCCGCACGACCTTCGGGATGACGTCGCCGCCCTTCTCGACGACGACGGTGTCGCCGACGCGCACGTCCTTGCGCGCGAGGTCGTCGTAGTTGTGGAGCGTGGCCCTCTTGACCGTCGTGCCGGCGAGCACGACCGGGTCGAAGTGCGCCACGGGCG
The DNA here is from genome assembly GCA_041483715.1 of Thermoanaerobaculia bacterium. Lineage (GTDB taxonomy): Bacteria > Acidobacteriota > Thermoanaerobaculia > UBA5066 > Gp7-AA6 > DAHUXD01. The sequence goes on from JBGPGG010000030.1 coordinate 7,624, forward strand.
TGAGCGCGCCCGTGCGCCCGACCTGGACGCCGATCTCGCGCACGACCGTCGTGGCTTCCTCGGCCGGATACTTGTAGGCGAGCGCCCAGCGGGGCGACTTGGCCGTCGCGCCGAGCTCTTCCCGCGTCCTACGATCGTCGACCTTGATCACGACGCCGTCCGTCTCGAAGTCGAGTTCGCGGCGCTTTTCGCGCCAGGACTCGACGAACTCGCGGACCTCGTCGAACGTTTCGCAGCGCCTCCAATGCGGGCTGACCGGGAACCCGAGCGCCTTCAGCCGGTCGAGCGCCGCCGACTGGCCCTCCGGCATCGGCGACGCTTCGACGACCGCGTAGAGCCAGGCGTCCAGGCGGCGTTTGGCCGTGATGCGCGAATCGAGCAGGCGCATCGTGCCCGCTGCCGCGTTTCGGGGGTTCATGAAGAGCGGCTCCCCGTCCTGCTCCCGGGCCGCGTTCACGCGCTCGAACGCCCCTTTTGAGTAGTAGACCTCGCCGCGGACCTCGAGCGGGGCCGTTTCGGGGACCGTGAGCGGGATCGTCCGGATCGTGCGGACATTGTCGGTGACGTCCTCCCCGCGCGTGCCGTCGCCGCGCGTGGCCCCGCGCGCGAGCCTGCCCCCTTCGTATCGCAGCGAGATGGAGAGCCCGTCGATCTTGAGCTCCACCACGAACCCGCGCGGCTCGCGCCCGAGCACGCGCGTCGCCCTCGCGAGCCAGGCCAGCGCCTCGTCCCACGAGTAGGCGTTCTCGAGCGAGAGCATGACCTCGGCGTGCACGACGGTCGCGAAGCCCTCGGCCGGCTCGCCGCCGACGCGGCGCGAGGGCGAGTCGAGGCTCGCGAGCTCCGGGTGCTCCGCCTCGAGCGCGACGAGCTCGCGCATGAGCCGATCGAACTCGGCGTCGGTGATCTCCGGGCGGTTCTCGACGTAGTAGAGCCGCTCGTGCCGGCGCAGCTGCCCGCGCAGCGCTTCGACGCGTTTGCGCGCGGCCGCGGGCGCCCCGCGCCCGAGCGCGGGCGACTCCTGTGTCGCGGGAGGCGCAGTCTTTTTCGCCATCTTCGACATGCTACAGTCACCGCAATGTCCGCGGCAAAAGTGCGGGTCCTCGCCGTCGCGCTCCTCGGAGCGGCGGCGGCCACCCGGCTCCGTGCCCAGCCCCTGCCGCCTCCGGTGGCGTCTTATCAGATTACCTGCCGCCTCGACGCCGAGAAAAAGACGGTCGAAGGCACCGAGGTCCTCGCCTGGACAAACACGACCTCGCGGCCGGCGCCGACGCTGCAGCTCCACCTGTACCTAAACGCTTTCCGCAACACGCTCTCGACCTTCTGGCGCGAGTCGGAGGGGGAGCACCGGGACGGGAAGCTTCCGGACTCGTGGGGCTCGATCGAGATCGCCCGCATGACGGGTCCCGACGGCGCGGACCTGCTGCCGGCGATGCGCTTCATCGCGCCCGACGACGGGAACCCGCACGATCGCACGGTCGCAGAAGTCATCCTACCCAGGCCCGTGCAGCCCGGCGAGACGATCTCGGTGGCGATGGACTTCGTCTCGGTCCTGCCGCGCGTGTCCGTCCGCACGGGCTACAAGGACGACTTCTTCATGGTCGTGCAGTGGTTCCCGAAGATCGGCGTCTTCGAGGAGAAGGGTTGGAACTGCCATCAGTTCCATGCGGCGAGCGAGTTCTTCTCCGACTTCGGCAACTACGACGTCGCGATCGACGTCCCCGCGCGCTACAAGGGCAAGGTCGGCGCCACGGGCCAGCGCGTCGACGAGCGCGAGACCTCGGCCGGCCGCGTGCTCGACCGGTTCCGCCAGCAGGGCGTGCACGATTTCGCCTGGACGGCGGACCCGAGCTACCTGGTCCTCGTGGACGCCTTCCGCGAGGCCGGGTTGGGCGACGTGCAGCTCTTCCTCTACCTCCAGCCCGAGCACGCGAGCCAGGCCGAGCGGTACTTCCGCGCGGCAAAGGCGGCGCTCTCGGGCTACGGGCGCGTGCTTGGGACCTACCCGTACGCCACGCTGTCGATCGTGGATCCGCCCTGGGGCGCCAACGGCGCGGGCGGCATGGAGTACCCGACGCTCATCACCGGGGGGACCGCGTGGAGCGCGCCGAAGAGCATCCAGCGCCCGGAAGGCGTGACGGTCCACGAGGCCGGGCACCAGTTCTTCTACGGACTCCTCGCCTCGAACGAGTTCGAAGAGGCGTGGCTCGACGAGGGCTTCAACACCTACATGACGGACCGCGTCATGAACGCGACCTACGGCTCGAACCGGGTGGACCTCCAGGTCTTCGGCCTCCACTTCCCCCTCGGCATCGACATCCACTTCCCGCTCGACACCAACCGCCGCTACTTCGAGGTCGCGGACTGGGACGTGCTCGCCTCGGAGAGCTGGAAGTTCCGCAACCGGCACTCGTACGGAAGCCACATCTACGCGAAGACGGCCCTCACGATGGCGACGCTCGAGCGCCTCCTCGGCACGCCGGCGATGGACCGGGTGCTGCGCCTCTACGCCGAGCGCTGGCGCTTCCGGCATCCCACGACGAAGGACTTCATCGCGGCGGTCAACGAGTCCACGGGCGCCGACTGGAGCTGGTTCTTCGACCGGACGTTCTTCTCCTCGGGCATCGTGGACTACGCCGTCGCGCAGGCCGAGAGCAAACCGGCCAAGCCCCCGCGTGGCCTCTTCGAGAAGGATGGCAAGCTCACGGCGGGGCCGCCGCCGAACCTCGCAAAGGCAAGGGGCTACGACAGCGCCGTCACGGTCGTGCGGCGGGGCGACGTGGTCATGCCGGTCGACGTCCTGTTGCGCTTCGAGGGGGGACGCGTCTACCGGTCGCGCTGGGACGGCGAGGCCCGCTGGAAGAAGTTCCGCGTCTCGTCGGGCCCACGTCTGCTCGACGCGACCGTGGATCCGGACGAAAAGATCCTCCTCGACGCCGATCGCACGAATAATGGCGCTCGCACCGAGCCCGACCCGCGCGCCGCCACGCGGTGGACCGCCCGGGCGGTCTTCTGGGTCCAGAACATGATCGACTTCATGACGGTGGCCTGGTGAGCCGCCGCGGGCCCCGGGCCGTCGGGTGCTTCCTGCGGGGGCTCCAGCTCTCGCTCTCGAAGCCCTATCTCGCCGTCGCGCTGTGGCTGATCCAGCTCATGCTTTCGGCCGCACTCATCCTTCCCATCAGCAATACGCTCCACGCCCTGCTCGACCGCTCTCCGGCCGGCGAAAAGATGGTCGCCATCCCCGACTACGGCTGGTGGGAGACGGTGCGGCGCGTCCATCCGGACGTCCTCGGCAACTTTCCCGAGATCGCCACGGGGTTGCTCTCGTCGGATGGCATCCACTGGTCGGAGCTGCCCGGGATGCGCGGCGTCGGCGCGACGGCCTTCTCGCTCGCGCTGCTCGCGGCGGTCTTCCACGCGTTCGCGCTCGGAGGCGCGCTCGGCGCCCTGCGGGAGCCGTCGAGCTCGCTCGTGACGTTCGGGCGCGAGGGGATGCGGCGCATGCCGGCGTTCCTCGTCTTCACGTTCGCCTCCCTCGGGGCCGCCTTCGCGGCCTACGAATGGATCTACGTCGAGTCGGGCGAAGCGCTGCGCAGCCGCGTCAAGGACCTCCACACGGAGCAGGCCGCGCTCGCGGTGACGGGGCTGCGCCTGGCGGCGCTGCTCGTGGCGCTCGCCGTCATCAAGCTGCTGGCCGATTCCGTGCGCACGGTCTGGGTCGCGCGTCCCGACCTGCCGCCGGTCTCGCGCTTCCTCTTCGGCATCGGCGGCGCAATCGCGCGTCCCCTGCGCCTTTTCGGCATCCTCGGCCTGTATTCCGTCCTGACCGCCGGGCTCTACGTCTTCTGGCTGGTGCTCGATCCCTCGGCCGGCGGCGAGGCCCGCTTCGCGCTCGTGCCGCTCATCCTCACGCAGCAGGTCTTCGTCTTCGTGCGGCTCCTGATCAAGATCGGCTACTACGCCGGGATCTCCGAAGCCCTGACCCGCGCGCCCTCGCCCGAGTATTCGTACGTTCCGGGGGATGCCGCCTCCGGGCGCGCCGCACCCGCGTCAGCGCCGGCCGCCGCGGACGAAGCCCCGCTCGACCGCGCGTAGCGCGGCGTCGAAGCGCACGCGGTAGACGAACGGCTGCCGGCGGATTCCCTCTGCGCCGCCCGGCTCCCAGGGCCCCGTGAACCAGGGCAGGAAGCGCAGGTCCTGCACGATGACCTCCGACCCGCCGTCGGTGGTCGGGTAGACCGTCTCGAGTGGAAAGCGCGCGAACGAGAGGTACACGCCGATGTCCGGCAGCGCGCGCGCCGCCTCTAGGACGGGCGAGCCGGCCGGCCTCTCGAACCGCAGGATCTTCGCGCGTTCGGGCGGCGGATAGTAGTCGCGCAGGCTCGCCAGGATCTCGCGCCACTTCTTCGGCGGCCGGGCCTCGGACGAGCCGCGGGCGAAGGGGCCGATGTCGAAGAAGGCGACGTGGACCTCGTTTCCGCGCTCGGAGAGCCCGAGCCAGCGGAATGGCGAGAGAAACTGCGGCAGAACGGCCACCCTTGCGCCGTCCGGCGGGTCGTCCATCTGCTCCCACGTTGCGAGGGCCCGGGCGTGAAGGACGGCGCAGAAGGCGATGTAGGCGCAGAGCAGGGCCGAGCCCGCGACCGTGATGCGCCGGCCCCGGTCCCGGAAGACGAGCGCGAGGACGAGGCTCGCGAGCACGATTCCCGTGAAGAAGGGATCGAGGATGAAGACCCAGTCGAGCGAGTAGCGCGTCCGGGAGAAAGGCGTCCAGAACATCGTGCCGAAGCTCGTGATCCAGTCGAAGACGATGTGCGTGGCCACGCCGATCGCGGCGAAGAGCCAGAGCGTCGCCAGGCGCGTCTTGCGCCAGAAGGCCTTCGTCACGAGCGCGATCGCGAGCGCGAGAAACGGCAGCACGAGGAACGAGTGCGTCCAGCTCCGGTGATCGCGCAAGTATTCGAGCCGGCTCGAGAAGAACAGGAAGTCCAGATCCGGCACCATGGCGCCGACGGCGCCGAGCAGCAGCGCCGCGCGCGCGCCCGGGCGGTCGGAGAAGGACCGTGCGAAGACGGAGCCAGCGATGCCGTGCGAGATCGTGTCCATGCGCGGGCGGATGATACATTTGGCGAAGCTGACGGCTCTCGGCCGTCAGCGATCAGCTCATGGCCGACCAGTCGCTTCGCGGAAAAGTCGCCCTGCTCACGGGGGCGTCGTCGGGCCTGGGAAAAGCGTTTGCCCTGGCGCTGGCCGGCGCCGGCGCGAAGGTCTTCCTCGTTGCCCGCCGGGAGGAAAAGCTGCGCGAGGTCGTGCAGGAAATCACACAGGCCGGCGGCGAGGCCGCATACCACGTCGTGGACGTGCGGGTCGTGCCGGCACTCTACGACCTCGTGGACGTGCTGCTCTCCCGCTACAAGCGCCTCGACATCCTCGTCAATAACGCCGGCCTCGGATTCCGGTCCCCGCTTCTGGAAACCCGGCGCTCCGAGATCGCCGAGATGCTCGAGACGAACCTCGCCGCCGCGGTCTACCTCACGCAGGCCAGCCTGTACGCCCTGCTCAAGAGCGCGCCGTCGGACATCGTCAACATCTCCTCGATCGCCGGACTCGAGGGGTTCGCCGAGGGAACGGTCTACTGCGCGGCCAAGGCGGGCCTCGTCGGCTTCACGCGCGCCCTCGCCGCGGAGTTGAAGCCGGCCAACATCCGGGTCACCGCGATCTGCCCGGGCTCGGTCGACACCGACTTTTTCGACCGCTTCCGACCCACGCTCGAGCGCCCCGAGATGCTCCGCATCGAGGACACGGTCCGCGCGCTCCTGTACGTGCTGACGTCGCCCCCGAACGTTCTGCACGGCGAGATCGTGCTCAGGCCGAGAGTCGTCTGACTCGGGGCCGGGAGGGGTCAGACCCCCTTCGGGGGTCAGACCCCGCTATACTTTTTCAGTGCCTTCGATCCTCCTCGTCGATGACAGCGGCCTCTTCCGGGGAGCGGCCGAGGAGGTCCTGAAGCGCACCGGCTGCGAGACGCTGACCGCGTCGGGCGGCACGGAGGCGCTCGACATCGCGCGGCGCGAGAAGCCGCAGATGATCGTCGTCAAGGCGGGCATCGCGCCGATGACCGGGTTCGACCTGTGCCGCGTCCTCAAGGCCGACCCCGCATTCGCGCGGACGCCAATCGCGATCGTCGGCCCCGAGGGCGCCGAGGACGCCGCCCGGCGCGCCGGCGCGGACGCCACACTTGCGCTGCCGCTCGATCCCGAGGCTTTCTTCGCCGCGATCCGGCGCTTCCTCCAGGTCGTGCCCCGCGAGGAAGCGCGCTCCGCGGTCGAGTGGTCGATCACCTTCTGGCGCGACGGAATGCAGCACACCGGCACCATCCGCGACCTGTCCCGGGGCGGCTTCTTCGTGCGCACCGCGGCGCGCCAGCCCATCGGCGCGCGCATCGACGTGTCGTTCGACGTTCCGGTCGAGCGCGGCGTGAAGACCGTGGTCGCCGAGGCCATGGTGGTTCGCCTCGGCCGCGAGAACGACCGAGGCATTGGCTGCCGCTTCTTCCAGCTCTCCGCGACCTCCCGCCAGCACCTCGAGGAATGCCTGCGGATCCTGGCGTAGTTACGGCGCGGCGGCCAGACTCACCAGCTCGATCCCGGCGTCCTTCGCGACGGCGATGGACCGCTCGTCGTGGTAGAACTCGCCGTAGTAGACGCGGACGAGGCTCGAGTTGGCGATCAGCTTGAAGCAGGGCCAGCAGGGGCTGGCGGTGGTGTAGATTTCGGCGCCCTCGATCGAGACGCCGTTCTTGGCGGCCTGGATGATCGCGTTGGCCTCGGCGTGGACCGTGGCGACGCAGTGGCCGTCCTCCATCAGGCAGCCCACGTCCGAGCAGTGCGGCAGTCCCCGGATCGAACCGTTGTACCCGGTCGACAGGATGGTGCGGTCGCGGACGATGACGGCGCCGACGTGCTTGCGCGGGCAGGTGGAACGGGTCGCGACCTGCCGCGCGATGTTCATGAAGTACGTATGCCAGTCGACGCGTTGCTCGCCCATCGGCCGATTATGCCCCGGCTGTCAACGCGGCGGCTGGGCGGCTATGTCAAAATCGCCGCGTGACCCGAGACCGACGTGTCGTCATCAGCGGAATGGGAGCCGTCACCGCCATCGGCTCGACGCTCGAGGACTCCTGGCGGAGCCTGCTCGCCGGAGCGTGCGGGATCCGGCCCCTCTCGCTCTTCGATGCCTCCGCCTACCGAACGCAGACGGCAGCCGAAGTCCCCGAGATCCCGGACGGCTTCCTCACCGCCGCCGAGCGGCGCCGCATGTCCCGCGCGGACCGCATGGGGATCGCCGCGGCGCGGGAGGCCATCGCGAACGCCGGCCTCGACCTTTCCCGCGAGGACCCGACGCGCATGGGCGTGATCCTCGGAGGGGGCACCTCGGGCCTCATCGACTCGGAGGCCTTCTTCGAGTTGTACCTCCGGGGCAGGAAGGCGCGCCCCTCGAAAGTCCTGAATCACCTTCCCGACTCGATCACCGACCGCATTGCGCAGCGGTTCGGCCTCGAGGGCATCAAGTCCACGATCACGACGGCCTGCTCTTCCTCGGCCAACGCCATGGGCTACGCCTTCGACGCGATCTCCGCGGGCCTCGCCGACGTCGTCGTGACGGGCGGATCGGACGTCCTGGCGCGGCTGACCTACGGCGGCTTCAATGCGCTGCGCTCGGTGGATCCTGACCCCTGCCGCCCCTTCGACCGCGAGCGCAAGGGGCTGTCGATCGGCGAAGCGGCCGGCATCATGGTCCTCGAGGAGGCCGAGCACGCCCGGCGCCGGGGCGCGCCCGTCGTCGCGGAGTTCCGCGGCTACGGCGTGACGTCCGACGCGTACCACATGACCGCGCCCGATCCCTCGGGCACAGCCGGCGGACGCACGATCGCGGCCGCGCTCGACAATGCCGGCTTCGACCCGAGCGAAGTGGACTACGTCAACGCGCACGGCACGGCGACGCCGCAGAATGACTCGGCCGAGACCGCGGCGCTCAAGGCAGCCCTCGGCGACCGCGCGCGGAAGATCCCGATCTCCTCGATCAAGTCCATGATCGGGCACTGCCTCTGCGCCTCCGGGGCGATCGAAGCGGTGGCGACAGCCCTGACCGTGCGCGACGGCAAAGTGCCGCCGACGATCCACTACGAGAACCCGGACCCCGCGTGCGATCTCGACTACGTTCCGAACGCCGCCCGGGACCACGACGTCCGGGTCGCGCTCTCGAACTCCTTCGCCTTCGGCGGCAACAGCTCGGTCGTCGTCCTCGCGCGATACGAAGGGGCCTGATGGCCTCCCGCGGGCTCGTCACCGGGACCGGCGCGGTCTCCCCGCTCGGGCGAAGCGCCTCCGAGTTCTTCGAGCGGCTGACGGCCGGCGAATGCGCCGTCCGCCCGCTCCCGCCCGAGGAGCGAAAGGACCTCCAGGCCACGCACGCCGCGCGCTACGACGGATTCTCGCCGCAGCCGGAGATCCCGGCGATGAAAGCGCGCCGGCTCGATCGCGGCAGCCAGTTCGCGCTCATCGCCTGCATGCAGGCGGTGGCCGAGGCCGGGTACCGGATCGCCGACGCGCCCGAGGCGATCGGCATCGCGATGGGCACGGGCTCCGCAGGGGCCGGCGCGCTCACGGAGTTCCTGCGCGTGCTGTTCCTCGAGTCGCCGGAGGCGGCGCCTCCGTTCCACTTCCCGAACACGGTCGCCAATGCGCCCGCTTCGCAGACCTCGATCGAGCTGAAGATCTTCGGGCCCAACGTGACGATCACGCAGAAGGACCCGTCGGCCTTAAACGCCCTGCTCTACTCCGCCCTGGCGCTCTCGTCGGGGCGCGCGAAGGCGATGCTCGCGGGCGCGGTGGACGAGTGGAATTTCTTCTACGCGATGGGCTTCGATCGCGTCGGGGCCCTGCGGGGCGAGAAGCGGGCCTCCGGGATCGTGCAGGGTGAAGGCGCCTTCGTCATCCTCCTAGAGGAAGAGGAGAGCGCGCGGGCCCGCGGCGCGAAGGCGCTGGCCCGCCTGGCCGGGATCGCGACTGCGGGAGTCGCGTCCGAGCCGTACCGCTTTGCCCCGGACGCCGCTGCGATGGGGCGCGCGATCCGCGGCGCCCTCGAGGACGCCGGCGCCCGACCCGCCGACATCGGCCTCTGGCTCCCCTCGCGCGACGGCGTGGCCGAGATGGACCGGGCGGAAGCCCAAGTGATGCGCTCGATCTTCGGCGAGGCGTTGCCGCCCGAGCTCGCCGTGAAAGACGCAATCGGCGAGATGGCCGCCGCGGGCGGCGCGCAGCTCGTCGCGGCCGCGCGCGCCCTCGCCGCAGGCAACGGCGCTCCCCGGCGCGCCCTCGTCAACTCCTTCGGCGCGGGAGGCAACTTCCTCGCCGCAGTCCTCGAGGCGGCGTGACCGCCTCCGTGCGCCCGGCCGAGCCGCTGTGCGGCCTGACGCTCGAGATCCCCGTGCGCTTTGCCGAATGCGATCCCTACGGCGTGGTCTGGCACGGCCGCTACGCGCTCTACCTCGAGCAGGCGCGCGAGGCGTTGACCGGACGCTTCGGCTTCACCGCCTTGCGAGCCCTCGCGATTGGTTACAAGGTGCCCATCACGCGCATGGAGCTCAAGTACCGCGCGCCGGCGATGCCGGACCAGACGATCCGGGTCACGGTGAGGCTCCGGCCGCCGAACGTGGCGCGCTTCGTGATGGACTACGAGATCCGCAGCGAATCCGGCAACCTCCTCGCCTCCGCGGTGACCGAGCAGGTCGTGCTGAACGCGCAGGGCGAGCTGCTCCTGACGCTGCCCTCCGGCCTTCGCGCCCTGTGCGCCTCGATCCTCGAGCACCAGGAATCGCTGGATAATGCCGCCCGATGAAGGGGAACGGGAAGGCAGCAACCTCGAACCGGCGCTCGCTGCTCTTTCTCGCCCGCTTCGTGGCCCTTCTCCTCGGCTTCTACTTCGTCGTCGCCTCGAACCCCGTCAATGACGCGGTCATCGTCCCTTTCACGGCCGGCGTGGCGCGCATCTGCGCTGTGATCCTTTCCGCGATCGGCGAGAACGTTTCCGTCGCAAGCACCGAGATCCGATCGGGGGACTTCGCGGTCAACATCGAGAACGGCTGCAACGGGGTCGAGGCCGCGCTCCTCTTCGGTTCGGCCATCCTCGCCTTCCCGGCGCCGTGGCGCCGGCGGGCCCTCGGGCTCGTTGCGGGATTAGCCGCGATCCAGGCCCTGAACCTCGTGCGCGTCGTCTCGCTCTTCTGGATCGGCGCGCATCGGCCGGCGCTCTTCTCCTCATCGCACACGGTGCTCTGGCAGTCCGCGGTCGTGCTCTTCAGCGTGCTCCTCTTTCTCTTCTGGGCATCGCGCGAGCAACGGACACGCGCCGCCGAAACCGTCGGAGAGCATGGGCCGTCGCCGGGTCGCTGAGGAGACGGCCGGCACGCGGCTCAAGCTCGACGGACGGGCCGCGGCGCTCATGGCCGCCGGTTTCGCCGCCGGCCTTGCGTTCTGGTTCGCCTTTTCGGGGCCCTACGAGAAAACGGTCGCCTCGACCGCCGGCTTCCTCATCCGGATCTTCGAGAGGCCGGCCGTCACGTCGCTCTCGGCCCCGGGCGGAGAGATCCGGGTGGACCGTTCGGACTTTCCGCCGGCCTCACCCCGGCCTGGCCTGCCGGCCGCCGACCTGCACTTCAATTTCGTGATGCTCGCGGCGCTCTTCGCGTTCGTGCCTCATCCCCTCGAGCCGCGCCGCTTCGGACGCTTCTGGCTCGCCGCTGCGGGACTCTGGGGAATCCACGTGCTCGCGCTCGTCTTCCAGGTCGAGTCGGTCTACGCCACGCGCCTGGGCGCCTGGAGCGAGGCACACTACGGCAGCTTCGCGCGCAACTTCTGGACGGCGGGATTCCACTTCTACCAGATCGCCGGCCGCTTCGCGGCGCCGTTCGTGTTGTGGTGGATGATGGTAAAGCCGGACTTACCATTTCGGATGTCGGATTTCGGACGTCGGATTTGAAGCCCTAAATCCGAAATCCGAATTCCGAACTTCTTCCTAACCCCTCCGGCCTTTTTCCCGTCTCAGGTACCGGTAGTCCGGAACCGCGAACTCCTTGAGCTTCGCGATGAGGGAGCCGCGCGAGATGTTGAGGATCTGGGCGCCGCGGCTCTGGTTTCCTTCAACGCGGCGCATGGCGCGGTCGATCACTTCGCGCTCGACGGTCTCGACGATCTTCTTCAAGTCGTCCGTCGAACGAAGCACGATCTCGGCGGGGCTCGCCTCGACCGGCTGAGCGGCGGGACCGATCGGCACTTCCTGGGTCTGGCGCACGGCCGGCTCGCCCGCCTCGAGCTCCGCTCCCAGGCCCGCGAACGCAATCCCGGCGAGCTGGACGAGCTCCTCGAGAAAGATCACCGCCCGGGCCGCCAGGCGCGGCGTCTCGCGAACGAGGATGCCGGCGCAGCCGCCCTCGGCCGGCGGCTCGACGACGAGCGTCAGCACGCCGGTCACGCTCTCGGAGCGCGCGAGGCGCTCGCCGGAGCGGATGTCCTGCACCATGCGCGGCGGCAGGGCCGGGTTCTCGCGAAAGGTCGAGGCCAGCGGCCGGAATCCGGCGACGCCAGAGAACTCTCCCACGGCCCACTCCGACGGCGGCAGCTCGCGGTCGAGAAAATCCGTCAGTTCCGTGGCGAGATCCTCGGAAGTCCGCGCCTGGCGGCAAAGCCCGTAGGCTGCAAGCCGCAGTCCCCGGTACTCCACTTCCGTCGCCGGCAACTGCGGCGCGGAAGGCGCGGGCGCCGGCGCGGCAATGTCGCCTTCGGGCATCTCCCTGACGGGAGTCGGGCGCATCGCGGGGGCCGCGTCCACGACCGTGATTGTCGCCTCGCCGATGGTGATCCGGTCGCCGGGCGCGATCGCGCCGCCGGAGAACTCGCGGCCGTTCAACTGCACCGCGGCGATGCCGCGGAAGAGGTCGAGATGATACGCGCCGTCGCGCTCGAGCAGGCGCAGGTGCCGGCCGTAGACTCCGCGCGCGCGCACCACGACCTCGTTGCCCGAGGACGCGCCCACGGTCGCGCTCGGACCCGTGATCCGATGCATTTCCGCACCCGTACCCGGCCGCCTGCGAACTTCGAGGGTGAACATGCCTGGAGGTCTCCTAAACCATCCCCACACTACACACTTTCGGAGGGAGCGTGCAATACGTGTCGAGCTCCGGTGCAGCGACCGACGGTCATTTGTAAGAAAAGTTAAAAAAGGCCCGAAACCCTTCCGTTGTCGTCTACGTCGATTGTCTCCGCGGCGGGCTTTTTCGGCAGGCCCGGCATCGTCATGATGTCGCCGCAGATCGCGACCACGAACCCCGCCCCGGCGAAAAGCCGCGTCTTGTCGACCTGCAGGGTGAAGCCCGAGGGCCGGCCGCCCTTCTTCGGATCGTCCGAAAACGAGTACGGGGTCTTGGCGATCACGATCGGAAGGTTCCCGAAGCCCTGCTTTTCGTAGCGCGCCAGGCGGTTCTCGGCCTCCTTCGAGAAGGAGACCCCGCCTGCGCCGTACAGCCGGCGCGCGATGATCTCGATCTTCTCGGCCAGGGGCCGGTCCCACGGGTAGAGCGGGCGGTAGCGGGCGGTGCCGCCGGCGATCTCCTCGAGCACGAGCCGCGCGAGGTCCTCGCCCCCCGCGCCCCCGCGCGTGAAGACCTCCGACAGGGCCACTTTCACGTCGAGCTCGGCGCAGCGCTTCTCGAGAAAGGCGATTTCCGCCGGGGTATCCGTCGAGAAACGGTTGATCGCGACGACCGCCGGCAGGCCGAAGATCCGCACGTTGTCGAGGTGCCGCTCGAGGTTCAGGACCCCGCGCGAAAGGGCCGCCAGGTCTTCCACGGCCAGCATGTCCTTCGGGGCGCCGCCGTGCATCTTGAGCGCGCGCACGGTGGCGACGAGGACGACGACCGAGGGCCAGATGTCCGCGTAGGCGCACTTGATGTCGAGGAACTTCTCGCCGCCGAGGTCGAAGCCGAAGCCCGCCTCGGTGACCGCGATGTCGCCGTAGCGCATCGCGATCTTCGTCGCTAGGATCGAGTTGCAGCCGTGCGCGATGTTGGCGAAGGGGCCGCCGTGGACGAGCGCCGGCGTGCCCTCGAGCGTCTGGACGAGATTCGGATGGATGGCGTCCTTGAGCAGCGCCGCCATGGCGCCGTGGGCCTTCAAGTCGCGGGCGCGGATCGGCTCCGCGTCGCGGGTGTACCCCACGACGATCGCGCCGCAGCGCTCCTTCAGGTCCTTCAAATCGCGGGCGAGGCAGAGGATGGCCATCACCTCGGAGGCCACCGTGATGTCGAACCCGGTCTCGCGCGGCACGCCGTTGATCTTGCCCCCGAGGCCGATGACCGTGTCGCGCAACGCGCGGTCGTTCCTATCGAGCACCCGGCGAAACGGGATGTCGCGCTGGTCGATCCCGAGCGCGTTGCCGTGGTGCAGGTGGTTGTCGATCATGGCGGCGAGCAGGTTGTGCGCGGCCGTGATCGCCGGAAGGTCGCCGGTGAAGTGGAGGTTGATGTCCTCCATTGGCACGACCTGCGAGTATCCGCCGCCCGCCGCGCCTCCCTTGACGCCGAAGCACGGCCCGAGCGACGGCTCGCGCAGCGCGATGATCGCGCGCTTGCCGAGGCGGTTGAGCGCCTGGCCGAGCCCGACCGTCGTCGTGGACTTGCCCTCGCCGGCCGGCGTGGGCGTGATCGCGGAGACGAGGACGAGCGGAGCCTCGGGGCGTCCCCCCGCCTCCGCGCGCGCGATTGCGGAGATCGCGATCTTGGCTTTGTCGCGGCCGTAGGGGATGAAATCGTCCGGGTGAATGCCTGCCTCGCGGGCGACCTCCTCGATCGGTCGCAACCGGGCTTCCTGGGCGATCTCGATGTCGGATTTCATGGCCGCGGGATCGTAGCAGGTTACAGCCAGCTCCACCTGCTGTTGGGTAGGCTGCCCCGCGTGACCCCAATAAGTTGTGGCACGCCCCTCCTCCATTTGCTACATTGCGCCGCAGATGCTCCGACTCGAACGGGTGGAAATCTCGGGCTTCAAGTCCTTCTACGAGAAGGTGGATCTCGCCTTTCCGGGCTCCGTGACGGCCGTCGTAGGCCCGAACGGCTGCGGGAAATCGAACATCAGCGACGCCGTCGCCTGGGCCCTCGGGGAACAGAGCGCGAGGGTGCTTCGCGGCGAAAAGATGGACGACGTCATCTTCAACGGATCCGCCAAGCGCCGCCCGCTCGGCATGGCGGAAGTCATCCTCACGCTCACCGCTTCCAACGGCGACAGCGAGAAGGCCGACTCCGACGGGACGCTGCGCGTGGGCCGGCGCGTCTACCGCGACGGCGAGGGCGAATACTTCCTGAACGACAAGCAGGTGCGCCTGCGGGACATCCAGGACCAGCTGCTCGGGACCGGCCTCGGCGTGCGCACGTACTCGGTGATCGAGCAGGGCCGCATCGACCAGGTGCTCTCCACCAAGCCGCAGGACCGCCGGCGCCTCATCGAGGAGGCGGCCGGCATCACGAGATACAAGCTGAAGAAGCGCCTCGCGGAAGGCAAGCTCGAGGAGACGAGGGGCAATCTTCTCCGTCTCTCCGACATCATCTCGGAGATCGAGCGCAACGTCACGTCGCTCAAGCGGCAGGCGTCGCGGGCGGCGCGCTACAAGGAGCAGTCCGAGCTTCTGCGCCAGGGCAAGGCCTCGCTCACGCGCGCGCGCGGCGACGTGCTGCGGGAAACGCTCCGGGCGGCCGAGCGCGTTCGCGACGAGCGGCGCGACCGCGAGGCCGAGGCCGGGGCGGCGCTGGCCCGGGCCGAGGCGGCGCTCGCCACGGCGCGCCTCGATGCGAACGAGACCACGGGCCAGCGCGACGCGCTGCGCGAGGTGCTCGCCTCGCTCGAGGCGTCCATCGCGCGCGACGATGCCCTGCTCGACGCCAACCGGCGCGCGGCCATCGACCTGGCCGGCCGGCGCGCCGCGCTCGAGCGCGAAGGTCGGGACTTCTCGGCCGAACAGACCCGCGCGGCCCGAGACCTGACGAACCTCGAGGAGCGCCTGGAGCGGGCCGTCGCGGAGGCGCGCGCTCGCTCGCTCGCCCGCGAGGAGGCGGACCGAAAGGCTTCGGAGGCGGCGTCCACCTGCGCCATGCTCGAGCACGAGCTCGAAGAGACCCGCGGCCAGGCCCTCTCGGCCTCCGGCGAGCGGATCGCGACGCGCAACGCCCGTCACGAAGTGGACCTCGCCGCCGAGCGCGTGGCGGCGTCGCTCGCGCGCCTCAACCAGGCGGCGGCAAAGATCGTCGAAGAGCTCTCGGGCCGAGAAAAGGAAGCTTCCGAGGCCGAGCGGGAGGCCGCGCGCCTGCTCGCCGCAGCGGCCGAGGCGACCGCCCGGGTCACCCGGGTGGAGAAAGAGCTCCTGTCCGCCGCAGCCGCCCTCGCGCAGGCCGAGACCGAGCGCGAAGCCGCGCGCGAATCCGCCGGCGCGCTCGAGCACCGGCTCGCCGCGATCGCCGAGACGCTGCGCGCGCGGGACACGAGCGTCAACGAGCTGCGCGGCGTAATCCGGGGAGCGGGGCTTGCCGAGCACGGGGCCCTCTCGGAGCGCATCCGTCCGCGCGCGGGCTGGGAGGATGCCGTCGGGCTCGTTCTCGGGGCCGACACCGACGCACTCCTCGCCACGGGCAACGTCGGCCGGGCCGTCGACGCTATGCACTTGCTTTCCACAGGCCGCATAGTGCGGGCCGACTGGCGCCATGAATCACGCTGCGAACGCCCCGACGGCGCGCTCGGTTGGGACGGCGTCCTCGAGGGCCACGCCGGGCTCTCCCTCGCGGAGCGAGCGGCGCTCCCGCCGACCGCCTTCATCGAGAGCCTCTCCGAAGCGCTCGCCTTGGCCGAGCGGCATCCCGGATTCACGTTCGTCACCCGCGGCCGAGAAGTCGTTCGCGGCCCGATCGTGCGCGTCGCGGGGCCCGCGGCCGAAGCGTCGGGCCTCTTTGCGCTCCGGCGCGAGGAAGAGTCCCTGGGCCGCCGTCTGGCCGAAGCGCGCGCCGCGCTCGGGGGCGTCGACCGGCGCGTCGAGGAGCTGAAGCTCGCACGCCAGCGGGGCGAAAGCGAGCTGCCTCCCCTGCGCGAAGGGGAGCGCGAGGCGCGCGCCGCCCACAGTGCGTTCGCCGCGCGGCTCGAGGAGCGCCTTGCCGAGCGCGACCGGTTGCACCGCGAGCGGGACACGCTCGCGGACGAGCACCGCGCCTTCAGCGACGAGGCCGCCGAGCTCGACACGCGGCGGCGGGCGCTCGAGGAGCAGGAGCGCGTTCACGCCGGCGCGGAGGAGGCGGCGCACCAGCGGATCGGAACGCTTTCGGCCTCCCTCTCGGAGGGGCGGGCGTTTGCCCAGTCGGCGTCGGACGAGCTCGCCCACCGTAGGACGGAGGCCGAGGTCGCGGCGGAGCGGCGGCGCGCGATGGAAGCCGCGCGCGACACGCTCCTCGAGACCCGTTCCAGCCTCGAGCGCCGCCTCGCGGAAGCGACCGAGGAGGAAGCGCGCATCACCTTCCGGGCGGCAGAGCTCGCGCAGGAGGAAAACGACGCGCGTCAGCGGCAGAAGCAGAACCTTGCGGCGCGAGAAGAGAAGGCCGTCGCGCACGGCGCGGCGGTCGAGGCGGCGAAGGAAGCCGCCGCCCGCGTCGAGGCGGCCGAGCTAGCGACCCGGTCGGACCGCGCAACGCTCGACGCGGCGCGGGAAGCCCGCTTCGAGGCCGAGGTCACGGCGACCCGCGGAGCCTCCGACCTCGAGCACCTGGTCGCCCAGGCTCGCGAGGAGTTCGGCGTCGAGCCCGAGGCGCTCGAGCCTCCGGCCGACACCTCGCCCGAGGGGCTCGTTGCCCTCGAGACCGAGGTGGCGGAGCTCGCGGCCTCGCTCGAACGGCTAGGACCGGTGAACGTCCTCGCCTTCGAAGAGCACAAGGAGATGTCCGAGCGGCTGACCTTCCTGACGGCGCAGCGCGACGACCTCCTGAAGTCGATCGCCGAGCTCCAGGAGTCCATCCGCAAGATCAACGCGACCTCCTCGGAACGGTTCGCGGAGGCGTTCCGGGCGATCAACGAGAACTTCAAGCAGATGTTCGAGCGCCTCTTCCAGGGCGGCGTGGCGCAGATGAAGCTCCTCGACGAGAACGACATGCTCGAGTCCGGAATCGAGATCGACGCGCAGCCGCCTGGCAAGCGCAACCAGTCCATCCTGCTGCTCTCGGGCGGCGAGAAGGCGCTCACCGCGATCGCGCTCCTCATGGCGATCTTCCGGTTCAAGCCCTCGCCCTTCTGCATCCTGGACGAGGTGGACGCGCCGCTCGACGAGGCCAACATCGACCGGTTCACGAAGCTCCTGCGCGACATGACCCAGGACACGCAGTTCATCGCCATCACCCACAACAAGCGCACCATGGAGACCGCCGACGTCTTGTACGGCGTCACCATGGAGGAGCCCGGCTGCTCGAAGATCGTCTCGGTCCGGTTCGACTGAGACAGCTTTCAGCGGTCAGCTTTCAGCTCCGGGCCGGCGGTTTGACGCCAGCACGGCCTTTCCGTAAGATGCCCCGCTCCGGGCCGATGTAGCTCAGTTGGTAGAGCAGCGGTTTCGTAAACCGCAGGTCCCCGGTTCAAGTCCGGGCATCGGCTCCAACAAGGTTCTCCCCCACCCGACGGTGACCGTCACGTTTGGGCTCAAGTCCAACCGTGCTGTGGTCGTAGGGGGCGGCCATCCCGTTTCATGCCGCCCTTTGCAAATTAACCGTATGAAATCATATAAAATCACTCACTCGTGAAACCTTCTGCCCCAGGCCCGCTCACTCCCGCCGAAGCCGCGAAGCTCCTCGGCGTGAGCTACCAGACCGTCAAACAGTGGATCTACAAGAAGCGCATCCGCTCGGTGCGTACCCCGGGCGGGCACCACCGGATTCCCGCGAGCGAGATCCGGCGGCTCGGCGCGTCTGTAGCGCCGGCGCGCACGGCTCAACCGGTCGCCATGGACGCCATCAGCGGCCGCAACAAGCTTCTCGGGACGGTGACGCGCATCCGCGAGTCGGGCCTCCTCGCAGAGGTCACGCTCGAAGTCGCCGGCCAGACGCTGACCGCGATCATCACGAAAGCCGCCGTCCGGCAGCTCGGATTGAAAACCGGCTCCCCCGCCTATGCACTCATCAAGGCCACTGAAGTCATGCTGATCCGGGCCTGAGCCATGCGGAGGACCTTGCTCACCGTCGCTCTGCCCGCCCTGCTGCTGACGCTCGGTGCGGCGGACCCGAAAACGGAGCTGCTCGTCTTCGGAGCCGCGAGCCTGACCGAGTCGCTCCAGGACCTCGGCAAGGCCTACGAGGCGACGACGGGCCAACGCGTCGTCTTTTCCTTCGGCGCCTCGGGCGACCTCGCGCGCCAGATCGCGGCCGGCGCTCCGGCCGACGTCTACTTCTCGGCCGACACCGCAAGGATGGATGGCATCGAGAAGGCGGGGCTCGTCCGGGCGGGCGACCGGCGCGAGTTCCTCTCTAACGGTCTCGTGGTCATCGTTGCGTCCGACTCGAAGTTCAGGCTTGCCACGGCCGAGGATCTCGTCAACCTTCCGAGGATCGCTCTCGCAGACCCGGCCTCGGTTCCGTCGGGCATCTACGCGAAGCGGTGGCTGTCCGGACTCGGCCTGTGGGAGAAGCTCGAGCCGAAGCTCGTCCCGACCCTCGACGTCCGATCCGCGCTGGCGGCGGTCGAGAGCGGTGCGATTCCCGCCGCGATCGTCTACCGCACGGACGCCGCGATTGCGAAATCCGCCCGCATCGCCTTTGCCGTCGAGAACGGGCCGGAGATCCTCTACTCGCTCGCGCCCCTCGCTGCCTCGAAGAACCCGAAGGCCGCCGGCGACTTCGTCCTCTTCCTCTCGGGCCCGCGGGGCCGTGCGGAGTTCGTCCGGCGCGGATTCACCGTTCGCGGCGCGCCGTAATGATGTCCCCCGACGACTTCTCGATCCTGCTGCTGACGCTGCGCGCGGCAGCGATCGCCACGCTGCTGATCCTGCCCATCGGCATCCTCGCGGCCTGGCATCTTGCGCGCCACCGGGGCGCGGGGCGCACACTGCTCGAGACGCTGCTCTCTCTGCCCCTGGTGCTGCCGCCAACCGCCGTCGGCCTGCTCCTTCTCGAGGCCCTCCGGAAATCCGGCCCCCTCGGCCGGCTGCTCGATCGGGCGGGCGTCGAGATTCTCTTCACGTGGAAAGCCGTGGTCCTCGCGACGGCCGTCATGTCGTTCCCGCTGCTCGTGCGACCGGCCCGCACCGCCTTCGAAGAGATCGATCCGCGGCTGCTCGCGATGGGGCGCTCGCTCGGCAGCGGCCCCGCGTCCGTCTTTCGCCGCGTGGCGCTGCCGCTCGCCTGGCGGGGGATCCTGGGTGGAACTCTGCTCGCCTTCTCGCGGGCGCTGGGAGAGTTCGGCGCCACCATCATGATCGCCGGCAGCATCCCCGGCCGCACGCAGACGATGGCGCTCGCGATCTTCCAGCGGACCCAGATCGGCCAGGACACATCGGCCATGCGGCTCGTGGGAATCACGGTCGTCATCGCCTTTGCCGCCGTCTGGACGACGGAGATCCTGACGCACCGGCGGGCGCAGAAGGCCGCGGCGTGATCGAGCTCGACGTCGCCCTCCCCCTTCCGCAGTTCCGCCTCCACATCGCGGCGACGCTGACGGCCGACACCGTCGCCGTTCTGGGGCCCTCGGGCTCGGGCAAGACCTCGCTGCTCGAGACGATCGCGGGGCTGCGGCCGAAAGCGTCGGGCCGGATCGCGCTCGGTGGCGAAGTGGTCATGGACACTGCCGCGGGCGTGTTTCTGCCGCCCGAACGGCGTCGGGTCGGCTACGTGCCGCAGGACTCCTGCCTCTTTCCGCACCTCGACATCCGCGGAAACGTCCGCTTCGGGATGGCCCGGGGCGCCCGCGCGGGAATCTTCGATGAAGCCGTCGCCATCCTCGAGATCGCGCCTCTGCTCGACCGGTTTCCCGTCACCCTCTCGGGCGGCGAACGACAGCGTGTCGCCCTCGCACGGGCCATCGCGACGGAGCCGCGATTGCTTCTGCTCGACGAGCCGCTGGCGGCGGTGGACCCGCTTCTCAAGGGCAAGATTCTGCCCTACCTGCTCCGCGTGCGGGACACGCTGCAGATCCCGTTTCTCTACGTCACGCACAACGCCGGTGAGGCCCGGGCCGTGGCGCGGGAAGCCCTCGTCCTGCGGGAGGGCGCCGTCATGTTCGCGGGCGCGCCCGACGAAGCGCTGCGCTCGATGTCGCTCGTGGACCCCGAGGCGCGGTTCGACAACATCCTCTCGGGTTTGCTCGGAAAGGCCAGCGGGATCCGGGAGACGGGTACGCTGCTCGTGGGCGAAGCGCTCTTCGCCGTTCCGGCGGAGGAGACGGCGCGGCCCGGCGCCGGCGCAGTGTTCTCCGTCGCGCCCGAAGACGTCCTCGTCTCGACCCGGCCGCTCGAGGGCATCTCGGCGCGCAACGTCCATCCGGGAAAAGTGATCTCGTGCGAGGCCTCCGGCGCGACCGCCTGGATCCGCATCACCGCCGCCGGGCTCGAGTGGACCGCGCGCCTGACGCGATCCGCCGCGGAAGAGCTCGGGCTCACGCCGCGCCGCGAGGTCTGGATCGCCGTCAAGACGCATGCCTTTCGGCGGCTGCGTTGAGAGCTCCGTCCCTGGAATCGCTCACCACGGGTTGTTCAGCGCGCCGGAAGCGGCGGACGAACGCGAAACTCGGGACGGATCCCGAGCCGGGACTCGCTTCCGGGACCTTCCGGGGCCGAACTCCGGGGCTCCGAAGTTTTGGACGTTTTGGGGTCGACGGACGCCGGACAAGCAAAACGGCCGTCCCTAAGGAGCGGCCGTAGTAAGTTTTCGGAAAATCTTCGAGCGTTCGGGTCAGCGCGCGGGGGCCGCGGCGCGACCGGGCAGCGGCCGCTCGGTGCTTTCGAGCCGCCTCGCGAACACCGCATCGAGCGAGAGCGGGCCTGCCCCGTAAGCCCCGAGCCAAAGAAGGAGCGCGATGTAGAGGTACTCGGACATGCCGAAGAGGTCCGAGAGCTCGTGGATGTTGCCTCGCAGGGCCGTCAGAATCGCGACAAGCATCGTCCCGATCAACGGCAGGCTGGCCACACGCGTGAAGAGGCCCAACAGCATCAGCACGCCGCACGCGAACTCCGTTGTCGCGGCCAGCGGCGCCTGGATCTGGGGCGCCGGGATGCCGAGGTCGGTGAAGAACGCCACGACCTTGGGCAGATCGTTCAGCTTGCCCCACCCGGACTGGAGAAAGATCCAGCCGACCGTCAGGCGGGCGACCGTGGGCGGCAGCCAGCGCAAACCGCTCGAGACCGAGTGAATCAACCGGCGCAAGCGCGAAGCGCGATCCATCAGTGTAGGCATCAAGACTCCTTCTTTAGGGTCAGGTCTGAAAACTTCTGAGTTTGAACCTTGACCGTACAACGGCCTCGAGCATTCTCAAATTCACAGTTTTTCAGACCTGACCCCATGCTATCCCGAGATCGTTTCCTTGCGCCGCGACAGAAACTTGACGAGGTCCTTGGAGAAGATGAGATCCCAGGTCCAGTCGATCGCCACGCGCAGCCGCTTCTCCAGGCGGGGCAGCTTCATGAAGTAGATCGTCCGCCACATCCACCAGGCGACGAAGCCGGAGAAGTTGATCCCGAAGATCTGCGCCACGCCCGTGCGGCGCCCGAGCGAAGCGAGCTGGCCAATCGTCTTGAAGCGAAACGGCCGGGGCTTCTCGCCGCGCAG